>NZ_CP009962.1:4980917-5292224 GCF_000786695.1 Collimonas arenae | reverse complement strand
ACCGACGGCTTCATGATGGAGTTCCTGCATTCGCATAGCAACGTCGTATTTCAGCCGTCGGTGACGAAGCCCTACTACAACGGCATGAACCCCTACGCGCTCGGTTTCGGCATGATGAGCGACATCCGCCGTATATGCGAAAAGCCGACCGAAGAAGACCGTCGCTGGTTTCCCGAACTGGCCGGTACGCCCTGGCTGGATACCCTGCATTACGCCATGCGTAATTTCAAGGATGAAAGTTTCGTCGCGCAGTATCTGTCGCCGAAACTGATACGCGACATGCGCTTGTTCGCAGTGCTGGACGATGAAAACCGCAGCGAGCTGGAAGTATCGGCCATCCATAACGACGCAGGCTATCAATATGTGCGGCAGGCACTGTCGCGGCAATACGATATCAACCACCGCGAACCCAACATCCAGGTCTGGTCAGTCAACACCCGCGGCGACCGCAGCCTGACCCTGCGTCACTTCCGCAGCGACGGCCGGCCACTGGCCGAGGGCACGGATGAAATGCTGCGGCATATGGCGCGCTTGTGGCAGTTCGATGTGTACCTGGAAAGCGTTGATGACAGTGGAAATGTCCTGCAGCGCTATGAATGCGTCAGCGAAAACAGGTATGCGCTGCGGCCTTGACGGACCTTATTCACGAAAGTCACGAAAATAAAAAAGGCATGAATCACCCGACTGAGATTTCATGCCTTTTGTGTATTCTGTGTATTCTGTGTATTTTTCGGATGAATTTTACAAAAGCACGCCATCCCGGCTGTGTACCAATTTGCCGGCAGCATAAGTCGCCGAAATAGTCCGGTCATCCCCTAGCAACGCCAGCGCAAACAGCAGTTCTTCCACGCTCTCGGTACGTTCGCTGCGTCGCGCCAGCAATGGCGTCGCCTTCGGATCGAGCACAATGAAATCTGCTTCCGTGCCAGGCATGAAATTACCGATTGTGCCTTCAAGTTGCATACTGCGCGCACCGCCCAGCGTCGCCAGGTAAAACATCCGCATTGCAGGCAGGTAGGTGGTTGCCATGCGCGCCACTTTGTAGGCTTCGTTCATGGTTTGCAGCATCGAGAAACTGGTGCCGCCGCCGACATCTGTCGCCAGCGACAACGGTACGCCTTCGGCATCGGCGCCGACGAAATCGAACAGGCCGCTACCCAGGAACAGATTGGAAGTAGGGCAAATCGCAATAGCCGACTGTGTCTCCGCCATGCGCTTGCGGTCATGATTGTCGAGCCAGATGCAGTGGCCGTACATGGAACGCGGCCGCAGCATCCCATATTTGTCGTAGACATCCATGTAGCTGCGCGAACTCGGGAACAACGATTTGACCCAAGCCACTTCATCGAGATTTTCAGCAGCATGGGTTTGCAAATAGGCGTCCGGATAAGCCTGTGCCAGTTCTCCTGCCAGTTGCAACTGCTCTTCCGTGGAGGTAGGGGCGAAGCGCGGTGTGATCGCATATAGTTGACGGCCACGTTTATGCCATTTCTTCAGCAACTCTTCACTGTCTCGGATACCGCCCTCGGCGGTGTCTTGCAGGAAATCCGGGCAGTTCCGGTCCATTAGCACCTTACCGGTTACCATCCGCAGGTTGCGCGCTTCGCTGGCGGTGAAGAAGGCGTCCACCGAGGTTGGATTGACGGTGCAGTACACCATCGCCGTCGTGGTGCCGCAGCGTAGCAGTTCATCGAGAAAGAATTCGGCGACGTTGCTGGCGTGGGCTGGATCGGAGAATTTGCGTTCGGTCGGAAAAGTGTATGTTTCGAGCCAAGGCAGCAAGCCAGGAGCGGGCGACGCGATCATGTCGGTCTGCGGATAATGCAAGTGGGTATCGATAAAGCCCGGCATGATGATCTTGCCGCGGTAGTCATGGATCTTCAGTTCAGCTTTCAGTTCACTCTTCAGTTGCAGCGATAGTTGCTGATAGTCGCCGGCAGCCGCCACCTTGCCGTCAGCGATCAGCAGCAAGCCATCTTCATGCCAATGATGGGCGTCCGCATGATGAGCCGGATCAGCGCTGAAATGGAGCACGCTGGCGCGGTAGGCCTGCAATGTAGACTGGTCGATATGGCTTAGGCTGAGGGCTGACATGAAAACTATCCTTGAGTGAAATGCGAAAAAATGCCGCTATGAATAAATAAATATTCGAATAAAATTCGAACGCATCCCGAACCTGGCGCAAGCCGGGCCAGAAGCGGATTTGAATTAAGTGGCTACTGCAAATACAGCTGGCCAGGCGCTCCGAGGAAGACAGTACGAGTAGTACGGCAAGGAGGAGCAACAACGCCAGGTGTGTTAGCAACAGCCTCTAAGTAGCGCTGACCAATTGCAGTTGCAGCCGTAATTGCGGAGCGGTTGCCGCCGCTTGCTGTTGCCGGGCGATCTGTTCCCAGACCTGCAGCAATTGCGCCGTGACCGAGGCCGCGATGACCGCCGGTTCTTTGCCGACGATGCCGGCGATCCCGATAGGGCACACCATGTCGGCCAGGCGTTCCAGCGGAATACCGCGCTCGTGCAGGCGGTGCTCGAATTGCATGCGCTTGCTCTTGGAGCCGATCAGGCCGAACCAGGCGACGCCGTTGCGCTGCAGAATCTGCGCAGACAGGCGCTGGTCCAGCGCGTGGTTGTGGGTCATCACCAGGAAGCTGGAACCGTCGGGCGCGTTTTCTACGATTGATTCCGGCGTATCGGTGGCTTCGATGCGGACATTGGCTGGCAAGGCGTCCGGGAACATTTCTTCCCGTTCATCGATCCACACTACGCGGCACGGCAAATCGCCGAGCGCCTTGACGATCGCCGCGCCGACATGGCCGGCGCCGAACAGGAATAATTGCGGCCGCGTCGCCAGACAAGCATCCAGCAGCCAGCGTTTGCCGCTGTCGTCGCGCAAGATGGTGCAGGCGCCCAGGGCCTTGGTTGACGGTGTCAGCAAGGATGGCAAGGTCGGCAGGCGGCCGGGGCCGTGCAAACGTTCGCCATCGGCATCGCACATGGCCGGCGGCGCTGCGTCATCCAACGCCACCAGGCGCCAGCTGTCGTCGGCGTCGCGCAGGCGGCGTTGCAGGAAACTGAAATAGTCGGCAGATGCCGAAGTCACTCTTTCAAACGCAAGATGGACTACGCCGCCGCAGCACTGGCCAAGCGATGGGCCAAGAGAAAAGCGCTGTAGACGCCGTTCGCGGCTCAGCGACAGGCTTTCTTCCAACATCTCGCGAGCGATTCTGATCGCCTGCAATTCGAGGTGGCCGCCGCCGATGGTGTCGAACTGGCCCACCGCAGTCACCACCATTTTGGCGCCCGGCTCGCGCGGTCCCGAGCCCTCGACCTGCGCCACGGTGATCAGGATCGCCGTGGTGTTTTGCGAAGTTTGCGTGATCAGCGTAGTGAGCGCATCTAGCCAGTTGCTCATGATGAGGCTCCGTGTCAGGCTGGACGCGCTAGCGCGCGCACGGCATCGACTGCTTTGAGGATCGCTTCGCTGGTTGCCGGCGCATTCAAAGGCGGATTGAAGCGGTTTCCACCCACGCTGGCGATCGCATCGCGGATCGCAAAAAATACCGAGAAAGGCAACAGCAACGGCGGTTCGCCGACTGCCTTGGAGCGGTGAATGCTATCTTCCACATTACGGTTCTTGAACAGCTTCACACGGAAGTCTTGCGGGCAATCGGAGATACCTGGGATCTTGTACGTCGACGGCGCATGCGTCATCAGTTTTCCGTCTTTGTTCCACCACAATTCTTCGGTGGTCAGCCAGCCCATGCCCTGAATGAAGGCGCCTTCAACCTGGCCAATATCGATCGCTGGGTTCAACGACTGGCCTGCGTCATACAGCGCGTCGGCGCGCAGCAATTTCCATTCGCCGGTGAAGGTGTCGATCACCACTTCCGATACCGATGCCCCGTAAGCAAAGTAAGAGAATGGGTGGCCGGTCATGGTTTTTGGATCCCAATGCAAGCCTGGGGTGGCGTAGAAACCATCGGACCACAATTGCACCCGCGACAGGTAAGCCTTCTGCGTCAATTCGCCGAACGGCAGGCTATGTTCGCCGAGATGGACTGCCCCGGCGGAGAAAGTCACTGCTTTGGCGTCGCCGTTATGCAATTTGGCGAAGAATTCCGCCAGCCGCTGACGGATTGTGTGTGCTGCGTCCTGCGCAGCCTTGCCGTTCAGATCGGCGCCGGTTGACGCTGCGGTAGCCGATGTATTGGCGACCTTGCTGGTATCGGTCGCGGTGACGCGTACCAGTTCCAATGGGATGCCGAGCTCATGCGCGACAACTTGCGCCACTTTCGTATTGATACCCTGGCCCATTTCCGTGCCGCCGTGATTCACCAACACCGAACCATCGGTGTACACGTGCACCAACGCGCCGGCCTGGTTAAAGTGCGTCACGTTGAAGGCAATGCCGAATTTGACCGGCGTCAGCGCCAGGCCTTTTTTCAGCACCGGGCTGGTAGCGTTGAATGCTTCGACAGCAGCGCGGCGTTGCCGGTATTCGCTGGTGGCTTCCAGTTCGGCCACCAGCTCATGGATCACGTTGTCGACGATTTTCTGATTGTACTGGGTGACGTTGCGGCCTTCTTCGTCGTTGCGGCCGTAGAAATTCAGTCTGCGGATATCGAGTGCATCGCGCCCCAGGTTGCGGGCGATTTCATCGACGATATATTCAATGGCAATCGCACCCTGAGGACCGCCAAAGCCGCGGAATGCCGTGTTCGACTGCGTATTGGTCTTGCCGCAGCTTGCCTTGATGTCGACATCCGACAGATAGTAGGTATTGTCGAAGTGGCAGACAGCGCGAGTTGCCACCGGCGCCGACAAGTCGGCGGAGAATCCGGCGCGGCTGACCATATCTACTTTTGCGGCGACAATCCGGCCGTCGTTGTCGTAACCGACTTCATAGTCATAGTGGAAGCAGTGGCGCTTGCCGGTGACCATCATGTCGTCGTCGCGGTCGGCGCGTAGCTTGACCGGACGTTTCAGTTTTGCGGCAGCAATCGCCGCCACCGCCGCCCACAATGCCGATTGCGATTCCTTGCCGCCGAAGCCGCCGCCCATGCGCCGGCATTCGACCACGATGTTGTGCGAATGGACGCCTAGTGCGTGTGCCACAACGTGCTGCATTTCTGTCGGATGCTGGGTCGAGCACAGCACCAGCATGCCATTGCCTTCTTTCGGAATAGCGTAGGAAATCTGGCCTTCCAGGTAAAACTGCTCCTGGCCGCCTACATACAGCTGGCCGCTGACACGATGCGGCGCCGTCTCGAAAGCTTGTTCCGCATTGCCGCGCTGCAGACGCATCGGAGGCAGTACATATGACTTCGCCGCATGTGCCGCTTGCGGCGTCAGGATGGCCGGCAGTTCTTCATAGTCGATGACAACCTTGCGTACGGCGCGACGCGCATTGTCATGGCTGTCGGCGATGACCGCAAAGATAGGCTGGCCCACATATTCGACCAGGCCGTTGGCCAGGATCGGATCATCGTGAAGGATCGGACCGCAATCATTGGTGCCGGGAATATCGGCCGCGGTGAAGGCCGCAACGACACCCGGCGCGCTACGCACAGCATCGAGGTTGATCGAGCGGATACGCGCGTGGGCTTTCGCCGACATGCCGAGCGCGGCGTGCAAGGTGCCTTGCGCTTCCGGGATGTCGTCGGTATAGGTGGCTTCGCCCAGTACATGCAATATCGCTGATTCGTGCGGATGGGATTGACCGACTTCCGCCCAGGCGGTTTTATCTTCCTGCGCTGGAATATTGGTCTTCATAAAATCTTCAGTTTGCTTATTCATGACGTCTACTCTTTATCTCCGTGGGCTTTGGGTGTGAGCGCTGTACTTAAGCACACACGAAAGGATTTACCTGATCAGTACGCAACGGCGCATCGATACGGGTTTCCAGCCAAAACCGGCGCAGCAGGTTTTGCGATGTCTTCATCCGGTATTCACTGGAGGCGCGCATGTCGGAAAGCGGTTTGTAATCGTCCGTCATCAAAGCGACTGCGGCTTCCAGCGTTTCTTCGTTCCACTTTTGACCGCGCAGCGCGGCTTCGGTCAGTGCTGCGCGTTTCGGGGTTGCGGCCATGCCGCCGAAGGCAATACGGATATCGGTGATCTTGTCGCCGTCCAAAGTGATCGAGAAAGCAGCACAGACGGCAGAGATATCCTGGTCAAAGCGCTTCGCCAGTTTGTAGGTGCGGAAATGTCGTCCGGCATACGGCAGCGGAATCCGCAGGGCTTCGACGAACTCATCGGCTTGCATGTCTTTCTTCATGTAATCCAGATACAGCGCTTCCAGCGGCATCACCCGTTGTCCGGCTGGACCACGCAATACGACTTGTGCGCCCAGAGCGATCAGCCATGGCGGTGAGTCGCCGATCGGCGAACCGTTGGCGACATTGCCGCCCAGAGTGCCCGCGTTACGGATAGGCAGGGAGGCGAAGCGTTGCCACATTTCCGACAGCTCAGGATAGAGCTTGCAGATTTCTGCGTAAGCATCGTTCAGCGTCACGCCCGCGCCAATTTCAAGTTGCTGGTCGCGAACTTCCAGTACATTCAGCTCAGCCACCTGGCCGAGATAAATGATGTCGCCCAAATCACGCATCTGTTTGGTGACCCACAAGCCGACATCGGTTGAGCCGGCCAGGATGCGTGCGCTCGGATATGCAGCGCGTACTTCGACCAGTTGCGCCAGCGTGCGTGGTGCATAGAAAGTTTGGTTGCCCTGTTTGTAGACAAACATTTCTTCGCGTTGCAAAGGCTGCAGGGCTTGTGCCAATGCCTGGCGATCAAAACCGACTGCGGGCAGTTCGCCCATACGGTGCGCCGCGTCGATGATTGGACGATAGCCGGTGCAGCGGCACAGGTTGCCCGACAGGGCGATATCGATATCCTTACGCGGTATCGGTTGCGAATGTGGCTTGCATTGTTTTGCCGAGCCGCAGGAAGGAGCCTGGCTGCCATCATTCTTCAGGTACAAGTCCCACAGCGACATCACAAAACCCGGTGTACAGAAACCGCATTGCGAACCGTGGCATTCGACCATGGCTTGTTGTACCGGATGCAAGGCGCCGTCGTCTTGCTTCAGGTCTTCGACTGTATACAGTGCTTTGCCATCAAGCGTCGGCAAGAACTGGATGCAGGAATTGACCGATTTCAGCGTGACGCCATCTGCAGTCTGTTCACCGATGACGACGGTACAGGCGCCGCAATCGCCTTCGGCGCAGCCTTCCTTGCTACCGGTGCAGTGAAGGTCTTCACGCAGGTGTTGCAAGATAGTGCGGGTAGGCGTCGCCTGATCTACAGTATGGACTTCACCACGGTAGAAAAAGCGGATGACATTATCGGTGGTGGACTTAATTGCGGACATAGACAAACGATCTCCATACTGGTGGCGACTGCTGCAAAAAACTATGCCTTCCTGACCGTATTGCCTGGTGTGCCGGGGTGCGGTGCATGTAGCTAGACTGAATTTGCAACGGCCTATTAATTATGAACTCAGATTAGCATTTGCGCCGTTCGCTCATATAGTGAAAGGGCTAATGTCAATTATCTGCAAAATGGAATAGAGATCGTATAAGTAATTCCATTAGACAAATATAGCCGTTGCATAGGAGATATGAATATTTCATGGCCTATTTGGCAATTATTGCAGTTTTCGCGAATGAGAAAATCTTTAGGCGCAAGATTTACAGGGCTTTCAATGGAGCGGCGGGAGCGGTTATCATCACACCGGAATAACCGATATTTACCTTGGAGCATAATTGTGACCCCTTCCTGTACCCCATTATCTAGCTGCAACGCTGCCAAACGCAGTACAAAGCGCGACGCAAAACGGCAGCCAGAAAATCAAAAACAACAATAATCAAGGAGACATCACAATGCAATTGCTCGAAAAATTCTTCAAGCTGAAAGAAAACGGCACCGACGTCCGCACCGAACTGATCGCCGGCCTCACCACCTTCCTGACGATGGCTTACATCATCTTCGTCAATCCGTCGATCCTCGGCGACGCCGGCATGCCGAAAGGCGCAGTGTTCGTCGCCACCTGCGTAGCCGCCGCGATCGGCACGCTGGTCATGGCGCTGTATGCCAACTACCCGATCGCCCTGGCGCCAGGCATGGGTCTCAACGCCTACTTTTCCTACGCTGTAGTGAAGGGCATGGGCGTGTCCTGGGAAGTGGCGCTGGGCGCCGTCTTTATCTCCGGCTGCCTGTTCATCATCGTCAGCCTGGTCGGCATCCGCGGCATGATCGTCAACGGCATTCCACCCACCATACGGACCGCGATCACCGCCGGCATCGGCATGTTTCTTGGCTTTATCGCGCTCAAGAGTTCCGGCCTGGTGGTCGCCAATCCGGCCACCTTTGTCCAGATCGGCGACCTGCACCAGATCCCGGTGATCCTGTCGATATTCGGTTTCCTGCTGATCGTGGTGCTGGATCATCTCAAGATCAAGGGCGCCATCCTGATCGGCATTCTGACCGTCACCGTGCTCAGTTTCCTGGTGGGCGGCAATACCTTCAACGGCGTGGTGGCCATGCCGCCATCGATAGAGCCAACCTTGTTCAAGCTCGACATCATGGGCGCGCTATCGATGGGCGTGCTTAATATAGTGCTGGTGTTCTTCCTGGTAGAGATGTTTGACGCAACCGGCACCATGATGGGCGTGGCCAATCGCGCCGGCCTGCTGGTCAACGGCAAGATGGCGCGTCTTAACAAGGCGTTGCTGGCGGATAGCACTGCGATCGTGGCCGGCACTTTCCTGGGCACTTCCAGCACCACTGCCTATGTCGAAAGCGCAGCCGGCGTACAGGCAGGCGGCCGTACCGGCCTGACTTCGCTGGCGGTTGGTGTGTTGTTCCTGGCAGCCTTGTTCATCTCGCCGCTGGCCGGCGCGGTGCCAGCGTACGCCACTGCACCGGCCTTGTTCTACGTCGCCGGCCTGATGCTGCGTGAACTGGTGCACCTGAACTGGGAAGATTCCACCGAAAGCGTACCGGCCGTGATCACCGTGCTGATGATCCCGTTTACCTATTCCATTGCCAACGGCATTGCCTTCGGCTTCATCTCTTATGCAGCCTTGAAATTGTTCACTGGTCGCGCCAAGCAGGTGCCGGTCATGGTCTGGATTATTGCGGCGATTTTCCTGTACAAGTTCATTCACCTGGGTGGGGATTGATGCGCTGTATGGTGTAAAGCAACATTCAAATTAAATAAAAGCCCGCCTGAATTTCAGGCGGGCTTTTTTCATTTGAGAGGCCAACAATGTATCGGGCTGTTTGCCAAACAGGAATGCCGCCAGTCAGATTTTTTAAAATCGACAAACAGTTTCCCGATGTACTCACATTGATCCTGTTCTGCGTTTTCAGCCCAAACTTATAGAGATGCTATCTATACTCAGGGGCATCGACATCATTTCTTTTCCGCCATGAGTTTTTCTCAACGCTTGACATCGTTTCGTAAAGAGCAGGGTTTCACCCAACAGCAAATGGCGGACAAGATCGGCATGCACGTCTCGCAATTCAAACGCTATGAAGGTGGAAATGCGCGACCCAACATCGATGTATTTCGACGTATTGCATTGGCATTGAATGTGAGCGCCGATACGCTTCTTTTTGAGGCAGGCGAACGCAATCCAGAGGATCGCCTGAAATTGCAATTCGAAGCAATGCTGAAGCTCGACGAACATGAGCGCGATGCAATGGAGCTAGTCATTGCCAGCGTTTTGCACATGCACGATGCCAAGCGCTGGACCCAAGTCCCCATCCAAGAGAACCCTATAGATCGGATCAACGACCCTGCAACAAAATGAAGGGGTGATGTAAAGGAGTTTTACCTTGTCTGCGTTGTACCGGCAGACATTGAAAGAAGCGCGGGACGAAGATGCTACCAACATCCTTGCCCCGCTAACCACAACCAACTAAGGAGCAGTTGAATATGGCTAAGCACGATCATACGCGAGACAATCCCATGTCGAAAGCACAAGATAAACGAGAGCGGCTCACCGTTTCCTTCTATCAGGAAGAAGATCCCGACATATTCTGGATTCGCCTGTATGGTCCAACATTGAAACGGACCGGCTTTACGTGGGATTCTAAGATGAGTGTAAGGGTGATGGACGGCTGTCTTGTGATTACTAGCAATTAAAAATCAGTACCAGAGCGACACGAGCCGTAAAAAAATCGCCCTCAATTAGAATACCGAGGGCGGTTTTTTCGGAGGAATTTCATATTTCGATGCACCTGTGTCGGCTCGAGAGGTTCAGTCCGATACTCAATTCTCTTTTTTAAATATAGTCATTAAAACATTTTTAGGCCACGGGTTCAATTCCCCACGCTTCTACGAATAATTGGTTTTAAATCAAAGATTCAAAAGTCATGGGCTGTCATTAATTCGGGTGTTTTTGGGCTGTTTTTGCTCGGGAATGACAACTTAATGACAGCATTTTTTGCTCCAACATCAAATCTAAAGCATCCCCAATCTTTATAAGTTGCAATTCGAAAAATTTGTGTCGCGCAGGATACAACATAGATCATCATTGACCACGTGGCATATTTATACAACAATGGCTGCTGTCTACGCGTGATAGCGCACCCAGCTATTAATGTCGGGCGATTCGCCAGACTGTACTGTATTGAGCAGATTTGACGGCACGGAATTGGCCCAAAACCCACTCCGCTTCCGCTTCGCTTCTGCTCCATGGGTTTTGGGCCAATTCCGTGCCTAGGTCAAGGTAGATACTCTTAATGGAGTTATTGCTAGAAGAGTTTAAGAAGGCAGTTGACCCGAATAAGACTCGGATAATAAACGTGCCGCCAAGATTTGCTGTTTTTGGCGGCACGCTTGATGACGCTCGAGATGGAAGTCCTTTTGTTTCAGAAAGGAACCTTTTTGTAACGTCGATTCATAAATTTCACCCAGATCTGAGCGAGCGCTTAATTGTTCCAGAGATTTACCCAGAATGGAACTCATTCGGCATCTACGATGATCTTCTTACCTTCGAAGAAGATCTTGGGCATCTTACAAGTTTAGTTATCTTGTTTCTGGAGTCTCCTGGTTCCCTTGCAGAGTTGGGTGCGTTCGTAAAGATACCAAGTCTTCGCAGTCAGTTGCAAATCGTTGTTCGTAGTGGGGAAATACAAAAGCGAAATTCATTTATTTGGCTTGGCCCTTTAAAGAATCTCCAGAACGAACATGCGGACTGCATTCATGCGTTTCCACACACTACCGTTGCAGAACTCGAACCCCATCTAGCGGTGCTTTTTGAAAGCATCCGTGAAGTGATAACTTCCAAGTCCCCATCATTCAAATTTTCCTCGACAGATCCCCGTTCAAAATTTCTAGTAATCGCGGATCTTCTGGAGCTATTTGTCGCCTTAAAAAAAGGCGAGTTAATAGATCTGTTAAGCCACTTTGGAATCTCAATTAATCGAAAAGCGTTAGATCAGGCTGTTTTTTTGCTAAAAATATTTGATTTAATAGATGAAGGAAAATACGGTAAAACAGATTACATTCTTTCGAAATTCAGACGTGAAACTTTTATCGACTTCGACTCTTACGCCAATTCGGCGCACCCGTTTGATCGCGGCCGATTCCAGATAAAAGTATTGGAGGCGATTCGGGCTGACCGTTGGCGGCGGAGTTTCCTGCCACCTGCGCTCCAAAAATTGGCATCTGAGGCGGATCCAAAATGAAAGTGCTTGACCAACTATTTACCGATTTCCCCATGTCTCCTCAGCAGCTACGCATATTGATGCTTACCGCGCCCTATCGGTATAAATTCTTTCATATCCCTAAGCGTAGTGGTGGGAGAAGACTTATTTCGCAACCAGCAAAAGAAGTGAAATGGTTGCAAAGATATGTGATCGAGATCATACGAAAAAAAATTCCGGTTCATCGTTGCGCCACTGCGTATGAGCCAGGCTCGTCTATTTTCGCAAATGCCGAAGCGCATGTTCAGAATCGATTTCTTCTCAAGATGGACTTCAAGAATTTTTTCCCATCCATTACCGATATGGATGTGAGCCATCTAATCAAATCGGCTTATCCTGATATAGAAGATGGCGAACTTGAATTGATTGTCAGATTGTTGGTCATGAGCGACAAAAAGAACGAGAAATTTGTTCTGGCAGCTGGAGCACCAAGTTCACCATTCATTTCCAACGCTTTACTGAATCAGTTCGATACAGAACTGCATTTACACTGTCTTTCGCAGAATGTGGTTTATACACGCTATGCTGATGACATAGCTCTATCCACTAACGCTCCGCTACTTTTGAGTGAACTTCATAAGTTCATTAGAGTACTAGTTAATGAAATGAAGCACCCTGTACTAAAAATTAATGAAGAAAAAACGGTATACACATCAAAGAAGCACAATCGAAAAGTAACGGGATTGACTCTAAACAGTCAAAAACAAGTATCACTTGGACGCGACATGAAAAGAGAGTTACGAGCGGCAGTGGATAAATTCCGAAAAAATGAGCTTTCACAGGAAGCTGTATCTACGCTTCGCGGAAAACTGGCTTTCGCGTTGGCGGTTGAGCCGGAGTTTGTTTTAAGACTTCGCACTCATTACACTGACGAAGTCATTACACGCCTCTTTCAATCCTAGCAATTACTGCTGCCAGATTAACAATGAAGTTAATGATTTAAGTCCGCACAGATCGAATTTATTAGAAATTTACAAGCGTGCAAAATCCTCCAATTTGTCGACCCATGCAGAAAAATGGGGGCACGCTTCACATATCGATTTTAGTCCAATACGAGTGGCCGTTATTGGACCGTGTAACGTTTTTCGGTAACCAGGAAAAAGCCGCAGGATTCGTTTAGATGGCGCCGTTTCCGGGCGATTATTAATTTCTTCCGGATTATCGAAACTATTTCGAATAGCAGAAAATTCGGCCTGTTTGTTACTAGAATTCATTACTCGCGGCAAAATATCAGCGTCAGAAAATAACAATGCCTCAAACTCATGCAATGCAAGAAACGGAAGAAAATTGTTTGCACTTCCAAAGTGTTTATGAAGTTCAGCTTCCACGTGTAGAACACACTGCGAGCCGGTTGCATTTTGACCGCGGGTCATCATTCCTGGAAAATCGGCTGGCAATGCGTAGTAATCAAGGAACGTCGTAACTAGCGCGTCACCCGCATCATTAAGTAATCTATTTACATCATTTTTGAACTTTATAAAATTGGTGACTCCTCCCCTAAAATTCGGGCCATCCTTGACCCGTTTTGTCATAAGCACAGTTGGCTCGATATAGAGCTCATGCCTCCAGAACGCAGGAGCTAGTACATCTTTAACAAATCGTTCTTCAGTCTGGCCCTCGACCAATACAAGTACTCGTTTGGTCATGGCCGCCCACCGAGTCGATTTTTCTCCCATAAGTCGCCCAGCCCATATTCATCCAACCAATTCGACATATCTACATCGTTCAAGTGGCGGAAAACACTTTGATTATCCTTACGATCTACAGTCCATACATCAGCAGGCTCAAATTGATTCACCAAAGTGACAGATTGGGTGGATACCAGCACTTGGGTACGTGTAGCCGCTGAAGATAGCAAATCAGCGAGTAATGCCACGGCGGCAGGATGAAGACCAAGTTCTGGTTCGTCCAGAAGCACCATAGACGGCAAATTCGGTTGTAAAAGCAGAGTCGCTAAACAGATAAATCGAAGTGTACCGTCAGAAAAAGCTGTGGCATTAAAGTATGTATCACTTCCTTTCTCCTTCCATTCCAGACGAATGCGTGTTTCATTAAGTCTTGAGGGGGTAAGCTGAAAACTATCAAAAAAGGGCGCAATTTGTCGAACCGTATCTTCGATATTGGAAAAATGATCCGGCTTTTTTATTTTTAACCAATATAAGAAAGCTGCCAAATTTTCCGCTTGTGGCCGTAAATAAATATTGTCCTCAAGGTCACATGCGGCCTTTACGGCTGCCGTATCACTTGTGTCGTGAAAATGATATACACGATAACTTTCCAGATCGCGCATTGCTTGAACAGCGCAGATATGCTTGGCAGATTTCAGCTCAGATTCATCCGCGAAATGTGTAACGGTTTGGTCGTACGGTTGAGGATATTTTGTTTTCTCATGGTAATACACGGTCTCATTCCACACCGTGAATTTATCCTCATCGGTACCCCTCAATATTACTTTGTATGAATTGGATGTATTGCCTTCACCGAACTCCAAGAAAAACGACATCTCAGGAGATATCTTCCGGCCAAAGTACAATAAATTATCAGCACCGCCTTTGATTGCTGTGTAGCCAGCCAGATTCTGTGTGACAATTTCCCGAAGTAAGCGAAATGCAGAAATCAGATTTGATTTGCCGACTCCGTTGCCACCAATGAATATGTTTAACTGACCTAGCTCAAGCGTCTGCTCATGGATCGACTTATAGTTTTTAATCGTGAGTTTTTGCAGCGTACGCATAGATTGCCCTAGCCATATCATTAGTTACTTTTAATAGGATTATCGGTCAACATGGTCGTTTTGTCCTAGAAGTTCCCCCTTTCCACGAAATCTCCCCGTAGATTGTAAATATATCGAGCAAAATGCGTTATTTTGCGTCAATTTTCTGCAGATAATTCCCTCCGGAGCTCTAAGCAGTGTGGGGAGCTGGCGTTTTTGCGAACTGCGTTAAAAGCAGTGTATTTAACGAAGCCGACAGGCGTAGGGGGACTGCGTTTTAAAGGCTGGATCTGGGTATGTTCGACACAGATAGCGCCAGGAACAAGGCGTAAAAAAAGCCGCACAAGGCGGCTTTAGACGATACAGGCGCTGCCGTCTCACTACAGTCGCAGGGCGGCTACCATTAACATCCGGCGCGCCTGAGGCTTCCTGCTCCTTCTGGTCGTAATCCCGGCAATCGGTGTTGCAGAACAGTGCCCTATGGGCGACTTGCTCGTCACAGCAGTGGCAGGCAGTAGCCGTTGACCCCCATCTGGGGTGTACGGCGCGCATGCACCTAGGCTACGCGGCGTATCACCGGAACCGGATAGCGACAATCTCTTCATGATTTTACTGATCGGCATCCCACTGTTGATAGCTCTTCGGATTGGCGGGGACATGCTGAACACAAAATTGACGACATCGGAATTCGATGAAAAGTACCCTGAATAATCAAGGTATCGAGATAGAAACATGAAAGCGAAAGCCGGCAAGCACCAATGCAAGCCGGCTCAGATGGTCGCTCTGGTATTGAACGCTGGAGGCTGAACGGCATCCGCGCGTTCAGCCATAACTCGTAATCCTAACGGGATGTAACCGCCACATTACCCCGAGCCTTATGCAATTTTTTGTAGCTGTCGATCAGACGCTGGTGCCTATCGAGACCCTCCAGTTTCATGCTCGTTGGCGTTAACCCGAAGAAGCGCACGCTGCCATCCACTGACCCCATTACCGCGTCCATCCGGGCGTTGCCAAACATCCGGCGGAAATTGACTAGGTAATCGTCCAGTTCCAAGTCGTCATCCAGCAGTACCTCTAGCACCACATTCAAGGCCTGATAAAACATGCCGCGCTCGGCCGTGTTGTCGTTGTACTGCAGGAAGGCTCCCACCAGATCTTGCGCCGCCTCAAATTGCTGTAAGGCGAGATTGATCAGCAGTTTCAACTCGAGAACTGTTAATTGGCCCCAATCCGTATTCTCGTCAAATTCAATACCGATCAGTGTGGCGATGTCGGAATATTCATCGAGTTCATTGTTATCCAGACGCTCAAGCAGCGCTTCCAGGCTGGCATCGTCCAGGCGATGCAGATTCAAGATATCGGCGCGGAACAACAGGGCCTTGTTGGTGTTATCCCAGATCAAATCGTCTATCGGGTAAATTTCCGAATAACCGGGTACCAAAATTCGGCAGGCTATGGCGCCTAAATTGTCATACGCCGCCATGTACACCTCTTTGTCCATGTCTGCGAGAATACCGAACAAGGCCGCTGCTTCGTCGATATTGGAATTTTCACCCTGGCCGGAAAAATCCCATTCGACAAAATTGAAATCCGCTTTGGCGCTGAAAAAGCGCCATGACACAATACCGCTGGAATCGATGAAGTGCTCCACAAAGTTATTGGGCTCGGTCACGGCTTCACTTGTAAAGGTGGGCCGAGGTAATTCGTTCAGGCCTTCAAAACTGCGGCCCTGCAGCAATTCCGTCAGACTGCGCTCCAGCGCCACCTCCAGGCTTGGGTGCGCGCCGAACGACGCAAACACGCCGCCTGTCCGCGGGTTCATCAAGGTGACGCACATCACCGGATACACCCCTCCCAGTGACGCATCCTTCACCAGCACCGGAAAGCCTTGCTCTTCCAAGCCCTGAATGCCGGCCAGAATGCCTGGGTATTTCGCCAGCACTTCCTGCGGCACATCAGGCAATGTGATTTCACCTTCCAGAATTTCGCGTTTTACAGCCCTTTCGAAAATCTCCGACAGGCATTGCACCTGCGCTTCGGCCAGCGTGTTACCAGCACTCATGCCGTTGCTGACGTACAGGTTTTCGACCAGGTTGGAGGGGAAATACACCACCTTGCCGTCCGACTGTCGCACATACGGCAGCGAACAGATACCGCGCTGCTCATTGCCGGAGTTGGTGTCGACCAGATGCGAGCCATATAACTCGCCGTCGGGATTGTAAATTTGCAGACAGTACTCATCCAGAATTTCAGCCGGCAGCGCATCTTTCGGGCCAGGCTTAAACCAGCGCTCGTTCGGGTAATGTACAAACGCCGCGTTGGCGATGTCTTCGCCCCAAAACGTGCCGGCGTAGAAATGGTTGCAATTCAGTCGTTCGATATACTCTCCCAACGCCGACGCCAACGCGCTTTCTTTGGTCGCCCCCTTGCCATTGGTAAAACACATCGGCGAGTGTGCATCGCGGATATGCAGCGACCACACATTGGGAACAAGATTGCGCCACGAAGCGATTTCAATCTTGATGCCCAGGTTCGCCAAAACGCCCGACATATTGGCGATGGTTTGTTCCAACGGCAGATCCTTGCCCGCAATATAGGTACTGACGTCAGAACCCGGCTTCAACGTCAGCAACGACTGAGCATCGGCATCTAAGTTCTCTACCTCTTCAATGACAAACTCGGGTCCGGCCTGCACCACTTTTTTCACCGTACAACGCTCGATGGAGCGCAAGATACCCTGGCGGTCTTTGTCGGAGATATCCGCCGGCAACTCAACCTGAATCTTGAAAATCTGCTGGTAGCGGTTTTCCGGATCAACAATATTATTCTGCGACAGACGGATATTTTCGGTAGGAATATTGCGAGTTACGCAATACAACTTCACAAAGTAAGCTGCGCACAAGGCCGATGAGGCCAGAAAATAATCGAAGGGACCAGGCGCCGAGCCATCGCCCTTATAGCGGATAGGCTGGTCGGCCACTACCGTGAAGTCATCGAACTTGGCTTCAAGACGTAGCTTATCGAGAAAGTTGACCTTGATTTCCATGGGGTAACTCTAAAAATGATGTAGCCGCTATTATCCGTCATCCGTCGTCACGCCGGTACCGTGCAACGTATCGATAGTTTCCTTAAGCGCTGCCGCATATTGATAATTTGACAGGCGAACGCTATGGCGCAGTAGATGGTTGGAGCCGGCGAGCTTCCATGCGCATGGCGATATCGAAGGCCACGCCAGGTGCGGTTGCACCAAATGGAATCACCACGTTCCGTCAATGTCCACTTTGAGTTGACGCGTCATTCGATGGCTCATGGACCAAGACACTGACGTGACCGGTCTACCTCGGTCGGGTCGTAGACCACAGCAAATACCACGTGGCCGTAGTTGGTCAGCCTGCCCGGCGTTCAAGGCTGGTGTGCGTTGAATTCCTGCATGCAGTTGTCCGGCACCTGAAATCTGAGATAGACGCTACCGATCAGGTGCATGCATGGAAAGACTTGGCTCTCGGCTCCTGTAATTCAGAAATTTGAGTTGCTACCCCTCATTTCGCGGACAGGCTAGGCGGCGGGGATGGCTATGCCCCACGGTATAAAAGCCTCGTCATATCTAACTGCTCTGGATACCACGACTAATTGCAAGAGTGCGTATCCAACCTAAGGGAATGCTTAAAAACACCCAAACAACTTATGTTGCAGTGATTTTTATTATCTTTTATTCAAGTTTAAATCTATAGTTATTTTATTGATATCGCTGGTGGAGCTGTTTGTGCGACGTTTTTTTATTCTAGATGGCGACAAGACAAGCGCCGGGGGTGTAGCCATAGCCTCCCAAAATACGATGACGAACATGGGGCGGCCTCTCGTGATGATCGGCGACACCGTAATCTGCAGTAAATGCAACTCGACCGGTCCTATTATCCCGATAGGTCCAAGGCGGCCAATGCGAGTCATGGGGAGGGAGCCAGCGCTCGACAGGGATAGATGCCTTTGCAAATGTCCCGAACAACCCTGGCTTATCAATTCCAGGACGGACATGAGCGAAACCATGACGACTGAGGAAGTTATCGCTCAGGGGTTTGGTACATGGGTTGGATATAAAGAAGAAAAAAATACCGCCATCGCCGACAGTACGTTCAACGACAAATTCATTCTCAAAAGTGCAGGTGGCCAACCAGTCGCCTACAAAGTTTATGCAATTGAACGTGCTTCTGGTTCTGTTGAATATGGAAAGACAACAGGTGCAGGACATACCCACCTACTTTCCTCTATCGCCGCATCAGAAAAAATCAACTTTTACGTTTCAGGATAGCCATGACTAAGCAAATACACATTGGACCAGACGGTACGAAACTTCGGTTTGTAGGATCCGCAATGACTACGCTAACATCGGACACTTCCATAAAGGAAATCATTGTTTATCCAGAGACGATATGTCCAAATATGACAAACGCAGAGTTTGCCAAAAAGGTTATGCAATTGCGGGACATTGCGGTAGAGCGCACGACGGTGCGAATTGAACAGTTAGGTCGGTGGAGCGCAAGCGACATCGATGCAGTAGTGCAGTGGTTTGGCTCCGACAGTGACGAGGTGCGTTCTACGTTGCTGAGAGGGTTGCCAGAAATTAATAGAGTATTGTCCGGTCTCGCCCCATCTAATTTCGTGCGCCTATCGGAGACTGCATTGGCGCATCTCAACTGCGACGGCAGTAAAACAGATAGAAATACAACCGCGGCTGTTTGTATCCCAGACGTTGCAACACATACGATTGCCATTGGCTTGAATTTCTGTGAGATGCCCGACGATAAAAAGAATTTTGATACGGCGGAGCCATTCAATGGTGATTCCAAACTTCTTACGCTTGTGCATGAGGTTTCTCACTTTAACGACACTATGAATTCAATCGATTCATGGTACTCAACAAAGCTTTCTCAGGACCGAGCGCTTGATGGTGACAAGCTCTGTGTTGGAAACGCCGATAATATTGCTGGTTACGTAGTTTTTGCTCGCAGAGGTAAATGATGAAACGAATCATCTGTTTTATTACTATGTTCATCTTGGTGTCGTCAGCCGCCGCAATGTCGATTAGCGGGTTAGAGCACGAGATCCAGTTCGATGATGATTCGAGCCAAATCGGGCGCGAGGAAATACGCTCGTTGGTCGATTGGAAAATAAAGTCTGTCGAAATGGGCGGCATTGATTATGTGGTCTTTTTGTATAAGGATAACCAATATCGAATAGACTCAAATCTCGTTGAAAAGCGTCGTGAGGCGATAGTGTCATTAATGAACACGCTTGGAGTCAAAATTACTAAAGTTGTCATTGTGGACCAACAATCAAAACGTCGAGAGTTAGGTCTGTCAAAAAAGCAAACAAATGCAGCGTCAATAATATTTCAGCCGCCATGCACCGAGAGCCATGATTGTGGGCCACAACCGATTCGTGGGCCGAAGCAGTCAGAACTGAACAAGTAGCGTTGATGCGGATAATCGGTAAGCATGTTCACTCGGCATTTTTTTCCTGCATGGCGCTATTTCTATCGTCAATGGCTCCGTCTACGGCAACGTCCTTTGCAGGACTAGAGCACCAGGTACATTTTAGTAAAAATTCAAATCAAATCTCAAGTGAAGAAATCCGCTCATTGGTGGAGTGGGAAATAAAAACTGTACAGTTCGGAGGTGTCGATTATGGCGTGTTTGCCTACAGAGATGATCGTCTTCAAATAGATTTGAAACTAGCAGAGCGTCGTCGTGATGCGATAGTGTTGTTAATGAATACGCTAGGAATTCAGATTAAAGATACAGGTATCGAAAATCTAAACGCTCCATACATTGGACGGAAATTATCTCAAGAAGAGGCAAGCACAGTTTTCGTCACGGTCCAGCCGCCTTGCATAAGAACTAGGTCATGCTTGCCAGTCCCTATTTCTGCATCAAAGCCGCAGGAACTGAACAAGTAGCTTTGATCCGGACAAACAGTGAACATGTTCACTAGGCAGATTTTTCCCTGCATGGCGCTATTTCTAGCGTCAATGACTTCGTCTACGGCAACGTCCTTTGCAGGACTGAGGCATGAAATTCATTTCCAGCCAAATTCTGCGCATATTTCAGCAGAAGAGATTCGGTCTTTCATTGATTGGCAGGTTGAAAAACAGAAGGTGTTTTCTGGTGGTGAATATGATGTTTTTTTAATTAAAAATGTGCCAATGCGGGTCACGGATGTTCTCGTTAAAAAAAGGGCCGATGCCGTGGTTCAGCTTATGAGTAATTTGGGAATTCGTGTAGAAGTCTCCGTTGAAGAACGGCACAACAAGATTAAATATCAAGAGCTGATAAATCGACTGAATTCTGCTGTAGTGGTCATTCAACCACCTTGCACAAAGGCGCATGATTGTGAATTACAACCGATTCCTAGACCGAAGCCGTCGGAACTCAACAAGTAAAGTTGACCAGGATAAAAGTGAAAATATTTACGAAGCAGAATATTTGCTGCATGGCGCTCCTAGTCTCAGTGACTTTGGCTAGTGCGGCCACTTCAACAACCACTACATCTTCTGCCATCGTGACCCACGAAATTCATTTCGAGAGAAATTCTGATCGGATTTCAGTGGAAGAGATACGGGCGCTGGTCGATTGGAAAATAGAAATTTTACGACTGAGAGGCCTTCTTCATTTGGGGATATATTTGAAAACAGATAGTCGGCTTGATGTGCCATTACGTATCGCTGAGAAACGCCTCGACGCAATAGCATTGCTAATGAACACATTGGGATTCAAGATCTACGACGCGGCCATCGAAGACTTCAACGTTCCAAATGCTGCACGTCGTTTAACTCAAAAAGAAGCAAATACTGCTGTAGTAGCAATTCCACCGCCTTGTATGAGGGCGCTCACATGCTGATGAGTGCCGATCTCCCTGATGACGAATGGTTTGGGGGTGGGAATTCGAGGCGAAAAGCGAAGGTAATGGAAAGCCTATGCATAAGCACCGTCGATATAGCTCGCAATAGAGCATCTTGCTTTGCCGGTGTATTAATTCAATTTTGTATTGTTACTTTTCTATGAGGAAAAATCACGGAACGGATTACATTTCTGACTCTGGCCTGTCTCTTGTCGTGCGTACGATCAGGTACAGCGACGGGGTGACCTGGACCGAGCCAACCTGGGTTGGAGGCGACAGTCGCTCTGGCCCTCTGCTATTTCTTTCTCCTGTCGATGCTGAAATCTTCAGGCTTCGTCGTAACAGTAAAATAGACAGGGATGATCCAACGGAAACAGATAATTGGAAGCGCATTTCACTGAATAAATTTGATCTTTTTCAGCACGTCATGGATTGCAATGGAACACTTGAATGCAACCTGGCATTCGGACTATCCGCAACGCTGAGGGGTGAAATAATCGCGCCAAAAGGGACTCCCCGAATGATATATGCGCCGATACCTTTCACCCTTCCCAAGGGTTCTCCACGCACGACATTCAGTTTTAACGGATGGGTATTAGATTTTATACGTGATCAGTGGAAAATCATTGGTGCGACGAACTATGCAGAACAGCTTGACGACCTCAATGCCCTGGATAGCAGCACGATAAGCGCAATTGCGAAGGAGGCCATGAGTCAAGTTTCCTTCACTAGAAGTGAGTCTGATGACACCGATTGGGGCGTCTTTCTTCCAGATACCATGCAGTGGAGAATGGGGCCTCCAGAAGAACGTCAGAGCAAGACCTCATTTCACTAGAGACAGAAGGGGTCACGACAATACTTAGAGGCTGTTGCAAACACAGCTGGCTAGGCGCGCCGACGAAGACAGTACGAGTAATACTGTCAGGAGGGTGTAGCAGGGGTTTCAGACGACACTGTCGTCTGCCTGCGGAACGGGCCGTGCTTGCAAGCCCGGGCGCGCCCTGCAAGGGCAACAACGCCAGGTGTGTTTGCAACAGCCTCTTAATACATGCTTATCTCCTGCTCTCATACTTCGGCCGCAGCGTCGAAAATGCAGATAGCAAACTTGACCGTGTTTGACAGATGATTACATAGTTTTCGCTGCACGGCCTCTAGTGCGCCTCACGTCAGCACGCACTAGAGTGCACTTCGTACTTGTCAGCATAAAAATATGCTGTGTCGTAGCGTAAATCAGTTTGCGACATTCGCCAGATCAGCCTGCAATTGCGCAAAATCGAAACTGGGCGCAAAGTCGGCGTTGCTGGCCTCTGCCGGCAAGATGGCGTAAGCCTCGTCGACACAGGCATCCCACCAGTCCCAAGTGGCTTTTTGCGTACTGCCCCAGGTCAGTACCGTGACGCCGGTTGCGTCATACGCCACTGCATAGACCGCATGGCCGTCGTTGGTGAGCTTGCCCGGGGTCCAGGGCTGGTGCGCATTGAATTCCTGCTGGCAGTTTTCCTGCACCTGGAAGCCCAGATAGACGCCGCCGAACAGTTGAATCGCTTGCTGGATATGGGTATGGTTTTTTACATCGATGCTGGTATAAGCGAATATTTTTTCGCCGGAGACGGCAGTCTTGCGCCAGTAATTCAGTACGTCGAGTTCGCTCAGTCCCGAGTCCACTCCGCCGGTCAGATGCATGTACAGTTTCACCACTGCCTGCTTGGTGGGAATCTTCTGTGTGCCGATCAGGCCGTTATAGGTCGTGATTGCATGGGCAAGCGCGGCAATCGTGCAGTCGCCCAGCGTATCGTTGCCGTCCATGGGAAACAGTTGGGCCGGGTCGGATACGCCTAGTTTCTGATAAACGTTGGCTAGCACATCGTAGGCGGCAGGCGGCGCTGCCAGTGCGGCGCCGAGGTAATTCTTCAGGCGTAGCGTGCGGTAATCATGTTTCGGCGGGTGCTTACCAAAGCGTAGTGAAGACATAGAGAGCGTATTCCTAAAGAATGTGGTCGGCTGTCAGGGTTACCTTCGCTAGCCGACGGTCGCGATGGCAAATGGAGTGTGTGATTAAATATGCCCGGGAAACCTTTGTCCCAGCGCACTCACAAAACGGGCGGCGATTTTCTTGAAGCCGGCCGGATAGGGATGCAGTTCATTGGCCCAGTCTGCCGTGGCCAGCGCACCCTGTGTCTCGACCAGGATGAAATTGTTGGCCGGGACTGCCGCTAGCGCGCGCAGGGTTGTCGCCAAGGCTGCCAGCGCCTGGTGCACAATCGCGGTGCCTTGGGCGGTGGTCCAGCCGCTGTAGGTCAGCGACGGCAACAGCCATGGTCCGGCGCACACCGGATGGACGCCGCTGGGGATAGCGAAATCGTAGCAATGGCTGAAAATCGGCACGCCCGGTGCGTATTTGTCACGGAATGCAAACAGGTCGAGATAAGAGGCTTCGACCATTTGCAGCAGCTTGGGAAAGCGCAGCGGATCGAGGCCGTTGCTGATGCCGGTGCTGGCGTCGTCCAGGAAAATGCAGAATTTGTCGCCGGCGATATCGTTGCCGCCGCCGGAAAACAAAATGGCGTCAGGCTTGCCGTTGACCCAGTTGGTCGCATCCTGCAGATAGGCAATCAGGCGCTGCTGCTTGGGCAACGCCATTGCGTCGGAGCTGGAGTCGCCGTAATGCGCCAGGTTCAGGATCACCGGACGGACCGTGCCCATGTTCTCCAGTTGAGCGATAATATCCGTGGTGTGCGGCGCCAGCGTATTGCCGTTGAGGGGGTAATCGAACCAGGAATCGCCATGTGCCAGAAGCAGCAGCGGTTTGGGTGGAACTGCGCCACCATTGGCTTTGAGATGGATGTCGCGATTGCGCAGGATGTCCATTTTGGCGCGATGCTGTTGCGCGCGCTGGGCGATTTCAGATTCGATAGACTCCTGCAACTGCTGCTTTAACACTAGGCTTTGACGCATGCCAAGCTCCTTATTTGCAAAAGGAATATTGAACTATTGGACCGCGTCCAGCGCATTGAGTTCTTCAATTTCTACGCAACTTCAGCTTAGCAGATAAAAAAAAGGAGCGTCGTCTGACGCTCCTTTTCCTTTCTATCTTGCCTTTATTTTTATAGATTCGGCGCCAGCCAACGCTCAATGTCTTCCTTGCTGACGTCGCGCCGCGCCGCCATGTCGTTGACCTGATCATCGCCGATCTTGCCGACGACGAAATACTTCGATTCTGGATGCGCGAAGTAGAACCCGGATACGGCAGCGCCCGGGAACATGGCGAACGATTCAGTCACCTGCATGCCGATTTCATCGCATTGCAGCAGCTTGAACATGTCGGCCTTGACCGTATGTTCCGGACAGGCCGGATAGCCAGGGGCAGGACGGATGCCGCTATAGCTTTCCTTGATCAAGGCTTCATTGGATAATTCTTCGTTCGGCACATAGCCCCACAAATCCTTGCGCACCCGTTCATGCATATATTCGGCAAACGCTTCCGCCAGGCGGTCAGCCAGCGACTTCAGCATGATCGATGAGTAATCGTCGTGTGCATCTTCAAAGCGCTTTTCGTGCTTCTCGATGCCGATGCCGCTAGTGACAGCAAACAAGCCGATGTAGTCGGCGATGCCGGAAGATTTCGGTGCGATGAAATCGGACAGGCACTGGTTCGGCCGGGCGACGCCGTCGATCACCGGCTTGACGGTTTGCTGGCGCATGCCGTAATAGGTGAACGCCACCTTGCTGCGCGTCTCATCGGTATAGATTTCGATGTCGTCATCGTTGACTGTATTGGCTGGCATCAGGGCGATGACGCCGTTGGCGGTCAGCCAACGGCCGTCGATCAGTTTCTTCAGCAGCGCCTGGCCTTCTTCGAATACCTTGCTGGCTGCCTCGCCAACTATTTCATCCTTGAGGATGGCGGGATACGGACCGGCCAGATCCCAGGTCTGGAAAAACGGACCCCAGTCGATGTAGCGCGCCAGGGTGCCGAGATCGACGTTCTTGAATACACGGCGGCCGATGAACTTCGGCTTGACCGGCGCAAACTGCAGGCGCATGCGGTTTTCGCGCGCGGCGGCTAGTGACAGTAGCGGTACTGCCTTTTTGTTGGCGTGCTGCTCGCGGATGCGTTCGTAGTCGACGGCGATTTCTTCTATATATTGATCGCGCTGTTCCGGTGTCAACAGGGATTGCGCCACCGATACCGAGCGCGATGCATCCGGCACGTAGACCACCGGGCCTTCATAGTTCGGCGCGATCTTGACGGCGGTATGGGCGCGGCTGGTGGTGGCTCCGCCGATCAGCAGCGGCATCTTGACGCTGCGGAAATACGGATCGCGCTGCATTTCCTTGGCGACGTGCGCCATTTCTTCCAGCGAGGGCGTGATCAAGCCGCTGAGGCCGATGATGTCGGCGTTCTCGGCCTTGGCCATGGCCAGGATTTCCGAACACGGCACCATCACGCCCATGTTCACCACTTCGAAGTTATTACATTGCAGGACCACCGAGACGATGTTCTTGCCGATGTCGTGGACGTCGCCCTTGACCGTGGCGATCACGATCTTGCCCTTGGGTTTGGCGGCGATGCCGGTGAGTTCTTCGTGCAGGCGCTTTTCTTCTTCGATGAACGGAATCAGATGCGCTACCGCTTGCTTCATGACGCGCGCCGACTTGACTACCTGCGGCAGGAACATCTTGCCCTGGCCGAAGAGGTCGCCGACGATGTTCATGCCATCCATCAGCGGGCCTTCGATCACATGGATAGGCCGACCGCCGTTGTGCAGCAATTCTTGCCGCGCTTCTTCGGTGTCTTCCACGATCCACTGCGTGATGCCTTGCACCAGCGCGTGTGCCAGCCGCTGCTGCACCGTGCCGCTGCGCCATTCCAGCGTCGCTTCTTCCTTCTTGTCGCCGGCCTTCAGGGTCGAGGCGATTTCGATCATGCGTTCAGTTGCATCCTCGCGCCGGTTCAGCACTACGTCTTCAACCCGCTCGCGCAGTTCCGCCGACAGGTTGTCGTACACGCCCATCATGCCGGCGTTGACGATGCCCATGGTCATGCCGGCTTTGATCGCGTGATACAGGAACACAGTATGGATTGCCTCGCGCGCCGGATCGTTGCCACGGAAGCTGAAACTGACGTTGGAGACGCCGCCGCTGATTTTGGCATGCGGCAGGTTCTCGCGGATCCAGCGGGTGGCGTTGATGAAATCGACCGCGTAATTGTTGTGCTCTTCGATGCCGGTGGCGATCGCAAAAATGTTCGGATCGAAAATGATGTCTTCCGGCGGGAAGCCGATCTGGTCCACCAGCAAGCGATAGGCGCGCTCGCAGATTTCGATCTTGCGCTCAAAGGTGTCGGCCTGGCCTTTTTCATCGAAGGCCATGACGATCACCGCCGCGCCGTAGCGGCGGCACAGCTTGGCTTGGCGCAGGAATTCCGGCTCGCCTTCTTTCATCGAGATCGAATTGACCACCGCCTTGCCCTGTACGCATTTGAGACCGGCTTCGATTACCGTCCATTTGGACGAGTCGATCATGATCGGTACGCGGGCGATATCCGGTTCGGAAGCGATCAGGTTGAGGAAGCGCTGCATCGCCGCGATCGAATCCAGCATGGCTTCGTCCATGTTGATGTCGATCACTTGCGCGCCGTTTTCAACCTGCTGACGTGCGACCGCCAGCGCTTCGTCGTATTGCTCGTTGAGGATCAGCCGTGCAAACGCCTTGGAACCGGTGACGTTGGTGCGTTCGCCGACGTTGACGAACAGCGAGTTGTCGTCGATGGTGAACGGCTCCAGTCCTGACAGGCGCATTTCGTGCGTGGTTTCCGGCACGGTGCGCGGCTGGATCTTGGCGACAGTATCTGCAATCGCCTTGATGTGCGGTGGCGTGGTGCCGCAGCAGCCGCCGGCGATGTTGACGAAACCGCTTTCGGCGAAATCTTTCAGCAGCGAGGAGGTGACATCCGGGGTTTCGTCGAAGCCGGTATCGCTCATCGGATTGGGCAGGCCGGCGTTCGGGTAAATGCAGACGAAGGTGTCGGCGATCTTGGACAACTCTTCGGCGTACGGGCGCATCAGAGCCGCACCCAGCGCGCAGTTGAGTCCGACTGTCAGCGGCTTGGCATGACGGATCGAATTCCAGAACGCCGGCACGGTTTGTCCGGACAAGATGCGTCCCGATGCATCGGTCACGGTGCCGGAAATCATGATCGGCAAACGCAGTCCCGACTCTTCGAAGAAGGTATCGATGGCGAACAAGGCCGCCTTGCAATTCAAGGTGTCGAAAATGGTTTCGACCAGCAGCACGTCGGCGCCGCCTTCGACCAGGCCGCGGGTTTGTTCCAGATACGAGGCGACCAGTTGGTCGAAAGTGACGTTACGCGCGGCGGGGTCATTCACATCAGGTGAAATCGAAGCGGTTTTCGGCGTCGGGCCGAGTGCGCCGGCGACGTAGCGTGGTTTGTCCGGCGTCGAATATTTATCGCACGCGGCGCGCGCCAGCCGCGCCGAAGCCACATTCATCTCATAGGCCAGATGCGCCATATGGTAATCGTCCTGGGCTACCGTAGTGGCGCCGAAGGTATTGCTCTCGATCAGATCGGCGCCGGCCGCCAGATATTCTTCGTGGATGGCGCTGATGATGTGCGGCTGCGTGAGCGATAACAATTCGTTATTGCCCTTGACGAACAGCTCCCGGCCCGGACCGGTGAATGCGATGAAGCGGCCATTGGGGCCGCCGCGATAATCCTCTTCCGTCAGCTTGTATTGCTGGATCATTGTGCCCATCGCACCGTCCAGGATCAGGATGCGTTGCGCCAGCAACTCGCGCAAACGGGTTTCGGTGGGATTGATCGAAGCAGTCGAGTTTATTGCGGAAGGCGTCATTAGCGTACTCTGGTCAGTAAGAACGCAAAAAACCCGGTCGCCTGTGGCGCCGGGTTATTTGCAAGGGCAATGCCAGAAATTATACGTTAAATCAATGGCTTGCGTATTCCAGATAGCTGATTAGGCAGCTTCCTGGCGCGCTACCTGCGTAGCGCCTTGATGTGGTTCATTGAGTTTCAAAGTCAGGCATTTTGCTGCGCCGCCAGCCTTGAGGAACTCGGTCAATGCTGTCTGATGGACAACAAAGCCGTTTGCCTGCAACTGCGTGACCAGCGCATCCGACGCCTGGTTCAGGAAGATATGGCGGCCGGAATTGACGGTATTGCAAGCAAAATGCAAGGCATCTTCGCTGCTGACGATAATGCGCTTGTCTGCTGGAACGCGGGCCGCGATGTGCGCTTGTGAATCCGCATCGAATGCTTCGGGGAAATACATCACATAGCCGCCAGCCAATGGACAGAAGCAGGTATCCAGATGATAGAAGCGGGCGTCGACCAGTTTCAACGGCTGCACTTCGATGTCCAGCAGTTCCGACAAACGCGTCGCACAGGCGATATCCGAACGGTGGCCGTGACCGAACCACAACAGGTTTTCGCTACGGTCCATCAGCGCATCGCCGGCGCCTTCAAAAGGCAGTTCCGGCGGTAGGGTCAGTACTTCAAAACCGTGGGCGGTAAATGCTGCGTCGAAATAGACTTCTTCGGCTTGCCGTTCAACGTGGCGGAAGCGCGACAACACTACTTTATTGCCCAGCACTACGCCGGCATTCGCGGTAAAGACCAGATCAGGGACACCCGGCATGGCTGGCATCATCTTGATTGTTGCTACCTTGCCCATGGCTTCCACCAATGCTAGCCACTGCTGCATGGCGACACTACGGTTGCCATGCGCAATATTGCCAGCCATCCACGGATTAATGACATAAGACACTTCAAAATGGTCCGGAGCGCACATCAAGAATGTGTCTTCTGCGGTATGGTCCAGCAGTTGGTTGGTCATGCGTAGCTCCTTTCGGTCAGGTGAGTTGCGGGTGTATCAGTTAAGGTCGAAAATGTATGCCTGATGGCTTCCAGCGCGGCGTCGATGTCGTTGGCGCTGATGATCAGCGGCGGCGCAAAGCGGACCACGGTGTCATGCGTGTCTTTCGACAAGATGCCTTGGCTCATCAGCCGTTCGCAGAATTCGCGGGCGGAGATAAAGCTCGGATCGAGGTCCATGCCGATCAACAGGCCTTTGCCGCGGATCTGGCGGATCGCAGGATGCTGGATAGCGCGCAGGCCGCTCAGCAGGCGTTCGCCCATGCGTTGTGCGTTATCGGCGAGCTTCTCTTCGCGCAGCAGGCGCAATGCGGCATGGCCGACAGCTGCCGACAGCGGATTGCCGCCGAAGGTGCTGCCATGGTCGCCGGGCGTAAACACGGCCATCAGATCTTCCCTGGCTAAAAATGCCGATACCGGCAGCAAGCCGCCGCCGAGCGCCTTGCCCAGGATCAGGCCGTCCGGCTTGATGCCGTCATGGTCGCTGGCCAGCAGGCGGCCGGTGCGGCCGAGGCCGGTCTGGACTTCGTCGCAAATCAGCAAGACATTATGGCGGTCGCAAATTTCGCGGCATTTCGCCAGATAGCCGTCGGGTGGCACGATGATGCCGGCTTCGCCTTGGATCGGTTCCAGCAGGAAAGCTGCAGTGCGCGGCGTAATCGCGGTTTCCATGGCGGCCGCATCGCCGAACGGCACGCTGTTGAAACCACCTGAAAACGGTCCGAAGCCGTCGCGGTATTGCGCTTCCGACGAGAAGCCCACAATGGTCGTGGTGCGGCCGGAAAAATTACCGTGGCAAACGATGATTTCGGCGCTGTTTTCAGCAATGCCCTTGACCTTGTGGCCCCATTTGCGAGCCGCCTTGATTGCGGTTTCAACCGCTTCCGCGCCGCTGTTCATCGGCAAGGCTTTAGGCATGCCGGTCATTTCGCACAGCAATTGCAGGAATGGTCCGAGCTGATCACTGTAAAACGCCCGGGAAACGATCGCCAGCTGGGCAGCCTGCTTGGTCAATGCGCCGACCAGGGTAGGGTGGCTATGGCCGAAGCTGACGGCGGAATAGGCCGACATCATGTCCATGTAGCGTTTGCCATCCTGGTCCCACAGCCAGATACCCTTGCCGCTGCTGAGCACTACCGGCAGCGGTTCATAGTTGTGCGCGCAGTATCGGTCTTCGAGAGTTATTGCATGGTTTTTCATGGTCTGCTCCTGGTGAGGCCACTTCTAAGAGGCTGTTGCAAAATTAATCTGGCGTTGTTGCCCTTGCAGGGCGCGCCCGGGCTTGTAAGCCCGGGTCGTTCCGCAGGCAGACGACAATGTCGTCTGAAACCCCCGCTACACCCTCCTAGCCGTACTACTCGTACTGTCTTCGTCGGCGCGCCTAGCCAGCTTAATTTTGCAACAGCCTCTAAGAACCTAGCGTGATCAAGGGCGGATAAGCCAATGATATTTTGTCCGCTGGCGAAAGCCGGCCAAGACGCTTAGAGGTGGCTGCAAAATGCTGTATTTATAGGTTTAAATGCAGTGTGTCGCATCTGCCTACATGATAATCACAAGCGATGGAAATATTTGTGCATAATGAAGCGTGAATTGGCCGTAATGCGCACGAATCGTGCATAAGTGGAGATAAAGATGGAAGATAAGGTAGAAAAACTCGACCGCTACGACCGTATCCTGTTGCGTACGCTCCAGGCGAATGGCCGCGCGTCCAATGTGGAACTATCCGAACAAGTCAATTTATCGCCGCCGCAGTGCTACCGGCGGGTCCAGCGTTTGGAAAAGGACGGCATCATCCGCGGCTATGCGGCGCAAGTGGAGCCGGCGGCCATTGGCCTGGGCGTGGTGGCCTTCGTTAATCTGAACATCGCACGCGAGCAGTTCAAGCAAGTGCGCAAGCTGGAAAAGGCCATCCGCCTGTTTCCCGAGATATTGGAGTGCTACACGATTTCGGGGGATTTCGACTATTTGCTCAAGGTTGCGGCCAGCGACTTGAAGTCGCTGTCGGCTTTTTTGACAGATCGCTTAATGCAGGTTCCTGGAGTGGCCGGGGTGCGTTCGATGGTTTGTCTGGAGGAAATCAAGCCGTCCAGTCCACTGCCATTGGCTGATTAGGGCAATACCAGCGCGCTTTCAAATCAAGTTGGTTTAGCGTGGCTTATTAATATACCAACTTCGTTTCATCATGATTTGTGCTATTTCTGCACAAATCATGTGTCTTCTACCTGCTGTTCTTACGTTGTTCGCGGGCTTAATCTGTGTACTCCAACTCACCAACAGGAGATCACATGAATGCCTCGACCAACAACCTGACCGGCAATCCAACCATCCGCACTCTCGTCGGCGCGACTGCCAGCACCAGCCTTGATCCGAAAACGACGGCTTTGTTGGTGATTGATATTCAAAATGAATATTTCAGCGGCAAGTTGCCCATTCCTGATGGTCTGGCCGTGGTGCGCAACGCCAATCGCCTGATAGCGCTGGCCGATAAGCATGGCATGCCGGTGTTTCATGTCCAGCAATGGAATGCCGTTGAGCGGCCTTTGTTTACCAAGAACACGGTGATGTCTGAATTTCATCCCGATATGCAGGTTGCTCCGCACCATGCGATCGTCCGCAAAACTTTCGCCAGTTCTTTTGCCAGCACCGATCTGCATTCGCAACTGCAGGCGCGCGGCATCAAGACCCTGATCGTGACAGGTCTGATGACCAATAATTGCGTGGCGGCGACCTCCTTTGACGGCGTTGCCAACGGCTATAAGGTCATTATCAGCAGCGACGCCAGCGCCACGCGCGACATCCGCACCTGGGACGGCGGTGTGGTAGGTCATAAGGACCTGCACCGCGCCGTATTGACCGGGATGTCGGACGCCATTGCTGAAATTCGCAGCACCAGCGAGATCCTGGAGCTGGTCAGCTAGAAACTGATTCATCTTCGTTGCAGTAACCGTTGCTTCTTTATTTACATCATCAGGACTTACGCAAAATGTCGTCAGCAAAGCATGCCGACGAAGTTAGTACGAAGGTACGGCTAGAAGGTGTAACGCCGCTGGCGGAATTTAGCGTAAGTCCTATTTATATTGAAAGCCCATCATGCCCATACTTACCGTATTGTTATCCACTCCCCCAGACACGGCGGTTTCCGCCAAAGTCGCCGGCACCTTGTCGCGTCTGACTGCGGAGATTTTGCACAAGAAACCTGAGCTGACCTCGATTGCGATTTCGCATGTCGATCCGACGCACTGGTTTGTCGGCGGCCCGTCATTGGCGGCGCAACGGAAAACCAGCTTCTTCCTGGATATCCGCATTACAGACGAAACCAATACCGCCGATGAAAAGGCGCGCTATATCGATGCTGTCTTCAGGGAGATCGGCGCCTTGCTGGGCGAGTTGCACCACGAAAGCTACGTCCACGTCAACGATGTGCGAGCCGCCGCTTATGGTTTCGGTGGCTTGACGCAGCAGCATAGGGCTGTAGCGGCGCGCCTGCAAGCTTGATGCGTGGCCTACTTGATCAGGCGCGTGGCGCGCGTTTCTTCGATGACCAGGTCTGATTGCGGGTAGGCGATGCAGGGCAGGATGTAGCCGTCTTTCTTTTCGTCGCTGCTCAGGCCCGGCCATTCGATCTGGTAGCGTATTTCTCCGTGGAGAAGGCGGCACATGCAGGTTCGGCATGTGCCGTTTCTGCAAGAGCTCGGCAAGTTGATATCGGACTGCCGCGCAGCCTCCATGACCGGGGTAGCGCCAGACGTTTCAAAATGCCATCCGCTTGGTTCGATCCGGACGATGAATCTGTCTTCAACCGGCATGCTTCATTCCTCTATATTTCCATATGTAAATCTCTCCGTGTGATGGCGGCGATCTTGTAGAATCGCTGATCGGCCAGAACCGTTGGCCGCTATCGCAAGGCGCATTGCGCCATTCATTTTCCATCCAACAGATTGCCCATGAATATTCATTTTTCGCTGGTCCCTATCGTTTCCCTGATTGCAGGCATCCTGATCCTGGTCACGCCGAAGCTCCTGAACTATATCGTCGCCTTCTACCTCATCGCAGTCGGCCTGATCGGTTTGTTCGGCGTCGGCCATTTCCGACTACATTGAGGATGGCCGGGTTACTTTAATCCCAGCGCGGGGTGGCATACCAAGCTACCGCGAAATCGACAAAAGCCCGTACTTTCGGCGACAGGTGGCGGTTTTGCGGATAGATTGCGTACAGGTCGCGCGGTTTCAGCGTGAAGCCGGGCAGTACCTGCAGCAGATCGCCGCGCCGCAAATCTTCATGCACGATGAAGGAACTGGTGGCGGCGATGCCTAGCCCGGCCAGCGCTGCCGAGCGCAAGGCGATCCCGGTGTTGGCTTGCAAATTGCCGCGCACAGTTACTGCATGTTCGCGGCCATCGGCTGCATAAAACTGGAATTCGCTGGGCTTTAGCGCAAGCGTATAAGTCAGGCAATTGTGCCGGACCAGATCGGCAGGCTGCTGCGGAACGCCTTGTCGTTCCAGATAGGCCGGCGCAGCCGCCAGGAGTATTTCACAAGTCGCCAGGCGCTTGGCAACCAGGGTCGAGTCGGGCAAGCCGCGGGTCAGGCGCAAGGCCACGTCGAAGCCTTCTTCAATGACATCGACCAGGCGGTCATTGCATACCAGATCAACCTTCAACTGCGGATTGGCGATGATGAACTGTGGCAGCCACTGCGCCAGTTCCAGCGTGCCGAACGCCATCGGCGCGTTTATCCGCAAGGTGCCGGACGGCCGTGTCTGATGTGCCGACACCGCTTGGGCAGCATCGTCTATCTGATCAAGTATGTGACGGCTACGCTCGTAATATTCCTGGCCGGCTTCGGTCAGAGCAAAGCGGCGGGTGGTGCGGTTCAGAAGTTGCGCACCCAGTTCCAGCTCCAGTTGCCGCACCTGGCGTGAAACGATGGTGTGCGACTGGTTCAGTTCAGCAGCGGCAGCAGTAAAGCTGCCGCTCTCCACTACGCGCCGGAAAGCGCGCATCGCAGCCAGTTGATCCATGCACCATGCTCCAGGATAAATAAAAGCACAACGCTATCAGAATCGACCGGCCGCCGCTATTTAATCTATCTTGAGTTTGCCGCTGATGATCGCATTGCTGGCCTCGCGCAGCTTTTGCAATACCGGCCGCTGGCGCAGGATGTCGCATTCCGAATAGGCGGCATCCAGACCCAGTGCGGTCAACGCCACGGCCCCTTCTTTCAGGCCGAAATCAAAACGCTGCGCCGTCGAGCCGTTGGTCAGCAAGCCGACCGCAAGGATAATCGCGCTATCCGCATGCACTTCGACATTATCGAGCACTTTACCCGGCGCCTGCATGCATTGATTGACGCCGCTGCCGATGGCTTTGGCGTGGGATTGCGGCGTGAGCGCCTTGAATACGCCGGAATTGCTGCCGGCGGCGGCGGCCCAGATGACGTCGACGCCATCGCCGAGCATGGTTTTGGTCAACGCTTCGGCACGTGGCGGATCGTTGAAGGGTTGTGGGCCTTCCACCCACAGTGGTTCGTGTATCGAAATGGTGGCTTTGGCTGCCCGTGCGCCATTGGTGAAGGCCTGACTGTTTTTCTGGCGCAAAGCGGTATCGCTGGCGCCGATCAGGCCGATCTTGCCGGTGCTCGAGGTCAGTGCCGCCTGCATGCCGGCCAGGTAACTGGCTTCGGGTTCACGGAAGGTGATGCAAGTGATATTGTTGGCGGCATTGTCGATGCAGTGCTCAAGAATCAGGAAACGGGTTTGCGGCGCCTGACGCGCCACGCTGTCGAGCAGGTCCTTGAATTCGATTCCCATCACCACCACAATCTTGGCGCCTTGCTTGACTGCGTTGTCCAATTGCAGCAGGCGGCCAGCCCGGGTAGCCTGGCTTTCCAGCGTGCTGGCTTGCATCTTGTACAGTTTGGCGGCGTTGTTGACGCCGCTGCTGCCTTGCTGCAGCAGGACATCGTCATTGTTTGGCACCGGCCGTACATAAATGATCTTGGGGAGGTCCGCAGCGCCGGCATTGGCGGCTGTGCAGTCCAGGAAAACCCCCAGCAACAGTGCTATCGGCAGCAGCAGGCTGTGCCATTTAGTCGCTTTGCGCGATTGTTGGCATTTCGTTCTGGATATGGCGGGATGTGAGTTTGCGTGCGGCGTGCGAGGGGCCAGTGTCATTGTCTCTTCCTTTTATTTTATATACGGTGCCGAATCTGATGCCGGCACGCGGTGTGCTCACATATTGCTGGCAAAGCGGATGCACTCCATTTGGGGGAAGATATACAAGGTATTGCGCCAAACTGATGTCCGGCGCTCTGGTGCAGGGCATCGGCACCATATTTAACTTTTTATTACGGCTTCTGCGTGATACCGTTATCACACTGAGGATCGCAGCAATAACGCAACAAAAGCGCAACACAGGCGCAACAAAAAACGCAGCAGCAAATTACGTCTATCTCACCTGATTCAGGAATTTCGGGAATATGTGTCAGTTACTTGGAATGAACTGCAATGTGCCGACCGACATTGTGTTCAGTTTTACCGGCTTCGCCACACGCGGTGGCCAGACCGATCATCACAGCGACGGCTGGGGCATTGCCTTTTTTGAAGGCAGCGGCGTGCGCCATTTTGTCGATTACCAGGCGGCAATCGCGTCGCCGGTAGCGGAGTTGATCCGGCGCTGCCCGATCAAGTCGAAAAATGTCATCGCGCATATTCGCAAAGCCACCCAAGGCCAGGTCGCGCTGGAAAACTGCCATCCGTTCGTACGGGAGTTATGGGGCCGTTACTGGGTTTTTGCCCATAACGGCGATCTGAAGGAATTCGCGCCGCGCCTCAACGGGCCGTACCGTCCAGTCGGCAATACGGACAGCGAACTGGCGTTCTGTTACCTGCTGCAGCAACTGCGTCAGCGTTTCGGCGACAGTGCGCCGTCGCAGGCCGAGCTGACCGCTGCGTTGCGCGAACTGACCAGCGAAATCGCAGCGCATGGCACATTCAACATGATGCTCTCGGATGGCTCGGCGTTGTTTACGCATTGCTCGACCAATCTGTATTACATCGTGCGCCAGTTCCCGTTTGCCGAAGCCCATCTGTCGGACGAAGACGTGAGCGTCGATTTCTCGCAAGTAACAACGCCGCAAGACCGGGTCGCGGTGATTGTCACCGAACCGCTGACGACCAACGAGGTGTGGACCAAGTTCGGCGAGGGCGAACTGATCGTGTTCGTCGACGGCCAGCCGGTCTAGGGCCTGTTGACGTATGATTTGGGAGATGCGTTCAAGCCAAAATGTGTGGTGGCAAGCCATGCAACGCAGCTAGCTCACATTTTGGCTTGAACCATCCGGGAACGGCCGCAGGCGTCGCATGCCGTTGTTACTTGGGGCGGCCATCCGCATCCTTGCCGTAGCATAGTACGTCGCGTCGTCGCGCCTAGGCCTGCAACGCCTGCCGCGCGTTCGCACTCCCAAATCATACGTCAACAGGCCCTAGCGCTGCCGTCGAGAAAAACAGGACGAATCAGGAATAATCGATCGTCAGCGGTGCATGGTCCGAGAAGCGCTCGTCTTTGTAAATGGCGACCGCGTGGGCGTTGGCGGCGATGCCGGGCGTGGAGATGTGGTAATCGATACGCCAGCCGACGTTCTTGGCCCAGGCTTGGCCGCGGTTGCTCCACCAGGTGTATTGTTCTTCGCGCTGGTCGACTTTGCGGAAAACGTCGACCAGGCCGACTTCATCAAACAGCTGGGTGAGCCAGGCGCGTTCTTCCGGCAGGAAGCCGGAATTCTTCTTGTTACCCTTCCAGTTTTTCAGGTCGCGCTCCTGATGCGCGATATTCCAGTCGCCGCAAATCACCACTTCACGGCCGCTGGCCTTCAGTTCTTGCAGATGCGGCAAGAACGCTTCCATGAAGCGGAACTTGGCGATTTGCCGTTCTTCGCTGGATGATCCGGACGGGCAGTACAACGAAATGACCGTCAAATCACCGAAATCGCACTCCACATAACGGCCTTCGGCATCGAATTCCGGGTTGCCGAAACCTATCCTGACCGCGTTCGGCTTGCGCTTGCTATACAAACCGACGCCCGAATAACCCTTCTTTTCGGCGTAATGAAAATGCCCTACGTAACCTTCCGGTGTGAGGAATTCCGGCGTCATGTCGGCGGCTTGCGCTTTTAGCTCCTGGACGCAGATGAAATCGGCGGACTGTTTGGTCAGCCACTCGAAGAAGCCTTTTCTGGCTGCGGAACGGATACCGTTGAGATTGGCGGAAATAATTCTTGGCATGTTTGTCGTTGATAAAAAATTAAGAATAAGTAATGCCCGGTCAGATGCCAAGGATAACCGAAGCGCAGCCCGCGCGTGCAGACAACCCTGTACGCAAACCTTGACATGGCAGGCACGTTGTTTGCACTTACTGCTGTGTAGCAGGTGAACTCCATTTAAAATGGCGGTCTGGTGTCGCTTTTGGTTTATAAATAGCGACAAAATTTGTCAGCATCAACCGTCTGGAGTGCATTTTGAACAATTTACGTCAACAATTTATTGAATTTGCGGTGAAGGCCGGAGTGCTGAAGTTCGGCGAGTTTGTCACCAAGGCAGGTCGCACCTCGCCGTATTTCTTCAATGCGGGCATGTTTAACGAGGGTGCCGCCCTGGGCCAGCTGGCGCAATTCTATGCACGTACCCTGATTGATTCGGGTTTGCAGTTTGACATGCTGTTCGGGCCGGCCTACAAAGGTATTACGCTGGCTTCGGCAACTGCGGTGGCATTGGCGGCGCAAGGGCGCAATGTGTCGTTTGCCTACAACCGCAAGGAAGCCAAGGATCACGGCGAAGGCGGCAATATCGTCGGCGGGCCATTGAAGGGCCGGGTGCTGATTATCGATGACGTGATTTCAGCCGGGACGTCAGTCCGGGAATCGGTCGAGATGATCCGCGCCGCCGGCGCTACGCCTTGTGCGGTAGTGATCGCGCTGGACCGGATGGAGCGTTCCGGCAAGGATGACGCCTTATCGGCCAATTCCGCAGTAGAAGAAGTGACGCAAGCGTATGGCATGCCGGTCATTTCAATCGGCAACCTGAACGACTTGCTGGAATATATTTCCGGCGCAGGCGCCGATGCTGAGCTGAACCGTTACCAGGCTGCGGTCGCTGCTTACCGGGAGCGCTACGGCGTAGCATGATTGCAAGGCTTGTGTTGACGCACGAGCCGTTGCCATTGCGCTGTTTGTGCCGCATGTGCCGCATGTGCCGCATGTGCCGCATGTGCCGCATGTGCCGCTTTTGCCGCGCGCAGGATTGCAACGTGTTGTGTGTCGACATTTGTCGTGGATGATGGGAATGAAGCGGATTGTACTAACTCTTAAGCGAACCTTGGTTTTCAGCGTAGCGGGCTTGTTGCCTTTGCTGCCAATCCTGGCGCACGGCCAGATTTATACCTGCAAGGATGCAGCCGGTCGTACCGTGACCGGCGATCATCAGATGCCGGAATGCGCCGATCGCAAGATTGTGGAGTTATCAAAGGCGGGAGTAGTCAAGCGCGAAATCCCGGCGCCGCTGACCGCCGAACAACGACGCCAGCAGGATATCCTGGATGAAAAACGCAGGACCGACGCGGCTGCGGAAGAGCAGCGGCGCCAGCAGGACCGTGCTTTGTTGGCGCGCTATCGTAGCGAGGCAGACATCGAATCGTCGCGCCGCTATTACCTGTCCTTGTCGCAGGATCTGATCAAGCGCGACCAGATCGGCATCGACGACGCCCAGAACCAGCTGAAAGCGGCCAATACCGAAGCCGAGTTTTACAAGCGCAAAAAAACCTTGCCGTTGAACTTACGCAACAAGATCGAAGGAGCCAACCGCGACATCGCCTATAACCAGAAAAACATGGCGGATCATCAGGCCGAATTGGCCCGTATCAACGGCAAGTTCGATGAAACTCTCAAGCACTATCGGGAGTTGGCCACCGCGGCGGCGGAAGCACAGGCATCGCGCTAAGCACGGTGCAGCAGAAAGCAAAACGGCTGGCAGAGCGCCAGCCGTTTTTTTTGAGCCTGCTTTTAAGCAGTCAGTTTTTGTTTCAACAGCTCAGTCAGTTGGGCCGGGTTGGCCTTGCCCTTGGTGGCTTTCATGGCCTGGCCGATCAAGGCGTTAAAGGCTTTTTCCTTACCGGCGCGGAATTCTTCGACAGACTTGGCGTTGGCCGCCAACACCTCATCGATGATTTTTTCCAATGCGTCGCTGTCGGAAATCTGTTTCAGGCCCTTGCTTTCGATAATCTCGTCAGCCAGATTTTCTTCTGCGGATTTTGCTTCCCACATCGCGCCGAATACTTCCTTGGCGATCTTGTTGGAGATGGTGCCATCGGCAATCCGCTGCAACAGCACGGCCAGCTGCACAGCGCTGACAGGCGCCTGCGCGACATCGACGTTTTCCCGGTTCAATGCTGACGACAGGTCGCCCATCAGCCAGTTGGCGGCAGGCTTGGCTTGTTCCTTGCCGGCCTTGACCGTAACCGCTTCAAAATAACCGGCCATGGCTTTCGACTGGGTCAGCACGGCGGCATCGTATTCCGACAGACCAAACTCGCGCACGAAACGTTCACGCATGGCGTCCGGCAGTTCCGGCATGGTGGCGCGTACGCGCTCTACCCATTCCGCAGCGATCGCCAGCGGCGGCAAATCCGGATCCGGGAAGTAGCGGTAATCCTGCGAATCTTCCTTGCTGCGCATCGAGCGGGTTTCTTTTTTGTCCGGATCGTACAGGCGCGTTTCCTGCACCACTTTGCCGCCGTCTTCGATCACTTCGATCTGGCGGCGAACTTCGTAGTTGATCGCTTCTTCCAGGAAGCGGAAGGAGTTAAGGTTCTTGATTTCACTGCGGGTGCCGTAGGCCGCCTGGCCGACCGGGCGCACCGAGACGTTGGCGTCGCAGCGGAAAGAGCCTTCCTGCATGTTGCCGTCGCAAATCCCCAGCCACATCACCAGCGAGTGCAGTGCCTTGGCATAAGCCACCGCTTCGGCGGCGCTGCGCATGTCGGGTTCGGTCACGATTTCCAGCAGCGGCGTACCGGCGCGATTGAGGTCGATGCCGCTCATGCCTTGATAGTCTTCATGCAGCGATTTTCCGGCGTCTTCTTCCAGATGGGCGCGCGTCAGCTGCACGGTACGCAGTTCGCTCTTGCCGTCTTTTTCCAGCATGAAGGAGACCTTGCCGCCCTGGACCACCGGGATTTCAAACTGGCTGATCTGATAGCCCTTCGGCAGATCGGGATAGAAATAGTTTTTACGCGCAAAAACCGATTGTGGGGCAATCGTTGCATTCACTGCCAGGCCGAACTGGATTGCGCGTTCTACCGCACCGCGATTGAGTACCGGCAGTACGCCAGGCAGCGCCAGGTCGACCGGGCTAGCTTGCGTGTTGGCTTCGGCGCCGAACTGGGTCGAAGCGCCGCTGAATATTTTTGACTTGGTCGAGAGTTGCGTATGCGTTTCCAGACCGATCACGACTTCCCACTGCATAATAATTTCCTTATTTGTCTTGGTAACTACACTCGCCGGTTTTTAAATTGACCGAGAGTTCCGTAAAATTTCCTCTTGAGCCGCACAGCGCCGGACAGCTGGGTATCACGTGCAGTTTGTCGCCGTCGCGCTGCAGACGGATACTGCAATTCATGCCGTGATTGAAAAAATCGTAGCCGCGTTGTTGGCGTGCCGCGGCAGGATCTTTCAAGGTGATGCGCCAGTTGTCTTTCTTGCCGTCTTGCGCGACTTCGGCTTGCGGGTCGTCGCCGGTGTCGATACTGCATTCGAAACCGTGGGTCGGCCGGTATAGCGCCGATTCCCAGCGCAGTGCTTCGATGCGGTCGCCATTCAACCTGAATTCGCCGGTGTCGCCGTAAATCACTTTTTCGCCATCTTCATCGCGCGTCATGTTGCAGCCGAACTTGGTCTGCAACTGTTGCGCGTGGCTGACTGGCGCTAACAAGGCCGTGCTCAGAGCCAGCAGCGCCAACGCCGGCAATCTGCTGCAGCGAGCGGAGCAATGACGCATGATCGAAGACATGGCGCGGCGCATTTAGTCTGGCGTACGCAGATGCCAGTCGGTGACGCGCTGGAACTGGTGGGCCACGTTCAGCAGCTTGGCTTCGTCATAGTAATTGCCGATGATTTGCAGTCCGACCGGACGCCGGGCGTTCTTTTCGCCCTGACCGAAACCGCACGGTATCGACATGCCAGGCAAGCCAGCCAGACTGGTCGACAACGTATAAATATCCGCCAGGTAGTTGGCCACCGGATCGTTGGCCTTGGCGCCCAAGTCCCATGCCACGGTCGGCGATACCGGTCCCATGATGACGTCGCATTGACGATTCGGGCCACTCAGCGCGTTCTGGAAATCCTGAGCGATCAGGCGGCGGATTTTTTGCGCCTGCAGATAGTAGGCGTCGTAATATCCGTGCGACAGCACATAGGCGCCGACCAGGATGCGGCGCTTCACTTCTTCGCCGAAACCTTCTGCACGCGACTTCTTGTACATGTCTGCCAGGTCTTTGTAATCGGCAGCACGGTGACCGTAGCGGACGCCGTCGAAGCGGCTCAGGTTAGACGACGCTTCGGCCGGTGCGATCACGTAATAGACCGGGATCGACAGTTCGGTTTTCGGCAGAGAAATATCAACCAGCGTTGCGCCCAGTTTTTCGTATTCGGTCAACGCTGCGCGCACCGCCTGCTCAACATCAGGCGACAGACCGGTGCTGAAATATTCGCGCGGGATACCGATGCGCAAACCTTTCAGGTCCTTGTCCAGGTCGCGGCTGAAATCTTCCTTGTTGCGTTCCAGGCTGGTCGAATCGCGCGGGTCGAAACCAGTCATGGCGTTCAGCAGCAGCGCGCAATCTTCGGCAGTCTGGGCAATCGGTCCCGCCTGGTCCAGCGACGAGGCGAAGGCGATCATGCCGAAACGCGAGACGCTGCCGTAAGTCGGCTTGATGCCGGTCACGCCACATAACGAAGCCGGTTGACGGATCGAGCCGCCGGTATCGGTTGCGGTAGCGGCCGGCGTCAGGCGCGCGGCCACCGCCGCGGCGGAACCGCCAGAGGAACCGCCAGGAATCGCGGTCTTGTCCCACGGATTTTTGACCGCGCCGAAATAGGAATTTTCGTTTGACGAACCCATTGCGAACTCGTCGCAATTCAGCTTGCCGAGGTTGACCATGCCGGCGTTGTTGAAGTGTTCGACGACGGTTGCATCGAACGGGCTGGTATAGTTTTCCAGCATCTTTGACCCGGCGGTGGCGCGCCAGCCGCGCGTCACAAAAATATCCTTGTGGGCGATCGGCACGCCGGTCAGCGGCGTTGTATCGTTTTGTGCCAGGCGCTGGTCGGCGGCGCGCGCCTGTTGCAGCGTCAGGTCCTGGTCGACATGCAGGAAGGCGTTCAGATCGCTTTGCTGGATCCGGGCCAGATACAGCTGCGCCAGTTCCTCGGCGGAAATTTTCTTTTCGTGCAGCAGCACTGACAATTGCTTGAGTGTTTTGGTATGCATGAGTACTTTTAACGATTAACTTTGCGGAACAGGCCTGCAGATTTCGGGCCATCAGTCGCTTGCACATCGGTGCAAGCAAGCGCGAAATGATTTATTCGATTACCTTAGGCACCAGATACAGGCCATCTTCGGTTGCCGGAGCGACTTTTTGATACTCCTCGCGCCGATTCGGCTCGGTCACTTCATCGTCGCGCAAACGCAAGGAAAGATCCTGGCGAATCGCTGCAATCGGGTGGCTCAGCGGTTCGATGCCGGTGGTGTCTACCGCGCGCATCTGTTCCACCAGGGAAAAAATACCGTTGAGCTTGTCCAGCGTGGAAGCGGCCTGGTCTTCGGTGAGTTCAAGGCGTGCTAAATTGGCAATGCGCTTAACGTCGGAAAGGGCTAATGACATGATTTTCGTTCGCGCTTCGAGGCGCGGCTGCAAGTGTGGTTAAAAAATAAAGGCTTTGCTTGCAAAAAACTTCTCGGATTTTTGTAAAAAGCAAGCATTTTGAGCGCTATACGCCCTAAGTTGAGTCAAATTATAAGGTAGAATGTTGCGTCCATGCGGCAGGTAATAGATCTTTACCATGCGCGGGATACTAGACACCCCCCTAAAAAACGTTTAAGCGCATCATTGTTGCGCATTGGAACAATTCATGTTTGGATTTTTACGCAGCTACTTTTCAAATGACCTGGCGATTGATCTGGGTACCGCGAATACGCTGATTTATGTACGCGATAAAGGCATTGTCCTGGACGAGCCGTCGGTTGTTGCGATTCGCCAGCAAGGCGGCCCGAATGGCAAGAAGACAATTCAGGCTGTTGGCCGTGAAGCAAAACAGATGTTGGGCAAGGTTCCCGGCAACATCGAGGCGATCCGCCCGATGAAAGACGGCGTGATCGCCGACTTCACCGTCACCGAGCAAATGCTCAAGCAGTTTATCCGCATGGTGCATGACACCAAGCTGTTCAAACCGTCGCCACGCATCATTATCTGCGTACCTTGCGGCTCGACCCAGGTTGAGCGCCGTGCAATTCGCGAATCGGCATTGGGCGCTGGTGCATCACAGGTGTTCCTGATCGAAGAGCCGATGGCTGCGGCTATCGGCGCCGGCTTGCCGGTGTCGGATGCGACCGGTTCGATGGTGGTCGATATCGGCGGCGGCACCACCGAAGTCGGCATCATTTCGCTGGGCGGCATGGTCTACAAAGGCTCGGTACGGGTCGGCGGCGACAAATTCGACGAAGCCATCGTCAACTACATCCGCCGCAACTACGGCATGCTGATCGGCGAACAGACTGCCGAAGCGATCAAGAAGGAAATCGGTTCCGCTTTCCCTGGTTCGGAAGTGCGCGAGATGGAAGTCAAGGGACGCAACCTGTCGGAAGGCATCCCGCGTTCGTTCACCATCTCCAGCAATGAAATCCTGGAAGCATTGACTGATCCGCTTAACAACATTGTCTCAGCCGTCAAGAACGCGCTGGAACAGACGCCGCCGGAACTCGGCGCCGATATCGCTGAAAAAGGCATGATGCTGACCGGCGGTGGCGCGTTGCTGCGCGATCTGGACCGCCTGCTGATGGAAGAAACCGGTTTGCCTGTGATCGTAGCCGAAGACCCGCTGACCTGCGTGGTGCGCGGCTCCGGCATGGCGCTGGAACGGATGGACAAGCTGGGTTCGATCTTTTCCTACGAGTAATCCAGGCTGATGCGACGCTTACCCAACCTCTTTTGCTTGATCGTGAGGGTGGGTAACGGCAACCGGGTCGGTGCACAGTGTGGTACTTCGTGAATGGTGGAGCCCCAGAAGTGGTGAATTTTTGTGTCAGGCTAGGCGCGAACCGGAGCGATAGTGTATCTATCGCGAGGATTTGCAACGACACTTGGCGCAAAAAGGCAGCGCTTATGGGGTTTCATCATTTGCGAAGCATCACACTAAGCCATGCGACCCATTGTTGTATCTGCGGTAACAGCGTTCATGCAGCTGTTCCGGCCATCACTGACCATACCGAATCTGTCCATTACTGATGGAATACAGTCCACCACCCCTCTTTAAGCAAGGCGCTTCAGCCCGCGCCAAGGCGGTGATATGCACGCTGCTGGCGTTGTCGCTGCTGATTGCCGACTCAAAGATGCATGCATTGCTGCTGCTGCGGCAGGCTGTCGGTACCGCACTTTATCCGTTGCAGATGGTAGCTTTGATGCCGCGTGATGCCAGCAACAGAGTGATCGATTATTTCTCATCGTTGTCGACGGTGGAAAAAGAAAACCAGGAATTGCGCAGCAAGCAAGGCGAGCGGGCGCAGCAATTGCAGCAGGCGCAGCAGCTGGCGGCAGAGAATACGCAACTACGTAAATTGCTGGGCGTCGAGCAGCGTTTGCCGGTGAAATCGGTGATGAGCGAAATTCTCTACGATGCGCGGGACCAGTTTGCCCGTAAGGTCATTATGGACCGCGGTTCGCAACACGGCGTCGCTACCGGCCAGCCGGTGATCGACGATGCGGGGATTGTCGGCCAGGTGACGCGCGTGTTTCCATTTACTTCCGAAGTCACGCTGCTGACCGACAAGGATCAGGCGATTCCGGTGCAGGTGTTGCGCAATGGCCTGCGTAGCGTCGCCTACGGCCGCGGCCAATCCGGTTACCTCGATCTTCGTTTCATGTCCTCCAACGCCGATATCCAGAAGGGCGACTTGCTGGTGACATCCGGCATTGACGGCGTCTATCCGGCCGGCCTTTCGGTCGCCAAGGTCATACAAGTCGAAACCAAATCGGCCGACGCGTTCGCACATATTGTGTGCGAGCCGGTGGCGGGTATCGACAGACACACGCAACTACTGATCCTGCTGGTCGATCCGAACCCGATCGCGCGTCCGGACGACGAAGCGGCCGTCCCCAACAACAAGGCCGATATTCTCAGCAAGCGTCGTCTGACCGAGAGCACCCGTGACAAGAGCAGGGAAGCCGCCGCCAAAGATGCCGTGAAAGAAAGCCCGGAAGCGGCTCGCAAAAATCCGCAGGGAGCTGGTGTCCAATGATGCGTCCCCACTATATTTTGTTGCCGGCCAATCCGCTGTTTATCGCGATGACCTTGCTGCTGGCATTTCTGCTTAACTTGCTACCGTGGGGGCAATGGCCGGGAGTGCCGGACTTTGTTGCCTTGGTTCTGGTGTTCTGGAGCATTCACCAGCCGCGCAAGATCGGCATCGGCATCGCCTTTTGCATGGGTTTGTTAATGGATGTGCATGAAGCCACGCTGCTCGGCCAGAATGCACTGGCCTACACGTTGCTATCGTATTTTGCGATCATGATCCACCGCCGTGTACTGTGGTTCTCGGTTGGCGTCCAGGCTTTGCATGTGCTGCCTTTGATGCTGTTTACGCAACTGATACAAATGGTGATCCGCATGTCGGTCAGCGGCAAGTTTCCCGGCTGGCTGTATTTCTCGGAGAGTTTTGTCAGCATGGCTTTGTGGCCGGTCGTGGTGTGGCTGTTACTCGCGCCGCAACGGCGGGCAGTCGATCGCGATGACAATCGTCCTATCTAATTTATGCTACGGCGGCCACTGCGGATTCGTTGCTGACCCGTTGTTGACCCGACGCTGACACTTCAATGACCGAATTTAAAAACACTGAACGCGAACTCCGGAATTTCCGTCTGCGGATTTCGGCGGCTATCGCGTTTGTGCTGATCTGCTTTGGCTTGCTGTGCGCGCGCTTTATCTGGCTGCAGGTGGTGCGTCACGATGCTTACGCCGCACAAGCTGAAGACAACCGGATTTCGCTGGTGCCGGTGGTGCCTAATCGCGGCCTGATCATGGACCGCAACGGCGTTATCCTGGCGCGTAATTACTCGGCCTACACGCTGGAAATCACCCGCTCGAAAATCAGAGGAGATCTCGAGAGCGTGATTGACGATCTGGCGCAAGTGGTCAGCATCACGCCGAAAGACCGCCGCCGCTTCAAGAAATTACTGGAAGACTCCAAGAGTTTTGCCAGCCTGCCGATCCGGACCCGGCTGACCGATGAGGAAGTGGCGCGCTTCACCGCGCAGCGTTATCGCTTTCCCGGCATCGATGTGCAAGCGCGTTTGTTCCGGCAATATCCCCTGGGTGAAGTGGCTGCCCATGTGATCGGTTATATCGGCCGCATCAACCAGAAGGACGCTGATCGTATCGACGACAGCGACGACGCCGCCAACTACAAAGGCACCAGCTACATCGGCAAGGATGGCCTGGAAAAGAGTTACGAAAAACAATTACACGGTACCACCGGCTACGAAGAAATCGAAATCGCCGCCAGCGGACGGGCGGTGCGCAGCATGTCGCACGTGTCGGCGACGCCGGGCGACAACCTGATCCTGTCGATTGACATCGAGTTGCAGAAAGTGGTCGAAGAAGCGTTCGGCAACCGCCGCGGTGCGCTGGTGGCGATCGATCCTTCCACCGGCGACGTGCTGGCGTATGTATCGCAGCCTTCCTTCGATCCTAACCTGTTCGTGGAAGGCATCGACCAGCAAAGCTGGGATGAGTTGAATAATTCGCCCGACCATCCGCTGATCAACCGGCCGATGAGCGGCAGCTATGCCCCAGGGTCGACCTACAAGCCATTCATGGCGCTGGCTGCGCTTGAACTGGGCAAGCGGACGCCGGCATCGGCAATCAACGATATCGGCTACTTCATGCTGGGCGGTCACCGCTTCCGCGACGACGTCCCGGGTGGACATGGCCGGGTCGATCTGTACAAGTCGATCGTGGTTTCTTGCGATACCTATTACTACATGCTGGCCAATGACCTGGGACCCGATACCATCCATGATTTCATGAAGCCGTTCGGTTTCGGCCAGCTGACCGGTATCGATCTGGAGCATGAACAGCGCGGCTTGTTGCCATCGACCGACTGGAAGCGCAGATATTACAAGCGTCCGGCCGCGCAGAAATGGGTCGGTGGCGACACCATTTCACTTGGCATCGGCCAGGGATTCAACTCCTTTACGCCTTTGCAGATGGCGCATGCGGTAGCGACACTGGTCAACGACGGCATTGTGATGAAGCCGCATCTGGTGAAAATCATCGAAGATGGCGTGACGCGCCAGCATACCGAGACGGTGCCGAAGGAAAGTTCTCGGATTCCGTTGAAGCAGGAAAATATCGACTTTATCAAGAAGGCCATGGTTGGCGTGACGCGCGAAGGTACTGCAGCCCGGGTGTTCGCTGGCGCTGGTTACGAGTCGGGCGGCAAGACCGGAACCGCGCAGGTGGTCAGCATCAAGCAAGGCGAGAAGTTCGACGCCAAGAAGCTGACCGCGCGCCAGCTTGATCACGCTTGGTATACCGCGTTTGCGCCGGTCGACAAGCCAAGGATCGCACTTGCCGTGATCGTCGAAAATGGCGGCTTCGGTGCGGCGGCGGCGGCGCCGATTGCACGCAAGGCACTGGATTTCTATTTGTTGGGCAAGCGTCCGGGCGACTCCGGCAAGGCGGCGCCAGCTGCGGCAGCGCCGGCGCCGGTGGAGGAAGACATCACGCCGTCGCCACCGACAGACGACACGAAGTCCAGTGAGGGCTCGGAAAACAGTTATAAACCGGGTGAAGAAACCCCGGGGAATCGGGAATAAAAGATGGCCGCCGAATTGAAAGCAACAGCATGAGCCTGACCGATAAACACTCTTGGTTGCGCAGCATCAAATCGCACATCGTGGTGTTCGATGCGGCGCTGTCGCTGATTATTTTCCTGATCCTGGCGGTCGGTATCGTTACCTTGTATTCGGCAGGGATCGATTTCCCGGGCCGGGTTGAGGACCAGCTGCGCAATATCCTGGTGGCGTTCGTTATCATGTGGATCGCCGCCAATGTCCCGCCGCAGACCCTGATGCGTTTCGCCGTGCCGATCTACACGGTCGGGGTGGCCTTGCTGATCGCGGTGGCTTTGTTCGGTATCGTCAAGAAGGGCTCACGGCGCTGGATCAATTTCGGCGTCGTCATCCAGCCGTCCGAGATCATGAAGATCGCCATGCCGTTGATGCTTGCCTGGTACTTCCAGAAGCGCGAAGGCATGATCACCTGGCGCGATTACCTGGTGGCGGCAGTATTGCTGGCGCTGCCGGTCGGCCTGATCATCCGCCAACCCGACCTTGGGACCGGCACGCTGGTGCTGGCGGCCGGTTTTTATGTCATCTTCCTGGCTGGCCTGTCCTGGCGTGTACTGCTCGGCCTGGCGGTTGCAGCCGGCGCCAGTTTGCCTGTGCTGTGGTCGGTATTGCACGATTACCAGCGACAGCGCGTGATGATGCTGATCGATCCCACCTCGGATCCGCTCGGCAAAGGCTTCCACATCATCCAATCGACGATTGCAGTCGGCTCGGGTGGCGTCTTCGGCAAAGGCTGGTTGAAAGGCACGCAAGCCCATCTGGAGTTTATTCCCGAACGTACTACCGACTTCATTTTTGCCGTATTTTCCGAAGAATTCGGCTTGATCGGCAACAGCGTCCTGCTATTCCTGTACATGCTGTTGATCGGCCGGGGCATGATGATTGCGGTCAACGCACCCACCATGTTCACGCGTTTGCTGGCTGGCTCCATCACATTGATTTTCTTTACTTATGCTTTCGTTAACATGGGTATGGTCAGTGGCATTTTGCCAGTAGTTGGCGTACCTTTACCGTTCATGAGCTATGGCGGCACGGCGCTGGTCACTTTGGGCTTGGGCGCAGGCATCCTGATGAGCATCCAGCGCCATCGCAAACTGATACAAACATGATCATGGTTGAACTTGTGGCGCTAAAGCCGAGTCCATTGTTGCAGTTATGCAGGCGGGATGGCCTGCCGACAGTCAGGGAGAGTGCATGGTAGGCAAGCAGGGCGCAAAGCGTCACGGTAAAGTGAGTACCCGCTACGGTATTGCGGCCAATGCCAGCGCATTGCTGGTGGCGCTGATACTGGCCGGATGCGGCTCGTCACCGAAAGCGCCTTCAGCTTCCTCTGCTCCAACCAAGACTGCATCCAGTGGACGTGGCGGACCAACGTTGCCCGCGGCAGGCTCCGGCCGCGGCGGCTACTACAAGGATGACGGTCCGGGCGATGTCACGCCAGAAGGGCTGTTGGACGTCCCTGATGCGATTCCCACCATCGAACCTTATTCGCGCACCGGCAACAAGCCTTATGTCGTATTTGGCAAGACCTACACGCCGCTGACCGACGACCAGCCGTTCAAGCAGCGTGGCATCGGCAGCTGGTACGGTAAAAAATTCCATAATCAAAAGACATCTTCCGGCGAACTGTACGACATGTACAAGATGACCGCCGCCCATCCGACCTTGCCGATTCCGTCCTATGCACGGGTGACCAACCTGAAAACCGGCGCCCAAGTGATTGTGCGGGTCAATGACCGCGGACCGTTTCATTCCAGCCGCATTATCGATCTGTCTTACACCGCGGCGCTGAAGCTTGGCTACCTCGGCAGCGGCAGCGGCCAGCTGGAAGTGGAGCGCTTGCTGCCGGCGGATATCATCGCGATGAACAAGCAGCGTCAGAATGGTACCTTGGCGGCAACCACGCAAGCAGCGCCGCCGCAAGCGCAGATTGAGCCTGTCAGAGACAGCGTCGCACCGGCGACGGTGGTCACCGAATCCGTGGACATGCCGGTGCTGACGGCGCAACCGCTACTGTTCGATCCAACGCCGTCTGCAGCGCCAAGCGTTGCTCCAGTTGCAGCGCAGGGCGATAACAACAGTGCATCCGCCGCCGGCTTCTATGTACAGTTCGGCGCCTATTCCCAGCAAGCCAATGCCGACGGCGCCCGCACGCGTCTCATGCAAGAGTTGAACGGCGTCGTCAATTCGCTCAGCAGCGTTGCCGTCAATGGCTTGTATCGCTTATATGCCGGGCCTTATGCCAGCCGCTCCGACGCCGACAGCGTCCTGCAACAGATCCGCCAGCGCACCAGCGTCAATCCGATCGTGGTGCAACGCTAGGCCGTTTTTACCAGCTTGCGATATCAAGTTGGCCCAAACTTGGTATTGCTCCAAAAGCCTGCCTGAAAAATTGCATCCAGTGCGATAAACCCTCTTAGACGCCTGACAAAACCAGTCAAAATCGACTTGTAGATTGTCTACATTCATGCCTTTTGTAACCGAATGGTCATAAAATTTTCATACGCCTGACATATTTGACCGCAATACTTCGGCCATTCAAAAAGCGTAATGGCGGTAACAATCATGGTTGAAATCAAAGGTTTGTCAAAGACGTTTCGCGGCGGATTCCGAGCTCTGGATAACGTCAGCCTATGCTTCGCCCAAGGCGAAATGGTGGCGTTGATCGGGGCCTCCGGATCGGGAAAATCAACGCTTTTGCGACATATTTCCGGCTTGATGGCTGCAGATGGCGGTGGCGGCACGATTTCCATCGATGGCCAGTCAGTGCAGAAAGATGGCGTGGTCGACCGCAATATACGCGCAGTGCGTGCCAACGTCGGTTTCGTCTTCCAGCAATTCAACCTGGTCGGCCGCCTGCCGGTCCTGACCAATGTGCTGACTGGCGGCCTGTCGCGCATGCCGCTCTGGCGCAGCTGCTTGAAATTATTTACCGCGGAAGAAAAGGCGCTGGGCCTGGAAGCGTTGGCGCGGGTGGGCATTTCCGATCACGCCTATAAGCGCGCCTCGGCACTCTCTGGCGGCCAGCAGCAACGGGCGGCGATCGCCCGCACTATCGTGCAGAAGGCGCGCGTGGTGCTGGCCGATGAGCCGATTGCATCGCTGGATCCGGAGTCGGCGCGTCGCGTCATGCAGACGCTAGCTGATGTTAACCAGCTCGACAAGAGCACTGTCATCGTATCGCTGCACCAGGTCGACGTGGCGCTGCGTTTTTGCCCGCGTACTGTGGCGCTGCACAAAGGCCGTGTGGTGTACGACGGTCCGTCCAATGCGCTGACTGAAACCATGCTGCGTGAACTGTATGGCAGCGAAGCGGAAGATATCCTGGGCGGATCCAACAGCAGTCTGACCCGGCCGGCGGCTCCTGCGCCGGCCTCGTTTGACAGCATACCGGCGTTGGCTGTCGCAGCTTGAGTACAACCGAAATAGAAATCGCAAGCAGCATCACATTACCCACCACAAGTTAATAACACTTATCCTCATCAGGAGTTCCAAATCATGTTTGCAAAATTATTTTCCGGCGTTGCATTGGCGATGCTGGCGGTGACAGCTTCTGTAGCGCATGCAGACGACGATGCCAAAACGCTGAACTTTGGCATCATCTCCACCGAATCGTCGCAAAATCTGAAGCAAGACTGGCAGCCGGTTCTGGACGAAATGAGCAAGCGTATCGGCATCAAGGTCAACGGCTTCTTTGCCTCAGACTATGCCGGCATTATCGAAGGCATGCGTTTCGGTAAAGTGCAAATGGGCTGGTTCGGCAACAAATCGGCGATGGAAGCGGTAGACCGCGCCAGCGGCGAAGTGTTTGCGCACGTGGTCAATCCGGATGGCACATCGGGCTATTACAGCCTGGTCGGCGTGCAAAAAGACAGCCCGTACAAGAGCATCGACGACGTCTTGAAAAATTCCAAGAGCCTGACTTTCGGCATCGGCGACCCTAACTCGACTTCCGGTTTCCTGCTGCCTAACTACTACATCTTCGCCAAGAACAATGTCGATCCAAAGACAGCGTTCAAGGTAATCCGCACCTCCAACCACGAAGCCAATATCCTGGCTGTCGCCAACAAGCAGCTCGATTCCGCCGTGTTTGCATCCGACACCATGGATCGCATCGAAGAGCGCCAGCCTGCAGTTGCCAAGGAAGTGCGCATCGTCTGGAAATCGCCGTTGATCGCCGCGGATCCGCTAGTGTGGCGCAAAGATTTGCCTGCCGATACCAAGGCCAAGATCAAGAATTTCTTCCTTAACTACGGAAAGACCGGTCCTAACGCAGCACAGGAAAAAGCTCAGCTGGCCAAACTGCAATACAGCGGCTTTGCAGAGTCCAGCAACGTCCAGCTGAATCCTATCCGCCAACTGGAACTTTTCAAGCAAAAGGGCAAGCTGGAAGCGGATGAGAATCTGAGCGCCGAAGAAAAGAAAACCAAGCTTGAGGATATCAACCGCAAATTGTCCGACCTGGCCAAATCCTAAGCAATGACTAGTTCCGTACCTCTGAAAATGCAAACTACGTTTCCTGTCCCGCCCAAGCAATCGATAGGCCGGACGCTGTTCTGGGGCGTGTTGCTGGCAATTCTGATCGCGTCATGGAAGGGCGCCGACATGCGCCCGCTGGAACTGCTGCGCGACGGCGGCAACATGGGCACCTATGCCGCCAGTTTCTTTCCGCCTGACTTTCATGAGTGGCGCACCTATCTGCAAGAACTGCTGGTGACGATACAGATTGCGGTCTGGGGTACGGCGCTGGCGGTGGTCTGCGCAGTGCCTTGCGGTTTGCTGGCATCCTCGAATATTGCGCCGGCCTGGGTCAACCAACCGGTGCGCCGTCTGATGGACGCGGCGCGTGCGATCAACGAGATGGTGTTTGCTATGCTGTTCGTGGTGGCAGTCGGCCTGGGACCGTTTGCGGGCGTGCTGGCCTTGTTTGTAGCGACTACCGGCACCTTGTCGAAACTGTTTTCGGAAGCAGTCGAAGCGATCGATCCGCAACCCGTGGAAGGCATTCGCGCTACCGGCGCCAATGCACTGGAAGAAATCGTCTATGGCGTCTTGCCGCAAGTGATGCCGCTCTGGATTTCCTACGTGTTGTACCGTTTCGAAGCCAATGTGCGTTCGGCGACGGTGGTCGGTATGGTCGGCGCCGGTGGTATCGGCGTGATCTTGTGGGAAGTGATACGCAGTTTTGAATACGCTCAGACTTGCGCTGTGCTGATCATGATCGTCGTGGCAGTCAGCATGATCGATCTGGTGTCGTCGCGCATGCGCAAACTGTTTATCTAATCAATTCCTGTTGCTGTTTTCCCGATGACGGGTCGCCTGGTCTACAGGCGCCCCGTCATTTTTCCATGTGCGGAATTTTCGGTATAGTCTTCATCTTCGCGCCTTATTCCGCCATGGAGCCAAAACCGATGACTGCCGCCGCCCCCGATCATTCTCTGCCACACATCACGGTGCGCCAAGCCACGGCCGACGATGCCGATACGCTGGTGGCTTTGCTGGCCGAGATGGACGACGCGCTCACTCGTGCGGCCACGCTGGATGCGGATGGTGCCCGCAAGATCATGGCGTTAATGGCAGGGTATCCTTATTTTCGGGCGTACCTGGTATTTGCCGACGACGTTGCTGTAGGTACGTTCAGCATGCTGGCGTTCTGCAGCCTGACGCACGAAGGTACGCAACAGGCCGTGCTGGATGCAGTGGTTATCAGCCGCGCTTGCCGTGGACAGGGCATCGGCAGCGTGATGCTGGATCACGCGGTGAGAATTGCCGGCGAAGCCGGGTGCTACAAGATTGCGCTGTCTTCCAATCTAAAACGTATGGATGCGCATCGTTTCTATGAAAATTTTGGGTTTACCCAGCATGGCATCAGCCTGGCGGTACCGGTTCCCAAATCGCGCTGACTGCGGTCGAAATGACAGACGAAAATCTCCGCCCGCCTTCAGATTTGCTGAAGCCGGGCGCATAATATGCGGATAGCCACGGGAGACAAGACTTTGCCAACTTCAGAAAATCTGCAGCCGACCAATCAATTCGTCACGGTTGCATCCGCCGATGGCGCACAGGTGCAAGTGACATTGCACGGTGGCCACGTATGCTCCTGGCGAACGCCGGATGGCGTCGAACGGTTGTTCATGAGCCCGCTGAATGCATGGCGCAGCGACAGCGCCATTCGCGGCGGCGTACCGGTGATCTTTCCGCAATTCGCCAGCGAAGGACCGCTGCCAAAGCATGGCTTCGCACGTCTCAGTTTGTGGACATTGCTGGAGACGTCCACGCAGATAGATGGCAGCGGTCTGCTTCGGCTAGCCCTTAGTGATTCGGAAGAAACCCGGCGCGTATTTCCGCACGCATTCTCGCTGGAACTGCGCATTGAATTTTCTGGCCAGGCGTTGAATACCGAACTGATCGTGACTAATAACGGCGATCAGCCTTTTGACTTTACCTGTGCTTTGCATACTTACCTGAGTACGCTACTTGCGGAGACCGCAATATACGGCCTGGCCGGTAATGAGTATCGCGATTCTGTGGATGGTCGGCGAATCAAGCGTGCGGATCAAGATGTGTTGCATATCAAGGAAGAAGTCGACAGGGTTTATTTTTCAGTGGATAAGCCAATTACCCTGAGCGACCACAAACACAGCGTGATCGCCAGCCAGACCGGGTTTGTCGATGCAGTGGTGTGGAACCCCTGGGAAAACGGTTGTGCAAAAATCGCCGATCTGATGCTGGATTCTTATCAGCATTTTGTTTGCGTTGAAGCGGCAACGATCCAGCATCCGGTCACGCTGACGCCGAAGGCGATCTGGCGCGGATCGCAGCATCTGGAATGTCTCTCGATCGGTTGAGACCTAATCGAATTTGCCGCCCTGCATAGGAAACGCCTTCAAAAATTCGGCCACCGGCAATCGCTTGCCGCCCGGTTTCTGTAGTTCGGTAATTCGCAGAGCGCCGCTACTGCAAGCCACCACCACGCCATCCTGCGGATCGGCACTGATGATGGTTCCCGGTACATGCGCACCGGTAGCCGCAACCACCTGTGCTTGCCACAATTTCAAGGTAACGCCGGCGAATGACGCAGAAGCGGCAGGGAAGGGATTGAACGCACGTATCTTGCGTTCCAGCACTTCGGCCGGCTGCGTGAAGTCTAGCGCTGCTTCTTCCTTGCTGATCTTGGCGGCGTAGGTGACGCCCTGTTCCGGCTGTGGTGTGGCTGGCAAAGCATCATGCTCAAGCCGGCGTAGCGCTTCTACAATCATTTCACCGCCGAGCGCGGCCATCTTGTCATGCAGGCTGCCGGTGGTGTCGTCGGTGCTGATCGCCAGTTTTTCGATCAACAGCATGGCGCCCGTATCCAAGCCTTGATCCATTTGCATGATGGTGATGCCGGTCTCGCTGTCGCCGGCTTCGATCGCGCGATGGATAGGCGCGGCCCCGCGCCAGCGCGGCAGCAGCGAGCCGTGGATGTTGAGGCAGCCGCGCGGCGGAATGTTCAGGACGCTGAGCGGCAGGATCAGTCCGTAGGCGGCTACTACCATGATGTCGTGTGGCGTGGTCTGCAATAATTCATGGGCTTCTTTGGCGACCTCCGGATATTTACCATCCAGCCGCAGCGATACCGGCTGCGCAACCGGTATCTGATGATCGAGTGCGAATTGCTTGACCGGCGACGCATGCAACTGCATGCCGCGGCCGGCTGGGCGATCCGGCTGGGTCAGCGCCAGGACGATCTGATGGCCGGCGTCGTGCAAGGCCTTGAGCGCCACGGCGGCGAATTCGGGGGTTCCGGCGAAGATGATTTTCATGGATGCAATTTAGCTGGATGAGACTGGATTGGGTGGTGGCCAAAATGACTACGGGACAAACTGCAAGATCCGCATCGAGGCGCTTCTTGCAATTTGTCCCGCAACATGGAAAAGATACTTATCTGGTGCCGTATTGCTTGTCGCGTTTGAGCTCGCGTTCTTCCTTGATCATCTTGGCCTTGATCCGGTTGCGCTTCAACGGTGACAAGTATTCAACGAATACCTTGCCTTGCAAGTGATCCATTTCATGCTGGATGCAAACCGCCAGCAAACCATCGGCGTCGACTTCGAACGGATTGCCGTCAGCATCCAGCGCGCGTACTTTCACCCGCGCAGGGCGTTCGACGCCATCGTAGACGCCAGGCACCGACAGGCAGCCTTCGTCGTAAATCTGTTTTTCTTCGCTGGCCCAGAGAATTTGCGGATTGATGAACACTCGCAGATCGGTGCCGCTATCGGAGGTGTCGATTACCACCAGTTGTTCGTGCACGTCGACTTGCGAAGCGGCCAGGCCGACGCCGGGCGCTTCGTACATGGTTTCGGCCATGTCGGCGATCAATTTTTTTAACCGACTGTCAAAAACTGTCACTGGCTTGGCAATTTTGTGCAGGCGGACGTCGGGATAACGGAGAATATTTAATAAGGACATGCTTGAATGCGTAACAATTAGGCGGTTTGGAAGGGGTTTTCTCTTGCTAGTTCAATCGTTTATGGGCAAAATTTGATTCACTATGGCAAGTTTTTTGCTTTCTTTTACTTTACCTAGATCAAATGCCATGGCGACGAACCAGTAGGAGCCTGCCGGGCTTGGGAAGATCAGCTTACGCTTTGATCCCCTGAGACCGACGGGCTCCTGCGATGTAGGCGCCAATTTAACGCAGTATTCACCGGAAACAATATGAAAAAGTTTAGCACAGCTGCACTCCTTCTTGCTTTATGCACCGGATTTGGCATTTCCAGCATGGCCTATGCGCAGGCAGTCAAGCCCATGCGTTGCGAGTTTTTGCCGAATGCCCCGGATCAGCACGTGGTAGTGCGTGGCGATACGCTGTGGGGAATTTCCGGTCAGTTCTTGCAGCATCCATGGTGCTGGCCGCAGGTGTGGGGCCTGAATCAGGACCAGATTCATAATCCGCACTGGATCTATCCGGGCCAGATCGTGTATTTCGACCGCGCCAGCGGCCGTCTGCGCCTGGGTAACGCAACCAGCGGCGAGCCGGGCGTGGTTAAATTGTCACCGCAAACACGGGTGCAAGGTATCGGCCGTGACGCCATCTCCTCTATTTCCACAGACAAGATCGGCCCTTTCCTGTCGCAACCGCTGATCATCGAAGGCGACGACCTGAAAACGGCGCCGCATATCGTGGCCGTGCAGGAAGGCCATGTGAATTTGGGCAAGGGCGATAAAGCCTATGTGCGCGGCGACCTTGCCGATGCGACCACGTTCCAGGTATTTCGTCCCGGCAACCCGCTCAAGGATCCGGTAACCGGCAAGGTGATCGCCAATGAAGCGCTGTTTCTGGGCACCCTGAAGCTGGAGCGCCGGGGCAGCACGCCGGATGAGGCCGCAACTTTCAGCGTAGTCGACACTAAAGAAGAAATGCAGGTCGGCGACCGCATCATTCCGCGTCCGGTCGAGCCGATTTTGAATTATGTGCCGCATGCGCCGGCCGGTAATGTCGACGCCCGTATCGTCTCCATTTACGGTGGCGTGGCAACGGCGGCGCAGAACCAGATCGCGACGATCAATCAGGGCAAGGCTGACAATATCGATGTCGGCACCGTGCTGCAGCTGTCGCGTTTGGGTTCCACAATCAAAGATCCTGCGGATCACAACAAGAAGGTCAAGCTGCCGGACGAACAATACGGTACCCTGTTCATCTTCCGCGTGTTCAACCATATTTCGTATGGCCTGATCATGGAAGTCCAAAATACGGTCGATATCGGCGACATCGCCAGATCGCCTCAATAAAGGTTTTTGCTGTTAATAACGATAATCTCCATGACGATGGTGGCGCCGGTCTAAGCCACCATCCGGCAGCAACCGATGCCGATGAACTGGCAGCGTGGTTGCGTCTCGAACAGACTGCCGGTGTCGGCGCCGAAACAGGGCGCCGGTTGCTGGCGGCCTTCGGTTTACCCGAGAACATCTTTTCCGCTTCTTTTTCTGCCTTGCACAAAGTGGTGCCTGAGCGCGTCGCCTATGCTTTGCTGGCGCCGCCATCGGACGCCACCCAGGCGCTCATCGACCGCACCCTGGAATGGCTGCAGCATTCAGCCAACCAACTCATTACTCTGGCTGACGTCGCTTATCCGCAAGCGTTGCTGGATATCGCCGACCCGCCGCTGATGCTGTATGTGAAGGGCCGCGCCGAATTGCTGGTACGACCGGCGATGGCGGTGGTCGGGAGCCGCAATGCGACCGCGCAAGGTATCGCCAACGCCGACCGCTTTGCCGAAATCCTCAGCCAGCGTGGCCTGACCATCATTTCAGGCCTGGCTTTAGGGATCGATGCCGCTGCCCATCATGGCGCTTTGCGTGGCGCCGCGGGCTATCCTGAGTCCGGCAGCACGATAGCCGTGATCGGAACGGGCGCCGACATTGTCTACCCGGCGCGCAATCGCGGGCTGGCGCATCAGATCGCTGAAGCGGGTTGCATTGTCAGCGAGTACCCACTGGGCATGCCAGGCATAGCGGCCAACTTCCCGCGCCGCAATCGCATCGTTTCCGGCCTGGCGCGGGGCGTGCTGGTGGTGGAGGCGGCAGCACAGTCCGGTTCGCTGATTACCGCCAGGATGGCTGCCGAACAGGGACGGGATGTCTTTGCGATCCCTGGCTCTATCCATTCGCCGCTGTCGAAGGGATGCCATCAACTGATCAAGCAAGGCGCCAAGCTGGTGGAATCGGCGCAGGATATTCTGGAAGAATTGGGTACTTTCCACCGGACCGCAGCAGTACATGCGGGCGGCGGCGCGGCTAACAACGAGGCGCAGATCGCAGGGGAAGCCGATGAAGATATTGCCGCCATGGCCGACGACAATCAAAGGCTGTTGCGGCAACTCGGGTATGATCCGATCAGTTTCGATGTCCTGGCGGCGCGCTGCGAGAGCGACGCGGCCAGCCTGAACGGCCAGTTGCTTGAACTGGAGCTGGCGGGCCTGATCGAAGTCTTACCCGGCGGCTTATACCGGCGTATCGATTGATCTTGCCATACTGCATCTGAACGGTATTTGAGGGGCATTCCGTCATTTCAGGCAGCTTTACCTAAATCCTGCGATACTAATATACGTATACTGGCGCTCGAAGCTGCAACATTGTTGAAATGCATTTCTCGGCTGCGTTGCACTTTACTTGTCATACCCTTACCTTAGCGATACAGTAGAACCATGTTTGAAGTCCTTGTTTATCTGTATGAAACTTATTACCGGCCCGATGCCTGCCCTGAACCGGAGGCCTTGGTCAAGAAGCTGTCGGCGATCGGTTTTGAAGAAGACGAAATCACCAAAGCGCTTGGCTGGCTGACCGATCTGGCCGAAGCCAACCACGAATTCGCTGACAAGTATCCGCAGCAAACTTCTTTTTCTTTTGGCATCCGCATCTACGCCCAGCAGGAAATTGACGTGCTGGGGATCGCTGCGATCGGGTTTATCCAGTTCCTGGAGTCGGCCAAGATGCTCAATCCGGTGCAACGCGAGATTGTGATCGAGCGCGCACTGACCGTCAGCGAGACCCCGGTTCCGCTCGACAAACTCAAGGTGATCGTGCTGATGGTGCTATGGAGCCAGGGTAAGGAACCGGACGGTCTGATGTTCGACGAGCTGTTTCTCGACGAAGACGAGGATCCTGAACCACGTCTCTTGCATTAGCCGCACCAAGCGCCATCTGACGTATGCTGGCAAGACTACAGTCTGCCCCGCTTGCGACTTTCCCAACAACCCGCTTATCATTGGCCGCAATAATTGCTAACCGCAACGCAATTTTGATGTCAGCCAGGGAGTTGACAGAGAAATCGTCTGGTGCGACTGGTATATTAATGAGAGAATTTCTCTCAAGCAACCAAAAATTCCGAATTGCCGTGATGGCCCAAGACCAAGCCATGGCGAGCAAAAGCAAAAAAATGCGCTGAAACATAGCGCGCTACTGTCGAGACAACACTATGAGCAAGACCCTCATCATTGCCGAGAAACCTTCTGTCGCGAACGATATCGCGAAGACGCTCGGCGGCTTCACCAAGCACGATGAGTACTTTGAATCCGACGAATACGTCCTGTCATCGGCCGTTGGCCATCTGCTGGAAATCGCCGTACCTGAAGAATACGACGTCAAACGCGGTAAATGGACCTTCACCCATCTGCCGATGATCCCGCCGCATTTCGCGCTGAACCCGATCGCCAAGACCGAGTCGCGTCTCAAGGTGCTCAACAAGCTGATCAAGCGCAAAGATGTCACGTCCCTGATCAACGCATGTGACGCCGGGCGGGAAGGCGAGCTGATTTTCCGTCTGATCGCGCAACATACCAAAGCCAAGCAGCCGATCAAGCGGTTGTGGCTGCAATCGATGACGCCGGGCGCGATACGCGACGGTTTTGCGCATTTGCGTGACGACGCGGACATGCTGCCGCTGGCCGATGCCGCCCGCTGCCGCAGCGAAGCGGATTGGCTGATCGGTATCAACGGCACGCGCGCCATGACTGCGTTCAATTCGAAAGAAGGCGGCTTCTATCTGACTACCGTCGGCCGGGTGCAGACACCCACGCTGTCGATCGTGGTCGACCGTGAAGAGAAGATCAAGAAGTTCGTGCCGCGCGATTTCTGGGAAGTGCGCGCAGATTTTGTCTGCGCCGCAGGCATCTACGAAGGCCGTTGGCTCGATACCGCGCACAAGAAGGACGAAACCGATCCGGAAAAGCGGGCCGAGCGCCTGTGGAGCAAGGCCGCGGCGGAATCCATCGTCGCCGCCTGCCGTGGCAAGCTGGGTTCGGTGCGTGAAGAATCCAAACCGACTACTTCGATGGCGCCGGCGCTGTTCGACCTGACCAGTTTGCAGCGCGAAGCCAACTCGCGCTTCGGCTTCTCCGCCAAGAATACCCTCGGCCTGGCGCAAGCGCTGTACGAAAAGCACAAGGTGCTGACTTACCCGCGTACCGATTCGCGCCACTTGCCGGAAGACTACCTGAACACAGTCAAGCAGACATTGGAAACGGTTTCTGAGAACAATAATTACCAGCAGTTCGCTGCCCAGATCCTGAACAAGGGGTGGGTCAAGCCGAACAAGCGGATCTTCGACAACACCAAGATCAGCGATCACTTTGCGATCATCCCGACTCCGCAGGCGCCGAAGAATCTGTCGGAGCCGGAACAAAAACTGTACGACCTGGTGACGCGCCGTTTCATGGCGGTGTTTTTCCCGGCAGCCGAGTTCCAGGTCACCACCCGCTACACGGAAGTCTCCGGCCATCAGTTCAAGACTGAGGGCAAGGTCATGACCAATCCGGGCTGGCTGGCCATCTACGGCAAGGAAGCCGCGGACGAGAAGGACACGGAAAATAGCGGCACGCTGGTTGCCGTGGCCAAGGATGAGAAGGTCAAAACCGACAAGATTACCGCCAACGGCCTGGTGACCAAGCCGCCCGCGCGTTATACGGAAGCAACCCTGCTGTCGGCCATGGAAGGCGCCGGCAAGCTCTTGGACGACGGTGATCTGCGCGAAGCGATGGCTGGCAAGGGCCTTGGCACGCCGGCAACGCGCGCTGCGATCATTGAAGGTTTGCTGAACGAAAAATACCTGCTGCGCGAAGGCCGGGAAATGATCCCGACCGCCAAGGCGTTCCAGCTGATGACCTTGTTGCACGGTCTCGGCGTCGATGAACTGACAGAACCTGAACTGACCGGCGAGTGGGAACACAAGCTGTCGCAGATCGAACGCGGCACCATCAGCCGTGAAGAATTCATGCGTGAAATCGCGCAGCTGACCCAGATCATCGTCAAGCGCGCCAAAGAATACGACAACGATACGATCCCGGGCGACTACGCTACCTTGCTGGCGCCGTGCCCGAATTGCGGCAGCGTGGTCAAGGAAAATTATCGCCGCTTCGCCTGCACCAAGTGCGAATTCTCGATGAGCAAGACGCCGGGTAGTCGTCAGTTTGAAATTCCGGAAGTCGAAGAATTGCTGACCAATCGCACCATTGGTCCGCTGCAGGGTTTCCGCTCGAAGATGGGTCGGCCGTTTGCCGCGATCCTGAAAATCAGCCGCGATGAAGAGATCAAGAACTTCAAGCTGGAATTCGATTTCGGCCAGAACGATGAAAGTGAAGACGGCGAAGGCGTCGACTTCACCGGCCAGACCGCCTTGGGCCCATGCCCTAAATGCGCCAGCGGCGTGTATGAAATGGGCCTGGCCTACGTTTGCGAAAAAGCCGTGGCCAAACCGAAGGCTTGCGATTTCCGCAGCGGCCGCATCATTCTCCAGCAGGAAATCCTGCCGGAACAAATGGTCAAGCTGCTCAACGATGGCAAGACCGATTTGCTGCCGGGCTTCATCTCGCAACGCACCCGCCGTCCGTTCAAGGCCTTTTTGGTCAAGGGCAAGGATGGCAAGGTGAGCTTCGAGTTTGAAGAGCGCAAAGCCAAGGCTCCTGCCAAGGGGAAGGCCAAAGCGGCAGCGGTTGAATCGGAAGACGGTGCGGCCGAAGTCAAGGCGGCTGCAAAGAAACCGGCAGCGAAAAAGCCTGCGGCCAAGAAACCAGCGGCGAAAGCGGCAGCTCCTAAAAGAGTGGTCGCCAAACGCAAGGCAGCCTAAGCGCCGGGGTGCACCAGAAAAGCCGCTCGTTGAGCGGCTTTTTTTCGTCTCAAGCTATTGCCATACTGGCTTGGTGATTTTGCCATGCCACCAGCCATCGTACTTTCGGCTAAACTGCCTGACAAGCTACGCTGATGCCGGCCTGCGTTGCCGGCATCGCAATTCACTCCTGCTAACCGGATATCGCCATGTCTCTGGATCACCCCGCCGTTGCTCGTGCTGTCGTACGTGAACTGGGTGCTTCGCGCATCCGCGAAGTTGCCAATGTCGGCATTGGCCGCGACGATGTGCTGCCGTTCTGGTTCGGCGAGCCGGATCAGGTCACGCCAGGTTTTATCCGCGATGCCGCCAAGGCCGCACTGGACGACGGCGACACGTTTTACACCCACAACTACGGTATTCCTCCATTACGCGAGGCGATCGCCAAGTACTTGTCCGCGCTACATCAACCACTAGACGCCAGCAGGGTGGCTGTGACTTCATCCGGCGTCTCTGCGTTGATGGTGCTGGCGCAGATGATCATCAGTCCCGGCGACCGGGTAGTGGCTGTGACGCCGCTGTGGCCAAACGTCAGCGAAATCCCGAAAATACTCGGCGCCGAAGTCGTACGGGTGTCTTTGCAGTTCGGCCAGACCTGGGAGCTGGACTTGCAACAGTTGCTGGATGCCTTGACCCCGGATACCCGCGCAGTGCTGCTCAATTCGCCCAACAATCCTACAGGCTGGGTCATGCCGCGCGTGCAACAGGAGGCCGTGCTGGCGCATTGCCGCCGGCACGGAATCTGGATCGTTGCCGATGACGTGTATGAGCGGCTGGTATACAACGAAAATTCGAACGAAAATTCGAACGAACAATCGAGCGAACAAGCGGAAGCGCATCCATGTGCGCCTTCGTTCCTCGATATCGCCGATGCCGACGACCGGGTGATTTCATCCAACAGTTTTTCCAAATCCTGGTTGATGACCGGCTGGCGGCTCGGCTGGCTAGTGGCGCCGCCGGCGCTGATGACAGATATCGGCAAACTGATCGAATACAACACGTCTTGCGCGCCAGGGTTTGTGCAGCGCGCCGGCGTTGTCGCCATCGAACGCGGCGACGAAATTATCGACAACACCGTGGCCCGCTATCGCCAGGCGCGAGATTATCTCTATGAGAGTTTGAATGCTCTGCCGGGTATTACCGCGCCGCGGCCGAAAGGTGCGATGTATTTGTTTTTCCGTGTCGACGGTGTCAGCGACAGTCTGGCGCTGTGCAAGCAACTTGTGCGCGACGCCGGTCTCGGGCTGGCTCCGGGCAATGCCTTTGGCGCGGAAGGCGAGGGCTATGTGCGCTGGTGTTTTGCCAGTTCGCTGGAGCGTCTGGAGGATGGTGTGCAAAGATTGCAACGTTTCCTGTCTGCCTGATCAGCCTTCCGGTTTTACCGGCACCGGCCGCGTCATGAGATCGACATACAGTGCAAAAAGGCGTGCATTGTCGAAGCGTTTGACGATGTGCAGCTTCCTTTTCAATATTGGCGGCGGCTTCTTGAGATACACCAGGGTACGGCCGTCGTTGACGCCGAAACTGACGTCGACATCGACCCAGGCGTCCATCGTTTCGACGGCATAACGCGGGTCCAGTAAATACGCGATGGTCAGGGTGTTGGCGGCGTATCCCGGATCGGTTTCGAAGCCGGATTTGCCGTCGTAACCATCGCTGTTGAATTGCTTGAGCAACCTGGTGACGATGGTTTGCTTTACCGGATCGTAGGCGATACGGTCATACGTTTTTTATCCATGATCACGGAGCTGGCGACATCGAGCGGAATCATCACCTGCGGAATCGGCTGGCGCAAGACGATCTGCGCCGCGTCAGGATCGAACCAGCAGCTGAACTCGGCGTTGGCGGTGGTGTTGCCGGGGACCGCGATTGCACCGCCCACGTAGATGATCTGTTTGATCAACGGCACGATTTTGGGATGCTGCAGTACAGCCAATGCAATATTGGTGAGCGGGCCAACCGCCAGTATGGTCACTTCGTGCGGATGTTGCTTGACGGCGTCGACGATGAAGACAACCGCACTTTCACGCCGCAAAACCGTATTTTGCGCAAAGCCGTCGGGCGGTGCCTTGAGATCCAGCTCAGAGCGCGGTTCCGGTGTATTCCATGCGCCGAGATAACCGTCGCCGCCGGGAAATTTGGCCAATTCTCCCTGCACCGTCTGCAGATCATGCGTGAGCGGTGTGTTGGCGCCAGCGTAGATGCCAATGCGGGAGCCGACGCCCAGCCTTTCCATCGCTTTTAAAGCGTTGGCGACGCCTTGATTTAACCATGGGTTGCCGGAAACGGCGGTAATGCCCAACACCTCAATCGCACCTTGCGCCTGCAATTGCGCCGCCATCACCCCGAGCTGGCCATCGTCGCCCATGGCGCTGTAGTCGGTGCCGATAATGATTTTCTCAGGGCTGGCCGGAGACGGCGCACGGTGGCGCCCGGTCAAATAGCATGCACATGCCAGAATGGCAAATATTTTCCTTACTCCCGTCTCCCGCTTCCATCGGGTAATTCCGCGTCAGCAGCGCATCCTGACGCGGATGGACGCCGATTTTGCCGCAAGCTATCTTTCAGGCAGCTTTCTTATAACTCAGATAAGAAGTTCTTTGGGGTAATTTTTTGCTCCTTTTTTTTTGCCTGTTCTGGTGCTATCATCAAAACGCGCAAACGTTTGCGCGCTTAATGATGGCATGCCGATCCGAACGGATATGCCATTGGGCATGAACTTATTTGCAAAAATTTCAATAACGACTTTCAGGAGACTTTTGATGAATACCCGTATCCGCCTCAAGCTGATTGCTGCCACTATTCTGGTTTGTGCCCTGCCTTCCCTGCCGGCGATGGCGCAAACTGCCGCCAAGCCAAAGGTTGCGCTGGTGATGAAGTCGCTCGCCAATGAATTTTTCCTCACCATGGAAAACGGCGCCAAGGAACACCAGAAGGCGCACGCTGCGCAATATGACCTGATCGCCAACGGCATCAAGGACGAAACCGATACCTCGAACCAGATCAAGATCGTCGAACAGATGATTGTCTCCAAGGTCAACGGCCTGGTGATTGCGCCTGCCGATTCCAAGGCGCTGGTGCCGGTCATCAAGAAAGCGATCGACGCCGGCATCATCGTGGTGAACATCGACAACAAGCTGGATGACGCCGCGCTGAAGGAAAAGGGCATCACCGTGCCATTCGTCGGTCCGGATAACCGCTTGGGCGCCAAACTGGTGGGCGACTACCTGGCCAAGCAAATCAAGAGCGGCGACAAGGTTGCCATCATCGAAGGCGTATCAACTACTTTCAATGCGCAGCAACGTACGCTGGGCTTCCAGGACGCCATGAAGACTGCAGGCGCCAATGTGGTCGCAGTGCAATCCGGCCAGTGGGAAATGGATCCGGGCAACAAGGTTGCCGCTGCGATCCTGAACGCGCATCCTGACGTCAAGGCATTGTTGGCCGGCAACGACAACATGGCCCTCGGCGCTGTCGCCGCCGTCAAGGCAGCTGGCAAGACCGGTAAAGTGCTGGTGGTCGGCTATGACAACATCAACGCCATCAAACCGATGCTGAAAGACGGCCGCGTACTGGCGACAGCCGACCAGTATGCTTCGCAACAAGCCGTGTTCGGTATCGAAACGGTGTTGAAGGCGATCACCGACAAGAAGGCGCAGTCGAGCCTGGGCGGCACGGTTGAAACCAAGGTCGCGCTGGTGACCAAAGACAGCAAATAATCAACCTGCAAGTAATCAACCTCACTGCGGCACATGGTTAAGTTGCCGCCGCGCTTTAGGCGCGGCGGCTGCCCTGTCCGCAACCAGTTATGCCATTGGTGGAGGACGGAATGTCCAATGAATTCAATGCCGCGCATCAGTCCGACGCGCGCACCGCTGCCCCCGCAGTTCCCCTGTTGTTAAGCTTGACCGGAATTGGCAAGACCTACGTCGAACCGGTATTGAGCGACGTCTCGATCAGCATCAGCCCGGGCCAGATTCTGGCCCTGACCGGCGAAAACGGCGCTGGCAAAAGCACATTGTCGAAGATCGTTTGCGGCCTGGTGGAGGCAACCACCGGCAGCATGCTGCTGGACGGTCAACCCTATTCGCCGGCTTCGCGTAAGGAAGCCGAGCATCTCGGTATCCGCATGGTGATGCAGGAACTGAACCTGATTCCTACGCTCAGCATTGCCGAAAACCTGTTCCTGAACCAGTTGCCGCATCGTTTCGGCTGGATCGACAAGCCCAAGCTGGCGGAAGCCACGCGGATCCAGATGGCCGCGGTAGGCCTGACCGATCTCGATCCCTGGACGCCCGTTGGCGAACTGGGCGTCGGCCATCAGCAAATGGTGGAGATTGCCCGCAACCTGATCGGTCACTGCCGTCTGCTGGTGCTGGATGAACCGACCGCCATGCTGACCAGCCGCGAAGTGGAACTGCTGTTCACCCAGATTGCGCGGCTGCAGTCGGAAGGCGTCGCCATCATCTATATTTCGCATCGGCTGGAAGAGCTGAAACGGGTTGCCGACCGCATCGCCGTGCTGCGCGACGGCCAGCTGGTGTGCGACGATCCGATTTCCGGTTACAGCACCGACGCACTGGTGCAATTGATGGTCGGCCGCGCCGCTGAAGCGGAACTGGATCTCGGTCATCGCACCATCGGCGCGCCCATGTTGCGGGTACGTGATCTGGGCCGCGGCAAAGCGGTGGCGCCGACTTCCTTCGACTTGCGCGCCGGTGAAATCCTCGGCATCGCTGGTTTGATCGGTTCTGGCCGCACCGAATTGTTGCGCCTGATTTTTGGCGCTGACCGTGCCGACCAAGGCGAGGTATTCATCGGCGATCAAGGCGAGCCAGCCAGGATTTCATCGCCGAAAGACGCTGTCGCCGCCGGCATCGCCATGATCACCGAGGATCGCAAGAGCCAGGGTTTGCTGCTGTCGCAATCGATCGGCCTCAACACCACGCTGGCCAAGCTCACGGATGTCAGCAAGTACGGCGTACTTGATGTGGAGGCTGAAGCCGCGGTTGCCGACGACTATATCAAGCGTTTGCGGATCCGTTCGCGCGACGGCACGCAGGCAGCCGGTGAACTGTCCGGCGGCAACCAGCAGAAGGTGGTGATTGCCCGCTGGTTGTATCGCGATTGTCCGATCATGCTGTTCGACGAACCCACTCGCGGCATCGATATCGGCGCCAAATTCGACATCTACAAGCTGCTGGCCGAATTGTCGCGGCAAGGCAAAGGCTTGCTGATCGTTTCCAGCGACCTGCGTGAACTGATGCTGATTTGCGATCGTATTGCGGTGATGAGCGCAGGCAAGCTGGTCGATACTTTCGAACGTGGCAACTGGAGCCAGGAAACGATTCTGGCCTCGGCATTCAGCGGTTACATGAATGGCAACGGCGCCGGCAACAGCGGCGCTCCGGCAAACCCAAGCACCGCGCAAGCCGCCTGAATCCAGAGCGTCCGCCGAAAACAATTTATCCAACATCATGACAACTAATTCTCTTACCCGAAGCATGTCCGGCCTCAAGAACTACCTGGGCCTGATCGGCGCATTGATCGCCATGTGCGTGCTGTTCTCCGTTCTCAGCGAAAATTTTCTTACCATGGGGACGTTCACTACCCTGTCCAACGATATTCCGACGCTGGTGGTCATGGCGGTCGGCATGACGTTCGTGCTGATCATCGGCGGCATCGATCTCTCGGTCGGTTCGGTCATGGCGCTGGCGGCATCGGTCTTGTCGATGGCGATGGTGCGCTGGGGCTGGCCTTTGTTCGGCGCGGCTTTGCTGGGCGTGCTGGTGGCTAGCCTGTGCGGCATGGTGACCGGACTGATTTCAGTCGGCTGGCGGATTCCATCGTTCATCGTTTCGCTGGGCGTGCTGGAAATGGCGCGCGGCCTGGCGTACCAAGTCACCAATTCGCGTACTGAATACATCGGCAGCGCGGTCGACGGCATCAGCTCGCCGATCCTGTTCGGCATGTCGCCGGCCTTCCTGTCTGCCATCATCATCGTCATCGTCGGCCATCTGGTATTGACCAAGACCGTGCTGGGGCGTCACTGGATCGGCATCGGCACCAATGAAGAAGCGGTGCGCCTTGCCGGCATCAATCCGCGTCCAAGCAAGGTGCTGGTGTTTGCCTTGATGGGCTTGCTTGCCGGCGTCGGCGCGTTGTTCCAGGTATCGCGGCTGGAAGCAGCCGATCCGAACGGCGGCGTTGGTCTTGAATTGCAAGTGATTGCAGCTGTGGTTATCGGCGGCACCAGCCTGATGGGCGGGCGTGGTTCGGTCATCAGCACTTTTATCGGCGTGCTGATTATCTCGGTGCTGGAAGCAGGCCTGGCGCAAGTCGGCGTCAGCGAACCGATGAAACGGATCGTCACCGGGCTGGTGATTGTGGCTGCGGTGGTGCTGGATACATATCGACGCCGTGGCGAGCGTTCAACGCATTAAAACCCACTACATTACCGCTCCGCAAACTGGCATCGAGTAAATAATATGGCAACCATCAAGGATGTAGCGCGTAAAGCCGGGGTGTCGTACACCACGGTGTCGCATGTCCTCAACCAGACCCGTCCCGTCAGCGTCGACGCTCGCGCCCGCGTACTGGAGGCGGCCGAGTCGCTGGCCTATGTGCCGAGCGCACTGGCGCGCTCGCTGCGCAGCAAGACTACCGGCAGTATCGGCCTGATCATTCCGAACAACACCAATCCGTATTTTTCGGAAGTGGCGCGCGGTATTGAAGACAGTTGCTACGCCGCCGGCTACAGCGTCATCCTGTGCAATTCCGACGACGACCCGGCCAAGCAGCGCGATTACCTGAACGTGCTGTTGACCAAGCGCTGCGACGGCTTGATCGTGGCGACATTGGCGCAGACCGACGGCGAGCTGCTGCGCAAGATGAAAGTGCCGACGGTGCTGCTGGACCGCGCGCCGAAGGATATGGGCATCGATCTGGTGGCTGTAGACAATGCTGCCGGCGGTGCCTTGGCGGCGGAGCATCTGCTGAGCCTGGGGCGGCGTCGCATCGCTTGCATTGGCGGCCCGGCAGACATCGATATTTCCCGCGAGCGGATCGCAGGCTTGCGCCAGACCATGTATAGCGCCGGCATCGCGTTGCCGGACGACATGCTGGTGTATGCCGATTTCACCAGCGCCGGCGGCTATCTGGCGGCGCGCAGCTTGCTGGCCTCGCAGACGCCGGACGCGATTTTCTGTTGTAATGATTTGATGGCGATCGGCGCCCTGCGTGCCGCTGCGGAGCGCGGCATTGCCGTGCCGCAAACGCTCGCAGTGGTGGGCTTCGACGATATTGACCTGGCGCAGTTCGTGCATCCGACCTTGACCAGCGTCGCCCAGAATACGCGCCGGCTCGGGCAGCTCACCGCGCAATGTCTGCTGGAGCGGATCGCCAGTCCTGACCGGCCTTTGCAGCGACAGACCATCGCGCCGGAATTGCATATCCGCGGTTCGACCGTGGTCAGTTGAGTACGCGGATTTTTCGTTATTCCTTTTTGCAATCTTTATTCTTAAGACACATATGATCGTCATCATCGGCAGTATCAATATGGACCTGGTGTTGCGCGTGCCGCGTATGCCGCACCCAGGCGAAACCTTGTCCGGCGGCCAGTTCCGTACCATTCCCGGCGGCAAGGGCGCCAACCAGGCGGTGGCATGCGCACGCCTCAGCGGCGACAGCGCCAAGGTCGGCATGATTGCCTGCCTCGGCGATGACGCCTTTGGAGCTGAGCTGCGCGCCGCCTTGCGCAAGGATGGCATCGATGACGCGCATGTCGCGACAATGAGCGGCATGGCCTCCGGCGTGGCGTCGATCATGGTCGATGCCAGCGGACAAAACAGCATTGTGCTGGCGGCCGGCGCCAATGATGCGCTAAGCCCGGCACATATCGACGCCGCACGTGCTTTGATCGAACAGGCGCGCATCGTCGTCTTGCAGCTGGAAACGCCGCTTGCCACCGTTCGCCATGCGATCAAACTGGCGCATGAACTGGGTAAGACCGTGGTGCTGAATCCGGCGCCGGCGCAGGCCTTGCCGGCCGATCTGCTGGCACAAGTGGATTATCTGATTCCAAATGAAATCGAAGCCGCCATGCTGGCGGGCCTGCCTGAAGCCAGTCTCGACAGCGACGCTGCCATCGACGTCGCAGTGGCGAAATTGCGAGCAAATGGCAGCGCCAACGTGCTGGTGACGCTCGGCTCCAAGGGTGTGTATGCGGCGCTGGCGTCAACTTCAGAACATTTTGCGGCACAGCCGACCCAGGCAATCGACACTACCGCCGCTGGCGATACCTTCATCGGCGGCTTCGTCGCAGCGCTGGCGGAAGGCCGCAGCGAAGCCGATGCAATCGCCTTCGGCCAGCGTGCCGCAGCGATTAGTGTGGCGCGCATCGGCGCCCAGACTTCGATTCCTTATCGTCGCGAACTGGAGGCTTGAGATGAAGAAAAATCCATTGCTCAATATCGCCTTGTCGCAATTGATTGCATCGCTTGGCCATGGCGACAGCATCGTGATCGGCGATGCCGGTCTGCCGGCGCCGCCGGGCGTACCGCTGATCGACCTGGCGCTGACGCGTGGCGTGCCTGGTTTCATGGTGACCTTGCAAACGGTACTGACGGAAATGCAGGTCGAGCACCATGTGCTGGCCGACGAATTGCCGTTGCATAGCCCGCAACTGGCGCAGCAGATCGACGCCCTCGGCGTGGCTGACAAGCGGACCTTATCGCACGCCGATTTCAAGCGCATGACGCATACCGCCAAAGCGGTTATCCGTACCGGCGAGTTCACGCCGTATGCCAACATCATCCTGGTTGCCGGCGTAGTTTTTTAACAATAGTTGAATGGCGTGGCCGTCAAGCTGCCGGCAGCAGGTACAATAAAGCCATGAATATCTCATTGCCCGAACTGGAACAAGCCATCAATTACTGGCGTCTGCAACGGCCTGCGGTAGGAGAAGAGTGCGCCTTGTCGCCTGAGGTTAACGCGCTGGCCAACGTCTACGCCATGATGATCATCAACCACAGCAGCAACGTTGCGCTAGCCTCGATGGATAGCATGGCGCAGCAGCTGATTGCCGCCTGGCGTCAGCACATGCTGGACCTTAACGCCACTACCCGATCAGTGGGCTAGATGCCGTGCCTGGCGTTTCGGCGCCACGGCGGCATCCGTTTCTTTCTTTATCATTAGTTGCTGCACATCAGGCTGCTTAGCCGGCTTGCCCGCGTAGTCTGTGCTGAGCACGGCATTCACTGCGCTCTCCGTCATTCCCTGCAGGCGCAACCACTGTCCGACAAGTCCCGCCAGCCGGTCCAGCGCGATACGATGGGTGGCGTCGGTTTTACCGTATAGCCAATCGGAAAACGCCATGAAGCTGTTGAACGGCGTCTCGCCCAGCAGGATCGGCAAAGTGTGGGCAAAGCGGCCCGAGTTGGCGACCAGATCCCAGTAGCGCGAAAAGCGTTGCAAACGCTGCATGGTCGGAAAGTCGATCTTGTTGGTGGCGAGGATGGTGTAGGGCGGGTGCGGATCGAAGATCAGGCCGAACGGCTCGGTATGGCGGATGATGGGCGTGCCGCGCAGGCGTTTGAGAATGCCAAACTGGATTTCGTGCGGCTGCAACGCCACCAGCCGGTCGAAACCGCGGGCGAAGCTCTCGACGTCCTCTCCCGGCAAGCCGGCGATCAGATCGACGTGCAGGTGGGCTTGCGACGACTGTATCAGCCAGCGGATATTTTCCGCTGCCTTCTCATTGTTCTGTTTGCGGCTGACGAGCGCCTGAACTTCCGGATTGAAACTCTGGATGCCGATTTCGAATTGCAGCGCGCCCGGAGGAAATTGCGTGATCGCATCTTTCAGCGCATCTGGCAAATGATCCGGCACCAGTTCAAAGTGGGCAAACACCGGATCGTCAGGATTGGCGGCCAGTTTGTCGAGAAAGAATTGCAGGATCTTGAGGCTGGTCTTGACGTTCAGGTTGAAGGTACGGTCGACGAACTTGAACAGGCGCGCGCCGCGCGCATGCAACGACTCCATCTCCGCCAGGAAATTGTCGAGCGCGAACGGCCACGCAGTCTTGTCCAGCGCCGACAAACAGAACTCGCATTTGAACGGACAGCCACGGGAGGCTTCCACGTACAGGGTGCGGTGCGCGATGTCGTGGTCGCTATACAGGCTGTAGGGCAGGGTGATGTCAGCCATCGGCGGCTGCACGCCGACATGGACCTTCATCAGCGGCTTAGGCCCGCGCAGGATTTGCCGGCACAGCTGCGGCAAGGTCACATCGCCCCAGCCGGTCACCAGGTAATCGGCCAGCTGGACGATCTGCTGTTCGGCCGATTCGTAGGAAACTTCAGGTCCGCCCAGCACGATCACCATCTCCGGCGCCACCCGCTTCAGCATCGCCACTACCTTGGTGGTTTCCTCGATATTCCAGATATACACGCCGAAGCCGACGATGGTGGTGCCTTCGCTCGCCTTGTGCGCCAGCAGTTTTTCGACGATATCGGTGGTCTTTGCGCCGATAACGAATTCATGCAGCTGCGTCGCGTCGCGCAAATCTCCCATGTTGGCCTGCAGATAGCGTAAGCCGAGCGAGGCGTGGGAATAACGGGCGTTGAGCGTGGACAGCAGGATGGTCATGTGTGGCTAGCGGAAAGATTGGCGGCAGACATTGCAGGATGCGCCATTTTACGCCCTGCGCCCGTTTAGCCCTGTTTTTTAAGGGAGTTTCCAAATTGGCAATCTTCAACGTTTACCCAAGGCTCTGGTTACCAGCAGCACCGGAATCAAACCCACGGCCACAATCGTCAAGGCCGGCAGCGCCGCTTCGCCCAACCGCTCATCGCGCGCCAGATTATGGGCGATGACTGCCAGCGTATCGGTATTAAATGGCCGTAGCAAAAGCGTCGCCGGCAGTTCTTTCACGACATCTACGAAAACCATCAGGAACGCCGTCGCCATCGAACGCCACAGCAGCGGCGCATGCAGGATGCGGGCAATGCGCCAGCCGCCGCTGCCGAGCGTGCGGGCGGCTTCATCCAGCGTCGCCGGGATACGGGCATAGCCGGCTTCAACCGATTGCACGGCAACTGCGCTAAAGCGCACCAGATAGGCGTACAGGATGCCGAACGATGTGGCCGTCACCAGGATGCCGACGTTGTTTTGCGGCGCCACGGCTTGCAGCCAGGCCAGTGGCAGCAGGATACCGATGGCAATCACCGAGCCAGGTATCGCATAACCCATGCTGGCCATGCGGGTGGCCAGCCGCAGCAGCCACAGTTTCAATGGCGGCAGATTGCGCGCCCGCTGTACATAACAAAGCGCCAGCGCCACCGCAACTGCCAGCAGTGCGGCGATGCTGCCAAAGCGGAAGCTGTTCCAGGCCCAGCCGGCGTAGCGCAGCAAGTCGAAGCCTGCGTTGAGATAAGGATCGCTTTCCTGATGCAGGAATTCGCGCCACATCAGGCGCAGCAAAATCAACACCGGCAGCACGAAGCCAAGCAAGACAGGCAGGCCGCAGATCAACCAAGCCAGCAGACGCCGGCCGCCGCGTAGTGGTGTCAGCCGGGTTTCCGAAGTATCGCTGCGCTGTCCGCGCACGCTGGAAAAGCGCAGCCGTTGCTGGCCCTTGCGTTCAACCCATAGCAACAGCGCAACGATGGCCAGCAGCACGGAAGCCAGTTGCGCCGCGGCGATGCGGTCGTCCATCACCAGCCACGCTTTGTAAATGCCGGTAGTGAAAGTGGTCAGGCCGAAGTAAGCGCCTACGCCATAGTCGGCCAGCGTTTCCATCAGAGCCAGCGCAGCGCCAGCCATCAGGGCGGGCCGTGCCAGCGGTAGCGCTACTCTGCGGATACGTGCAGCCAGCGGCGTGCCGAGCAAGCGCGCGGCTTCCATCAAATGAACGCCGCGTTCGTTCAAGGCATTGCGCGCCAACAGGTAGGTGTAAGGGTAGAGCGTAAAAATGAACAGAAAAATTGCGCCCGGCAGGCTGCGGATTTCCGGTAGCCGCAAGCCGGGAATGAACTCGCGCAAACTGCTTTGCAGCAACCCACTGTATTGCAGGAAATCGGTATAGGCGTAGGCTGAGACATAGGCCGGCATCGCCATCGGCAACAACAGCGCCCACTGGAAAAAACGGCGGCCGCGAAATTCGAACAGGCTGACCGTGACCGCAGTGGCCGCGCCGACGATCACGACGCCGGCAGTGACTGCGATCGCCAGCCACGCCGACGTGGCCAGGTAGCCCGGCAATACGGTCTGCATCTGCTGCGACAGGGTGTCGATGGCGTGGGCGTCCAGCTGCAGCCAGGCGCCGATGATGCCAAGGATGGGAAGGGCGATCAGCAGCGCGATTAAACCTATAAGTGGCATGTTTGGTTTTGGAGAATGGCAGTAAGCGAAATGGAGTGCGTTAAACTAGGGGATTGATGACCACCCTTCGACTTGAACCTTCGCCACGGGTTCATCTCGATCAAGCGAATTGTTACCTGTTCCCCATGTTTCTTACTCTTGAGCAAATCTGCGTCAATTACCCCGGCGCTCCGGCACCGGCGGTGAATGGCGTTTCTCTGCAACTTGCGGCAGGCCAGCTTGGTGTGCTGATCGGTCCGTCCGGCAGCGGTAAAACTTCCTTGCTGCGCGCAATCGCCGGCCTTGAGCAAGCGCAAAGCGGACGGATCTCCTTGGATCAGGTATTGCTCGATGGCCCCGGCATCAGAGTCGCCGCCGAGGAGCGCCGTATCGGTATGGTGTTTCAGGATTTCGCCTTGTTCCCGCATCTGGATATCGCGGCGAATATCGGCTTCGGCCTGCACCAGGCATCGCGCCGTCAGCGCGAGCAGCGGATCGGGGAGATGCTGGCGCTGGTGGGGATGGAAGGTTCCGAGGAAAAATATCCGCATCAACTGTCCGGAGGCCAGCAGCAACGGGTAGCGCTGGCGCGTGCTTTGGCGCCGCAACCGCGGCTGCTGTTGCTGGATGAGCCGTTCTCCAGCCTCGACGTCGAATTGCGCGAGCGTCTGGCGCATGATGTCCGCGAGATCCTGAAGCAGGCGCATATCACTGCACTCATGGTGACCCACGATCAGCTGGAAGCCTTTGCCATCGGCGATGTCGTCGGTGTCATGCAGAGCGGCCATCTGCAACAATGGGCTGCGCCCTACGATCTGTATCATCGGCCGGCGACGCGCTTTGTCGCCGATTTTATCGGCCATGGCGTCCTGTTGCCGGGTCAGTTGATTGAACGTGACGGCCGCCAGGTGGTGTCGACCGGGTTGGGCGATCTGCACGATGTCAGTGCTGCCGCCCTGGCGCAAATCCATGCGCATGGACGCGACCGGCAGCGTTTCGATGTATTGTTGCGCTCTGATGATATCGTGCATGATGACGCTTCTCCGTTCACGGCGCGGATTGTGCGCAAATCCTTCCGCGGCGCCGAGTTCTTGTACACGCTGCAACTGGCGAGCGGCCAGGAGTTGCTGGCGCTGGTGCCATCCCATCACGATCACGCTATCGACGAATGGATCGGCATTCGCCTGGATGTCAGCCACGTGGTGACATTCCCTTTATAAATCGCATCATTTTTTGGATATGAATCATGGCGAAGTACTTTGTGGTCGGCTTGGAATTTGGTGTGGTGTTGCTGATTGGACTGGCGATTTATATGATCAGGAAAAAATAAGTGCCAGATGTTCCTGCACATGAAAAAGGCTGGCGAATGATTCGCCAGCCTTTTTTGCGTCTGACTAACCTGCTTTATTTGTAACCGGCGCGATCCAGCAGCTGCTGGACTTTTTGCTGGTTGCGGCCAACTGCGGAGACGTCGATCACTTCAGCCTTGAATGGCCCCAACGCGTCCAATGCAGGATTGCCGGTCTTGACGCCCTTGACCGCGGGGGTTTCGTTATTGCCTTCGGCGAAGTAGCGTTGCGCATCGTCGCTCGACAGGTATTCCAGGAATTTCACGGCAGCTTCACGGTGCGGCGCATGTTTGGCGACGCCGGCGCCGGCGATGTTGACATGGGTGCCGGTGGTTTTCTGGTTAGGCCAGATCACCGCGACTTTTTTCATCACTTCGATATCTTCCGGCTTGGTCGATTTCATCAAGCGGGCGACGTAGTAGGAGTTCGAAATCGCCACGCCGCATTCGCCGGAAGCCACTGCCTTGATCTGGTCGGTGTCGCCGCCTACCGGCGAACGCGCCTGGTTGGCGACATAGCCCTTGAGCAAGGCTTCGGTCTTGGCTTCGCCATGATGTTCCAGCAGCGAGCCGAACAGCGAGACGTTGTAAGGATGCGAGCCGGAACGGGTGCACAGCTTGCCCTTGTTTTCCGGGTCAGCAAGGGCTTCGTAAGTGTCGACGTCTTGCGGCTGGATATTCTGCTTGTTGTAGACGATTACGCGGGCGCGTGTCGAGAAGCCGAACCATTCCGAGCCCTTGCCATCATCCTTGCCGCGCAGGTTGGCGGGGATGCGTTCATCCAGGATCGCCGATTTCACCGGCTGAAACAGGCCGTCTTTTTCTGCACGCCACAGACGCGCAGCGTCGACCAGCAAGATGACATCGGCAGGGCTGGCGGCGCCTTCGCTTTTCAGGCGCGCAATGGTGCCGGCGTCGTCGCCGTCAACGCGGTTGATCTTGATGCCGGTGGCTTTGGTGAAGTTGCCATACAGCGCTTCGTCAGTTTGATAGTGGCGCGCCGAATACAGGTTCAGCACTTGTTCTTGCGCGAACGCAGCGGTAGTGCTGGCGGCCAGGATGGCGCTGGCAATGACAGAGCGTAAAAGCATGGAAACTCCTCTAGTGTTGATGAAAATGACAATTTTATTGCCTGTAACAAATAGTTACATTTAAGGAGGAAAGACTATAACACAAATGAGAATCGTTACTGTTTGTGATGATTTCATGACATAACAGGCGTCGTCGTTGCCGGTCGTCGCGATGGGGTAATATGTTTACTCTTTCATACGCAAAGATCGGTTTCAAATGAGTAATAAAACCACTTCCAAGTCACAAATACGCACTACCGGCAAAGCCGAGTCGACCACGCCCCGGGTGGCGCTGGTGTTACAGGGAGGTGGTGCGCTGGGCGCCTATCAGGCTGGCGTTTATCACGCGATGCACGAAAATGGCCTGACGCCGGATTGGGTAGTGGGAACCTCGATCGGCGCGATCAACGCCGCCATCATCGCTGGCAACGAACGCGATCTGCGGCTCTCGCGCCTGAAAGAATTCTGGGAGCAGGTCGGCCATGGCGACCTGGCGGATCTGAGCAAAGTGCCGGATGCAATGCGCCATTTCAACACCTGGTGGACCACGAACGATGTCACGACCCGCGGCGTGCCTGGATTCTTTTCTCCGCGCGGTTTCAATCCGTTCATGCTCGGCATGGCGGTGGAACCGGAACAAGCCAGTTTTTACGACACCAAGCCGCTCGCCGAGACCTTGGCGCGGCTGGTAGATTTCAAGTATCTGAACAGCCCGGGTGGTATGCGTCTGACAGTCAGCGCGATGCGGGTCGCCTGCGGCAGCCTGATCAATTTCGATTCACAGGAACGGACTATCGGTGTTGAGCACATCATGGCCAGCGGCGCCTTGCCGCCCGGCTTTGCGCCGGTGCGCATCGATGGCGACTTGTACTGGGATGGCGGGCTGTATTCGAATACCCCGCTGGAAGTGGTGCTGGACGACGAATCCAAGACCGATGTCGATGGCAACACCTTGTGCGTGATGGTGGATTTGTGGAGCGCCAACGGTCCTGAGCCCGCTACCCTGGACCAGATCACCAATCGCCAGAAAGACGTGACATTCGCTTCGCGTTCGGAACGCCACATCGAAAATTACCTGCGCATGTACCAGTTGCGGCGCGCTGCACAAGCGCTGTACGACAAGCTGCCGCCGGCCTTGCGCAAAAAATCCGATCTCAAGGAATTCGAAGGCTTGTCCGACGACAGCACGATTCATATCGTGCGCTTGCGCTATAGCGGACATGACTGGAATATGCCGTCCAAGGACATCAATTTTTCGCGCGGCTCGATCGAATGGCGCTGGGAGCAGGGTTACGCCGATGCCATGCATGCCGCTGAACGGATCAAAGCCAATGGCGACACGTTCGGTAATTCCGATGCCGGCCTGGTGGTGCACGAGCTGGTCATGCCGCCTGTGAGCTGATGCCGTGATGTTGCGGATTTTGCGTCGACTGTCTTTCCTCCTGTTATCGATGCTGCTGCTGTCAAGTCTGGCGCAGGCGCAATCTGCGGGTCTCGGTTCTGGCCCCGGCCTTGATCGCCAGCAATGCGAACTGCTCAAGCAGCGCGTACTGCAGCCGGGCGCGCCGGTCGGATGTTCGCAACTGCAGGTAGTGCGTTTTTCCTATATCGATTTCGAGCAAGTGCGTCACGACGATGGCGAAATCATGGTCATGGCCGCTGTCGCGCCGCAGGTAAAAGCGCTGTTCGACGAACTGCTTAAGCGCGGTTTCCCGCTTGCGCAGGCGCGTCTGATGGAGCATTATCAAGGCAACGACGATGCATCGATGGCGGACAACAATACCTCCGCTTTCAACGACAGGCCGATTACCGGCGGCAAGGCAATTTCCTTGCATGCCTACGGTTTGGCGATCGATATCAATCCTTTGCAAAATCCGTACGTCTTGCGCAATGCGCAAGGCGAGCAGATTTATAGCCCGCCAGCCGGGAAGGATTTTGGCCAGCGTGTAGCGAGCCGCGTCGGCAGCAGTGAACAAGTTGTGGAACTATTCGCCCAGCATGGCTTTCTGATCTGGGGTGGTGATTGGAAAAAACCGATCGACTACCAGCATTTCCAGGTGAGCCGCAGCATGGCTGAACGGCTGGCAAAACTGCCGCTGCCGCAGGCGCGCCAGTTGTTTGAAAATTCTGTCGTGACCTACCGCAGTTGTCGTTCCGGCAGTGGTCACAGTGGTAAGCCGAATGGCAGGAAAGTTTGCGCCGCAGCAGCAGATTGAGCGAGCAATGCACTGTTAGCTTTGGCAGGGGGCAAATGCATATTTCGCATATAAAATATGCAACGTTGCCATATTCATAGCAATCGATGATTTGTTCACACGTTCACACAGGAGAAGGCCATGTTTTCGTTCCACGAACAGTTTGCCGCAGCAACCAAAGCGCATTTCGAAGCCCAGTTGGCATTGCTTAATACACTCACTGCAAAAACCTTCGAAGGCGTTGAAAAAGTAATCGAGCTCAACCTGAATGCGGCCAAGGCATCGCTGGAGGAGACCGGCGCTGGCGCCAAGCAATTGATGAGCGCCAAGGATCCACAGGAATTCCTGACCATTTCTGCCGCACAAGCCAAGCCTAACGCCGAAAAAGCCGCAGCTTACGGACGCCATCTCGCCGGTATCGCTTCTGGCACGCAGGCTGAATTCACCCGCGCAGCTGAAGCCCAGGTTGCGGAAACCCAAAAGAAAATCAATGCATTGATCGAAGAAGTCAGCAAGAGTGCGCCGGCCGGTTCTGAAAATGCCATCGCCATTCTCAAATCGGTGATCAGCAATGCCAACGCCGGTTACGAGCAGCTGACCAAGAATGCCAAGCAGGCAGTTGAAACGCTGGAAGCCAACTTGAATACGGCCACCACGCAACTGACCAAGGCCGCTACGCCACGCACCAAGAAGTAAGCCGTAGCGCAGGTTCTGCAAACGAAAGGCCGCATTTTGCGGCCTTTTTCATAGTGGCAAATCGCGGTCCCAGTCTGGCACCTCGCCGAATTGCTGCGCCAGGAAATCGACAAAGGTGCGTACCTTGGCTGACAGATGCTGGCGGCTCGGATACACCGCATGAATTGCCAGCGCTTCGCCGTGATACTCAGTCAATAGCGGCACCAGGCGGCCTTCACGGATGGCGTCGCCGATGATGAAAGTCGGCTGGCGGATGATGCCCATGCCGGACAATGCCGCCGCCAGCAGCAGATCGCCGTTATTGCAATGCAAGCCGCCGTGGATACGCACCGTGTGGATTTTACCGTCGCGCTGCAGGCGCCATTCGTTGTCAGGCTGAGTGTAGGCGTAAGTCAGGCATTTGTGCCGGGCCAGATCGTCCGGATGTTGCGGTATGCCGTGCCGTTCCAGATAGGCGGGCGAGGCGCAGGTCAGCACGCGCGCCGCCACCAGCCGGCGCATGACCAGGCTGGAATTCTGCAATTTTCCGATGCGGATCGCCAGATCGAACCCTTCTTCCACCAGATCCACCACCCGGTCTGACAAGGTCACATCCAGCTCGACATTGGGATAACGCTCTGCATACAAGGGCAGCACCCGGCCCAGATGATGTACGGAAAACGACAGCGGGGCATTGATGCGCAATACGCCGCTAGGATTGGCGGCATGCATGCCAGCTACCAGCGTGGCCTGCTCCAGGTCAGCGAGTACTTGCTTGCAGCGTTCCAGATAGGCGCTGCCAGTATCGGTCAGGCTGATGCGCCGGGTACTGCGGTTTAGCAGGCGCGCGCCGAGGTATTCCTCCAGGTCGGCGATATGTCGCGTCACCGATGGATTGGACAGGTTCAGGATGCGCGCCGCGCCGGACAGGCTACCGGTTTCGGTGACTTTGACAAACACTTTCATGGCTTCGAACAGGTTCATCGCGGGATCCAATTGTTTCGGAATTCGGAAATAGTATTTTAAGAAAAGCAGATTTTTCTTTCCATTGCAAGAATATATAGTGAAACGTGATCTACGAGCCACCTTTGGCTTTTAACCAATTTTCGGAAAGTAAGCGATGAATACGACCAATACCACCACCCATACCGATACCAGCATGTATGCCGCAACCCTGCTTAGACTGACCCTCGGCATCGCCTTGCTGGCGCATGCCTATCTCAAGGTTTTCGTTTTCACCTTCCCCGGCGCGGCGGCATTTTTTGCCAGCCAGGGCTTCCCCGCCTGGTCGGTGTACCCTGTAGTGGCGATCGAAGTCCTGACCGGATTGGCAATGGTGCTGGGCCTTCAGGCACGTATTGCTGCGATCATTTCGCTGCCGGTGTTACTGGGCGCCTTGTCGGTGCATGCGCCTAACGGCTGGGTGTTCACCAGCCCGAACGGCGGTTGGGAATTTCCGGCGTTCATGATTGTGACCGCATTGTCTGTTGCGCTATTGGGCAATGGCGTGTTTGCAATCGGTAACGCCCGGGCCGGCAAGTAACTATCTGTTTGTGTAACTTTATTGGATGAGGAATGAAATTGCGATGAACATCAATGCCACCCGCATGCCGGCGATTTTCTTCGGTCACGGCAGCCCGATGAATGCACTGGAAGACAATCGCTACACCACCGCCTGGACACAGCTGGGCGCCAGTGTGGCGCAGCTGAAGCCGAAGGCGATCTTGTCGGTATCGGCGCACTGGTACACGCGTGGTATTGGCGTCACTGCAATGGCGATGCCGAAAACCATTCACGATTTCGGCGGTTTCCCGCAAGCGCTATTCGATGTGCGCTATCCGGCCCCGGGCGATCCGCAGCTGGCGGCGCAAGTGCGCGATCTGCTGGCGCCGCTGAGCGTTACCATGGATCAGTCCTGGGGTTTGGATCATGGCACCTGGTCGGTGCTGGTCAAGGCTTTTCCCAATGCAGATGTGCCGGTGATACAGCTCAGTATCGACGCTATGCAGCCAGCCCAGTTTCACTTTGACCTGGGACGCAAGCTGGCGGTGCTGCGCGAGCAAGGAGTACTGATCGTCGGCAGCGGCGACGTGGTGCATAACCTGCGTTTGATGAACCGTCATCAGGATGCGCCGCCCCATGACTGGGCCGAGCGCTTCAACGACCATGTCCGCGAGAGCTTGCTAAGCGGCGACATGCAAGCCCTGATCGATTACGCTGATCAGGGCCAGGACGCGCAATTGTCGGTGCCGACGCCGGAGCATTACCTGCCGCTGTTATATATCGCTGGCGCCAGGCGGGAAGGCGAGGCTGTATCGATTGTGGTGGATGGCATCGACATCGGCGCCATCAGCATGCTGACCGCTGTAGTCGGCGCCGTTTGAGTTCAGTCTTCCGCCAACAGGATTATTCCTTGCCCTTCACCGGCTTGGGATAATCCTTCAGCACATCGATAGGCTGGGCGTAGGCTGAATTCCAGGTTTGCTGATGCAAGTCAGCGATCCGCTGCGCCATTTTTTGATTGCGCAGCACGATTTCCAGGTTGCGCGACAAATCCAGGTAGCCGCCGCTCCAGTTGCTGGTGCCTATCCAGGCCACCTGGCCGTCGATCTCCATGGTCTTGGTATGGATCACGCGGGCGAAAGGGATGAAGCCGCTGCTGGCTTGCGGCAAGGTGACGATCCTGATTTCCATGCCGGGCAGCAGCGCCAGGCTTTGCAGGTAGGCGATGCCCGGCTTCTCGGTATTCCAGTTCGACACCATCAGCTTGACCTTGACGCCGCGCGCCAGCGCAGAGCGGATTGCATTGTCTATCACAGCATAGTAAGGGCGCGTGCGATTCGGGCCATAGCTAAGCGGTGCGTAGTCGAGCAACTGTATCCGCACTTCCGATTTAGCCGCCGCCAGCAGCTTGACCAGTTCGGATTCGGAATCGCCCACGCCTGCCGGGTTGAAGGCGTTCGGGCTGGCGACCAGGAACGTTGCCTGCCGGTCATCGGCGGCCACCGTCGCCTGGTTCAGGCGCGGTACTTCCTTCCCTTGCGCAATCAGTTCCTGCGCATGCCAGTCGTGATCAAAGATTTTTTGCACTTGTGCGACCACTACGGGATCGGTAATCCGCAGCCCGGTTTCGTGGATGTGGGCAAACGAGCGCCAGTCGAAATTCTGGCTGCCGACATAGGCGGCTTTGGCGTCGACCACCATATATTTTGAGTGGATGATGCCGTTGCCGGTCAGCTTGGAGTAATCGAGATAGCGGAATTCCAGGTTCGGGATTTTCTTCAACCGTTCAATGGTTGTCATGTCGGAGGCGAACTTGCCCTTTTCTTCCATCAGGAAGCGGATCTTGACGCCACGTTCGCCGGCGGCGGCCAGTCTTGCTATCACTTGCTCGAACGCTGCGCCCGGCTGGCTGGCGACATAAAACTGGCCAAGTACGATGTCGTGTTTTGCACTATCGAACATTTCGCTCCAGACCTGCAGCGGCTCTCGCAAATCAGGTGTCGCCAGCGTGGTTTCTACCGGCACGGTATGCACCAGCTCGTAACCCGGGATGCTGAATTCTGCGCGAGCAGCACCGGTACAGGCGAGCAGGATGGCTGTCGAGACGATCAATTTACGCATGCATTGCTTCCGAAAGATGGTTAAGTGGTTAGTTCACGCGCAGTATGCGGGCGTCTGTCTGCGCGCTGCCGGCGGGATGTCCTTCGCGTTCGCGGGCGATCAGATAGAGACTAAGGGCATCCAGATCATTGATGCCGGTATCGATACGGTCGGTGCCTTGGGTCAGCAGACTGAAGCCATCGCCGCCCTGGGCGATGAAACTGTTGACGCTGAGTCGGTACTGCTTCTTGGGATCCAATACAACGCCATTCAATGTGACGCTGCCGGGTACGACGCGTTGTCCAAGCGGCTGCCGCGCATCCCAGCGATAGCTCAAGCCATGTGAGACTTGCAGCATGAAACGGCCGCCGGGACGATCCTGGTCCAGCCAGCTCTGTTGTTCCAGCAAAGCCAGGATCTGTTTGCCGCTGAGCGACAGGAGCACCAGCGTATTGCCATACGGCGTGGTGGCGGCAACCTGGGCGTAGTTGCTGCCGCCGGCGCCGCTCTCCAGGTTTTCACGGATGCTCTTGTGATTGATCAATGCAATCTGCGCGCCGAGTTTGCGCGTCGCCGCCAGTTGGGAATCGGCGATGACGTCGCCCAACGGCGATTCGCCAGCGTCGTTGATCTGCTTATCGATATGCGGTACGGCGATGCGCGCTATCGGCTGCGCCAGCACGACCTTGCTACGCGCTTCCAGTTTTTTCAGAAAGCCGGCAAGCGCCGGATCGGGCGCAAAGCGCTGTGGATCCATTAGTACGTTGCGCGCGCTGATGGCCGTAATTTTCTCCGGCAAGCTTGCGCCGCGCGGATCGATGGTCAGGGAAATGCGCGTCAACATATGGCCGAAGGATTCGCCTTGCGTCACGGTGCGGCCATCGACCTGGCAAGTGTAGCCATTGTGCGAATGGGCACTGATCACCAACTTGATGGCGGGATCGAGCCGCTTGACGATGTCGACGATCGGGCCGCGCAGCTGGCTGCAGTCTGGCTTGTCGAAGGGTTCCGGGGTTTCGCCGCCCTGATGGATCAGCACCACGATGGCGCTGACGCCCTGCGCCTTTATCTCGGGAACCCACTGGTTGATGGCGTTGGCTTCATCGATGAAATGGACATTGGCGATGCCGTCGGCGGACACCATTTTCTCGGTTTCGCGCACCACCGCGCCAATGAAGGCGATCTTGACGCCGCGCACCTGTTCAACCCGGTAAGGCGGCAGGAGCGGACGGCCGCTATCGTTGACAATGACGTTGGCTGCCAGATAAGAGAACTGCGCGCCGGGAAATGTATCCTCGTAATGACACGCTTTATCCGGTCGGTTGGACTGGCAACCGCCATGCTGGTAACGCAGCAATTCCGTCGTGCCTTGGTCGAACTCGTGATTGCCGACCGAGCTGACGCGCAACTTGAGTTGATTGAGTGCGTCGATGGTAGGCTCGTCGGCCCAGATAGAGGACAGCGCCGGACTGGCGCCGATCAGGTCGCCGGCGCCGACCAGCAACAGTTGCGGATCTTCAGCGCGCCATGCGTTGAGGGCGCCGCCGATGGTATCGATGCCGCCGACCTTCAGTTTGCGTGGATTGGCGTCGGCGACGCTGGCAAAGCTCTTGGTTTCCGCTTCCAGATGACCGTGCAAGTCATTGATAGCGACCAGGTTGATCGTGACAGGCGCGTTTGGCGGCAGGCTTTGCAGGCCGCTGCACGCCGTCAGGAAAAAAGCTGCCAGGCAGCTCGCCAATGTGGTCCGGCTGAAAGATGTTGCACGCATTTGACTCATTTGACTCAGCCGGTCCTTTACAATTCATTGATCAGGCGAGATGCAGTTTCCCGGCTTCAGCTGCAGCGGCAGCCTTCGCGTTCCTGGTTGCATCACGGCCAACGCAGGCGCGCAACATCAAGACCTTCAGGTGATCGTTGATGCGCTCGATGCGTTCCTGGAACATGTTGAAGAAGAACATGCCGACTACCGCAATGCCGATCCCCAACGCCGTTGCATACAAGGCGGTGCCGATACCCTGGGACACCTGGCCCGGATCGGAAACGCCCGATACCGCGAGCGCCTTGAAGGTATCGATAATACCTAAAATCGTGCCGAGCAGGCCGAGCAATGGCGCCGCCGTCACAATCGTATCGAGAATCCACAGGCGATGCTGGACCGCGCCGCGGTTGGCGATATAGACCGATTCGCTGAAATCCTCGAGATCCTTCTCGGTCGTCAACTGATGCTTTTCAGCCAGGATATCCGACACCAGGGTCAGCGGCAAGCTGGCGCGCGCCGTCAGTTCCGCCGGCAGTTCCTGCACATGCTGCACCGCATGCGTCATGGCTTTTTCCAGGCCGATAGCCTGGCGCAAGGTGTAGTTGAAAAACAGTCCGCGTTCGACAATCACGAAGATCGCCAGCGCCGCGCAGGCGTACATCAGGTAGAAAGCGAGCTCGTGGAATAATTGCATGTTCATGATGACCTCTTTGTGCACTTATGTTGCAGCGGCGGACCGCAGTCCGCCGCCAGGGTTTGCTGCAACTGCTTTAAATACCGCTACTTACCATTACTTAGAAATCCGCGACCAGCGTCACGCTGAAAGTACGCGGAGGACTGACATAGAACGATGGCGCCGATGCCGCAATGTTGCCGACCGCGACTGCATTCGTGGTGAATTGGCTGCCGCTGCCGGAACTGAGACTCAGGAACTGCTTGTCAAAAATATTGTTGACGTTGAAGCGAACTGTCGGTTTCTTCAGCCAGGTCGATGACGGGAAGGTGTAGCCTGCGCCGGCGTTGAACACGGTGTAGCCGCCGATGCTGTCGTCGTTGACCAGCGTCGAGTAACGTTTGCCGGTGTACTTGCCCTGACCGAATACATACCAGTTATCTTGCTGATATTGCAGGCTCAGGCCGCTCAGCCAGTTCGGCGTATCGGGAAATTCCTTGCCGGCGGTAGGTAACGCCGTGGTGGCAGAAAATGGCATGTCTTTATCCATCTTGCTCTTGATGTACGAGAGCGAACCGTACAGGCTCAGATTCTTGGTGAGCGAATAGCCGGATTCCAGTTCCAACCCCTTGGAGGTCGAGTCGCCGACGTTATAGTCGGTGTTGTTACCTGTCAGGGGATTGTAGGAGGTCGCTATGCGATTCTTGAAATCGACATAGAACAAGGAACCGGAAAAAGTCCATTTATCAGCAGCGATACGGTAGCCGAGATCGTAGTTCCACGAGGTTTCCTTGTCCACCAGCGGGTTGCGCACGGTGCCGCCGGTGTACACGCCATTGACGATAGTGCCGCCCGAGATCAGGCCGAAATAGGAGAAATTGCCCGGCGCCTTGAAGTTTTTCGCGGCATTGAAAAATACCGAATCCGTTTGCGTCAGCTGATAACGCGCGCCGAAACTCGGCAGCAGGTCGGAATACGATTTTTGCAGGGTATAGAAACCCGGCGAGCTCTGGCTTGGATTGTTGGTGAAGTCGCGATCGATGCTCGAATAGCGTGCGCCGATCTGCAGGTTCAGCTTGTCTTGCATCAGGCTGATATTGTCCTGTGCAAAGGCGGATTTCCCGGTGCTGACCGTCATGGTGTCGCGGTACTGCACGTAAGAGCCATTCTGGTTCTTCAGCCACAGATCCGGATTGTTAAGCCAGACATCGGCGGCATTGCCGTTATTGTCGATCGGTGTGAAAGGACCGGTTTGCTGGTGGCGTGCACGTTCGTACCAATAGCCGACCATCAGCTTGTGGTTGTCGATCTGCTGGTTGAATTTGATCGTCACGCCAGGACGATAGGTGCGTGTGCGGCTGCCTTCATAGACGAACACGGTGTCTTTGGTGTCGCCGTCGCCGTTGATGTCCCGCACGCCGCCGCCTAGCAGGTTACTAGCGTTGCCTTCGGTGAGAGTCTGCAATTGATTGCCGCCTGTGCCGAAGCCGTACCACATGTAGGGACTCACATCCAGGCTGGATGCCGGCGTCAGCGCGAAGTGCGCATTCATGGTGGCCAGCCAGTTCTTGAACGGATTCAGGTTGTAGCCGTAATAAAGATTCTTGTTGCCGGTATTGATGCCGGCGTTCGGACCGTAGGTCGAATCGTTTTGCGCGCCGGGGCCGCCTGGCTGGTGCACTGGCGGCACTGTGCCGAAGTCGAGGTTCGGACCGAACTGGGCGATCTGCGCCTTGGTCAGCGAGCGGTAGTTGTTGTTGATCGCCGAGTTGTACATGAAGCCGGTATCGACATAGCTGCCGCCACCCAGGTCGAAGGTGCTGTTGAAGTCGGTGTGTTCCTTGTCGGCGCGGCCATCGCCTTTGAACTTGTCGGCCTGGGTCTTCGAGTACGAAATGAAGAACTTGAAGCGGTCGTTGAAAATCTTGCCGGAATCGAAGCGGACATAGCCTTTTTGCAGGCTATTGGAACCGAAGGTATATTCGGTGCGGAAGCGCTGCTTGTCTTCCGCCGAGCACATGGTCATGCCGATGTTGCCGCCGGAGGCGCCGACGTGCGGCGCTTCGGTGTCGGTAGAACCTTGCGTGACGAAGATGTTGCACAGGTTTTCTGCGTCTGTATATTCTTGCGGATAGACCGCAAAGCTGCCGGAGTCGTTGACTGGCGCGCCGTTGATGGTGAAACCCAGCTGGTCGCTGTTGAAGCCGCGCACCCGGACGTTGCCGCCGAACAGGCCGGTGCCGTCCTGGTCATAGGAATTCACGCCTGGCAGCAGGTTGATCATCTGGTACGGATTGCCGGTCGAGCTCTGCTTTTCTATATAGTCGCGACCGACCGAGCTGCGCGCCTTGGCCGATTCCTCTTGCTGGATCAGGCCGGTGCTTTGGCCGCCGCCGGCATCGCCCTGCACGGTGACTTTGCCGACGTCGGAGGTGTCGGCTGCATAGGCCAATGGACTGGTGGCGATGAATAGCCCGGAGATCAGCAGTGACAGCCGGGTGACTTTGAATTGCATGGTGTTACTCCCTGTACGTTTTTGGTGTATGTCTGAAGCAAGCGTTCAAACGATGTCTTCAACTCGGTCTTGAAACTGCTTTCATCCCGCTCCCGGAATGAACTCCAACTCGGCGCTGAATCGATGGGTCGTTTCTCCGCTCCAGCTGGACTCGGGGAAAGCGGTAAAGGTGGCACGGTTGATGGTCTTGCGGGCGGCTTCGTCGAGCAGCATCGAATTCGACGATTCCTCGATACCCTGTTCAACCAGCGTGCCGTCGCGGTTGAGTACAAACCACACCTTGACCTTGCCTTGCGGCCGCTGCTGGCTGGCTTCACGTCCGGTCGGGTAGCGCTTGATGCTATTCAGATGCGCACGCACCTTGCTGATGTAGCTGGCCTCGATGCTGGCGTTGTTTGGCTTGGCCACGGCTGCCGGCGGCGGCGCTTCGGGTGCAGGCGTTGTCGCCGGAGCTGCAGGCGGCGTAGCGGCCGGCTTGGGCGGCGCGGCCGCCAGTTCGGGGCTCGGCGTATTGCTGACCGCTGTCGGCGTCACAGCTTGCGGCGGCGTTGGCAACGGCGGAGGTTGACGCACGGGCTGCACCGGCGACGTCACCGGCTTGACTACCTGTGGCAGAACCGGCGGCGTCGGCACGGCTACCGGCGGAGCAGGCGGTTCAGGTTCAGTCAGAGCGATCTGCACTAGTGAATCGTCATTATGCGGCTGGATCTTCACTGCCTTCTGGATGCCGGCGAAGATCAGGATCGCGAGAATGAGGATGGATGGCAGCGTCGCTAGCGCATCGCGAAAGCGATAGAAGAACGGCGTGGTCGTCATTGCTTGCATCACGGTTTGCGGGTAGCAATGGAGATCGACTCGAAGCCATTCTGCTTCAGAGTATCCATCACCTCCACCAGCCGTTGCACCTCGACGCCGCGATCGCTGTTGACGATGACGTTGAGTTTTTCACCGTTCTTCTTTGCCAGGTTCAGGCGCGTCGGCAATTCACCGATCTTGGTGTCGACGCCGTCTACCTGTAGCGCATCGTTCAGGCCGATGGTAATTACCGCCTTGTTTTGCGGCTTCAGATCTTGCGAACTGCTGGCGCTAGGCAGGTGCGTTTTCAAGCCCAGGGCTGGGATCACGTTGAGACTGATCAGCACGAAAAACACGAGTAGAAACATCATGACGTCGATCATTGGAATAATCTCGACGCGCGCTTTCCGCTTTTTTGGTTCGTCCCAACTACGCATTGCTATACCCCGGTGGAAGATGTGCGATGAACGCGATAACGCATGCGGCGTTGCGCAGTTTGCGCAACGCCACGCTGGCTGATCGCTATAATTTCTATAACTGTCGGCAGAATAGCGAGGAATTATTTCGGCAGTATTACAATCACTAACAATGTGGTGGTCGCACCACGTCGCAGTTTGCGGTACGCTGTGGCGGTACCGATTCAGTGCTGGATTATTGCGGAGTGCGCGTTAAATATCAGTCGCGCGGTAAAGGGAAGAAAGACAGCAATAGCTTGATCGCATAAACCACGATCAGCGAGCCGGTGAGGTCGCCGATAGACATGACGATCAGACCAGACCAGAAATGATAGGAGATGCCGCGCAGGACAAACCACATCAGCTGCAGCAACGGATTGGTCAGGCCGTAGAGCAGGATGCAGGCCAGCAGCCGGGTCGTGGTCAGATTGCTGAGCGACGGTTGCAGGCGCATTTCCTGCAAGGTAAAGCGATAGGCAAGATAGGGGGCGAGCGCCGAGATTGCGCTATAGCCGATGGTGGTGACGGGATCGCCGGGAAAGATGGCGTAGATGCTTGAGGTGAGCAATGAGGCGATCAAGATGCCGAAAACGCCGGCTTCCGCAAATAGCAAAGTGCAGATAAGACGTATCCCTGCCGGCAAATAGATCCAGGCAATCCCTTGGGTAAACTCGATGTGCTTGAACAACCAGTCGTTGGTCATGTACACCAGCATATAGACTACCACCGTGATGGTGATGGTCAGCAGGCTCTGGCGTAGTTTCTCGGCAGGGAATGAAATGGATGACATAGCCGGCGTATATTACCGAAGTATCCGGATAGATGTGGCAATCTGCTTGCGGGGGTTGTAAATTGACGGGTATTATCGTTATGCAATTAATAGCGACAACGGCGGCGTCAGCAGAAGCATCAATCGCGCTGGCCTTGTGTTTTTACTGCAGTTTATAAAATAGCCATGGACAAAGACAACCGACCTGCAGACATCTATGTGCGTTTTCTACAGCTGGCGAATGCGCTGCGCGGCTTGCCGTCATTGCCGTCGCTGGATCCGCTGGAAGACCGCATCCTGGCCTTTATCGCCCGTGCCGGGCAAGCCCGTGAACGGCTTTCGGTGCGCGATATGATGGCGCAAAGCGAACTCGGTTCGCCGGCGATGTTGCACGCGCGCTTGAAATCGATGCGGGAAAAGGGCTGGATCGTGTTATCGGATACCGACGATACTCGCCGCAAACAGGTTGAACTCAGCCAGGCAGCCTGGCTCCATTTTGATAAATTGTCCAAATGCCTGGTGCAGGCGACGCGGGATGCGAGTAAATAGGCGCTGTTTGTTTGCCGTATGTTTGCAGTATGTTATGCCGCATAACTGGCAAGCTCTTTGAAGTGAAAAAATACGCCGCCGGCGTATTTTTTTTGCCTGTCATTTGTAACAAACAGGTCATATTTTCTTTTTATAATTTATCAACTCTCCATTATCGACCTACATCCTCGTGAGCACCATGGACGCTATCGCGCAACAACAGCAACGCAAGCCGGTTATCAAAAATTTTGGATTTGCATTGACCATAACGCTCAGCGTGCTAGTGGCAGCCTGCGGCGGCAGCGACAGTAACATCGATGCCGGTGTCAAGGCCGCCTGGGTGACAGTCGGCAGCAACAACCAGGCTATCGTCAGGGTGATCACCACCGATGCCAGTTGCCCCGAGGTGCATGATGGTTACAGCTACACGGCAATGACTTTGCGCGCAGCGGCCGGTACAGTGACGCAGCGCCCGACCGCCAGCGCTGCGGTGGATTCCAAGCCTTCCGCTTTCCCGGTCACTGCCTGTGAGTACAAGGTTCCAGCCGACAGCAGCGGCGTTTCGGTCGGTTCGCGCAGCCTGCCGTTGCCGAAGAAATCGCCGCAGCGTATCGTGGTGCTGGCCGATACTGGTTGCCGTTTGAAAAAAGCCGACAACGCCTGGCAAGCCTGCGACGACAACGATTCCTGGCCTTTCCCCGAAATTGCCAGCGCGGCTGCCGCCATGAAGCCGGATCTGGTGCTGCATATCGGCGATTATCATTATCGCGAGAATGCCTGTCCGGCAGATATCGCAGGTTGCAAAGACAGCCCTTGGGGTTACGGCTGGGATGCCTGGCAAGCCGATTTGTTCAAGCCGGCGGCGCCGCTGATGGCTGCCGCGCCATGGGTCATGGTGCGCGGTAATCATGAGGAATGCGCGCGTGCCGGACAGGGCTGGTTCCGCTTCCTCGATACCCAGGCGCTTGATCCGAAGCGCTCATGCGACGATCCAGCCAATGATGCGGCAGGAAACCTCTCCGATCCGTATGCGGTTGCCGTCGGCGCCGACACGCAGGTGATCGTGTTCGATTCGGCCAAGGCGGGGCGGGCTGCCCTGGCGACCAACGATCCGCAATTTATTGCCTACCAGGCGCAATTCCAGGCAGTCAACCGGTTGGCGGCGAAGGCCGGCGTCAACAGTATTTTCACCAATCATCATCCGATTCTCGGCTTCGCGCCAATCGCCGGTGCGCCGCCGGCGCCGGGCAACATGGCATTGCAATCGGTCATGCAAAGCGTCAATCCGACGGCGTTTTATCCGGCGGGCGTGAAGACAGCGATCCACGGCCATGTCCATGATTTCCAGGCCATCAATTTTTCCTCAAACCATCCCGCCACCTTCGTTTCCGGGAATGGCGGCGACAATCTGGATGTGAATTTCGCCGATCCTTTCCCTGTCAATACCAATCCGGCACCCGGCGCTATCGTCGACAAGATTTCTCACACCAGCAGTTTCGGCTTCATGGTGATGGATCGCCAAAGCAATGGTAATTGGGCATACAAAGCCTATACCCGAAAAGGACTGTTGCTGACTACCTGTGTGCAAAACGGGAACCAGATCAGTTGCGACAAGACCGGTTATCTGGCGCCGAACTGATGCGTCTGAAGTGGATGCGCCTGACGTTAATACAGATTCTGAGGCTCCTCTTGTTGCTGGCTGGCCTGCTGTCGCTGCCGGTAGAAGCGACGAACACGCCGCTCTATCCGGAAATGCCGGCGCCGGCAGTCGCGCCGGTCGATTCTCCGGCGCTGGTCGCACTAGGCCGCAAACTGTTTTTCGATACGCGTCTTTCAGAACCGCGCGGTACCAGTTGCGCCGGTTGCCATGCCCCGCAGCAGGCGTTTTCAGGCAATCACGGCTCACGCATCGGCGTCGCGCTCGGCAGCCGTCCAGCCAGCCTGGGTACGCGCAACACGCCCTCGGTGCTATACCTGCGTTACACGCCGCCGCGCTTTTTTTATCAGGACGACGACGCCCTGGCGCCGATTCCGTTCGGCGGCTTCTTCTGGGATGGGCGCGCGAATACGCTGGCCGAACAGGCGCAGGGACCTCTGTTCAATCCTCTGGAAATGAATAACCGCAACCCGCATCAGCTTGCCGGCAAACTGGCGCAGGGGTATACACCGGAAATGCGCTTGCTATTCGGCCAGGCGATATTTGATCAGCCCGCGAAAGCCACGGAGGCGGCCACGCTTGCGCTTGCAGCATTTCTACGCAGCGATGAAATGACGCCGTTCAATTCCCGGTACGACGCCTATATCCGCGGCAGCGGAAAATTGGAGGAGGCCGAAATGCGCGGCCTGCGTTTGTTTAAAGATCCGGACAAAGGCAATTGCGCGTCCTGTCATAAATTCAACGATAGATCGAGCAATCCGGCCCGCTCGATGTTCACCGATTTCGGCTACGACGCGGTAGCCGTGCCGCGCAACCGTCGCATCGCAGAAAATCGCAATTCCAAATTCTATGATGCCGGCTTGTGCAAAACCGCAGACCAGTTGCAATGGCCGGATAGCAGCCAATGGTGCGGTTATTTCAAAACGCCCAGCTTGCGCAATGTCGCCGTGCGCGAAAGCTATATGCACAACGGCGTCTTCACATCGCTGCGCGACGCCGTCGCGTTCTATGCAACCCGCGCCACTAAACCTGGTGACTGGTACAAGACCGGCGTCAAGTTCGATGACGTGCCTCCCGCTTATCGGGAAAACGTCAACATCAATTCAGTGCCGTATAACCGGCGCGAAGGCAGCACGCCGGCGTTGAGCGATAGTGATGTTGACGATCTGGTGGCTTTTTTGAAAACGCTGACCGATGCAGAATTTACCAAGCCAATTCAAAGCCGGAAGTCGGACAAGTAAACAGTGTTATTTGCATTCGCCGGTTTTACCTGATTCCCTCATTGCAGACCATATCTGACGTCATTAAATTCAGCTTCTGACATGCAGCCGATTTTACTTTTGGGTGCTTTAATGCAAGCTATTATGTTTCCGTTAAATTAATTGATGTAACATATTGTGTTCATCTTGATTCAAGTTGGTTGTTTGGCGATAGAGCGCTATCTATTCGCATTTTCTGTAGATCAAATTTAACATTTCTGGCCTTTGTCAGCAGGGGGGAGCCTGCTTGATATCGAACGGCTGCCTGCGAAGGTAGCGACAGCGTCGGCTGGGAACAAAACATAAAAGGGGGGAGTTGAATTGGTAGATTTAAGAATTCGGAACGGATTTTTCATTGGTTTTTTTGTCCTTGTCTTGGCGGCATGTGGTGGTGGCGGTGGTGATGGATCTGCGGATAAGGGAGGGGGAAGTGTACAACCCAATAATCCTGCGCCAACTCCGACCCCGGCGGTGGATCAGGCGCGGGCGACAGGGATTCAGACAATACCCCCGCAACCGCGCACTGGAAGCCCAGCAAAATTTTTCCCACTCGGATATTTTCCAGGGGGAACCAAGTTCTCTTGGGACTTTGGCGATGGCGGACTTGCATCGAACGATCCCCTGCCGGAACACACCTATGGCAGTCCAAATATCTATGCCGTCAAGTTCACTGCAACCGATTTGGGTGGTCGCGTTAGTACATACACTGGATCTATCCAAAGCAAAACAAATCAGCCGCCAAAGCTTGACGCGGTACTTACGACAAACGCTTCTCTGATCGTTGGCACCCCTATATCGCTGGGGGTAACAGCCACTGATTTGGACTACGATCTTCTGACATATACTTGGTTCGTTGACGGTAAGCAGGTCGCCGAAAAAACTCAGGATTATCAAATTACCTACACTTTTGCGACTAGTGGCACGCACACGATAACCGTGTCCGTCCGAGACGATTTCGGTGGGAAGGATAGTCGTGATTATGCGATGCAAATATTGGATAACCCGGTTATAAAACCGCCCCCAGTACCGGTAGATCCTCCGCCGAATCCTGTGAAGTGGAAAAAGGTTTCTGATGCGTTTTCGCAGGAAAACAATATTCGGTTCTTTGCTGATGGCACAGGCTGGGTAATTTCCATGTATCAGGCACAAGCTCTGCGTACTATAGACAAGGGGGTAACGTGGCAAAGTGTGGCGTTGCCCAAGAGTGATATGGGAGGTGCCAGCGGATTTCGTGACATCGCGTTTGCTAACAGCAAAGAAGGGTGGGTTGTCGGTTGTCCCCAACTACGCACCACGCGTCCGACTCCTGACAGTTGGCGCCTGGACTTTGGCTATGGACGTGCGGGTCACACGACTGATGGCGGACAAACGTGGGAAAACGTCGAAATCAATCTTCCCTCGAAGGGCTTGGATTGTTTTGTGGCTGTCCAGTTGATCGGAGTAAAAGGCTGGATTTTAACCAGCGGTGGGGAGTTGATGGGTACGACTGACGCTGGTAAAAACTGGAGCCTTCTCTCGCGTTTGACAACCGAGCCGTCACGTATGCAATTCGTCGATGAACTGCATGGCTGGATGATAAATACCGTCCCAAGTACCACAATGAAATTGTCTCGTACAACCGATGGTGGCAAGACTTGGACAACTACGGAACTTCCGAATTCATCCGATATGAACTCACTGATGGGCTTTTCCTTTTTCGATAAAGACACAGGTTATGTTTCGGCCCAAGGGCGTTTTCTGGAGCCATATAAGCTGCTAAAGACAACGGACGGCGGCGTAACTTGGTCGGAATTGCCGGTACATACCCGATCGACTCTTGGAGAGGCAACTTTTGCGAGCGCATCTGTCGGCTACGTCATTGACGGATATGGGGCGTTCTATAAAACCAATGACGGCGGACTTAGCTGGAATCAGGTTGCGATGACTCCTCCGGAATTGGCAGATATGTATCCTCTTGCAGTCGATTCGCAAGGGGCGTGGTGGACTGCCGTTGGAGGTATTCACGTTAATGGTGGACTATATAAGCTAATATTGCCCTGAATAGTTGCCTGTCATGTACTGGTTGGGTACTCAATGCATGACAGGCATCGTTGCAAATTACCTTGGAATGATGGACAAAACGGAGCGTGAAGTTTGATGTTGCCTCAGCTTTTATTAAGCATGCTCAACGCCACCGCCTCAGCCACCCGAATCCCGTCAATCGCCGCCGACATAATGCCGCCGGCATAGCCCGCACCTTCACCGGCCGGGAACAGGCCAGTCGTATTCAGGCTTTGCAAACTGTCGTCATGACGTTTGATACGGATCGGCGACGAGGTACGGGTTTCGACGCCGGTCAATACTGCATCGGCCATGGCGAAGCCGCGGATCTGTTTGTCGAAGGCGGGCAGGGCTTCGCGAATCGCCGCAATCGCATAGTCAGGCAAGGAAGTGCTGAGATCGCCCAGCAGCACGCCGGGTTTGTAGGAGGGGATCACCGAACCGAGTTCGGTCGATGGGCGGCCGGCGATAAAGTCGCCTACCAGTTGGCCCGGTGCATCGTAAGTGCCGCCGCCCAGTTCAAAGGCGCGCGATTCCCATTGTTGCTGGAAGGCGATCCCGGCCAGCGGATGGCCTGGATAGTCGGCCGGTGTGATGCCGACCACGATGCCGCTATTGGCGTTGCGTTCATTGCGCGAGTACTGGCTCATGCCGTTGGTGACCACGCGGCCCGGTTCAGAGGTGGCCGCGACCACGGTACCGCCTGGGCACATGCAGAAACTGTAAACTGCTCTTCCATTTTCACAGTGGTGCACCAGCTTATAGTCGGCTGCTCCCAATATCGGATGTCCTGCGCTGGGGCCGAAGCGGCAGCGGTCGATCAGCGATTGCGGGTGTTCGATGCGGAAGCCGAGCGAGAACGGTTTGGCTTCGATATAGACGCCGCGGTCGTACAGCATCTGGAAAGTATCGCGTGCGCTGTGACCGATCGCCAGCACCACATGGTCGGTGACGATGGTTTCGCCGCTGGCCAGTACGACGGCTTGCACTTGTCCCTGGCCGTTGTCCGATTTGATCGTAATGTCTTCGACCTTTTGCTGGAAGCGGAATTCACCGCCCAGCGCCTCGATGGTCGCGCGCATCTGCTCCACCATCTTGACCAGCCGGAATGTGCCGATGTGCGGCTTGCTGACATACATGATTTCTTCCGGCGCGTCGGCCTTGACGAATTCAGTCAGCACTTTACGGCCGTAATGCTTGGGGTCCTTGATCTGGGTCCACAGCTTGCCGTCGGAGAAAGTACCTGCGCCGCCTTCGCCGAACTGGACGTTGGATTCCGGCTGCAGTTCGCGTTTGCGCCACAGGCCCCAGGTATCTTTGGTGCGTTCACGCACCGCCTTGCCGCGTTCCAGAATGATTGGATTGAAACCCATTTGCGCCAGGATCAAGCCGGCGAACAGGCCGCATGGGCCGGTGCCGATCACGACCGGCCGCGATTTCAACTGGCCGGGCGCCTGCGCCACAAAGCGATAGTTGGTGTCAGGCGTCGGCATGATGTTGCGATCGCCTGCGCGTCGTTTGAGGACGGCGCTTTCATCCTTGAGCTCGACATCCACCGTGTAAGTCAGGATCACCGCGGTTTTCTTGCGGGCATCGTAGCTGCGCCGGAAAATTGTGTAACCGAGCATTTCCTCCGCTGCGATGCCGAGCCGCTCCAGAATCGCCGCATGCAAGGCGTCTTCGGGATGGTCTAGGGGCAGTTGTACTTCATTCAATCGCAACATGGATAATCCGGGAAGTCAGGTGGGGATAGTTGGCAAGCCTAGCTTGGCGAAGCGTTGGCGCTATCCTGCATATATTTTATAAAACGACAATGCCGTCTGGCAGGCCGCCATTTTACCTTAGCGGGCGCTGCTCTGGCAGCCTGCGGGGATTCCGGCGTCTTGATAGTCTGTATCTTTTGGAAACACAAAATTACAAGTTGCGGGAGTTTTGTGGCCTATATTTAATCGTCGCCCGAAGTTTTTAGATGATTAAAGGAGATCCCCGATGAAGATCAAATCGATTTTATGTGTCAGCGCCTTGGCCCTTAGTGCAGGACTTGCATTGCCGGTAAGCCAGGCCCAAGCGCAGGCTTATGTAGGCGTCCAGATCGGCCAGCCGCCACCACCACGCTATGAAGTGGTGCCGGTTCCGCGCCGCGGCTTCGTCTGGGCGCCGGGATACTGGCGCTGGAATGGCCGTCGTCACGAATGGGTCGGCGGCACCTGGATCAGAGCACGGCCGGGTTATCGTTACGTTCCCCCAAGCTGGGTCAGAGGCCCACGCGGCGATTGGCAAATGCGGCCATATCGTTGGGATCGATAAATAATTGCAAGGGCGCCTCAGGGCGCCCTTTTTAATGGGCGGGTTTAGCCTCGTGACGTTGTTTTTTTAGTAAAAATCGTCCCGGGTCGAGCGCTGCGGCCAGATCGGCCTCAATCGGTAGCGGCTCTCCATCGAGTTGCGCAGCCAGTAATTCTGCCGCCAGTGGTGCCCAGATCAGGCCACGCGAAGCGTATCCCAGCAAGCTGTACAGACCTGGAAAGCGCGGCAGGTCTTTCAGTTTTGCTTCGCGCACGCTGGATTTTCCTGTCTTGTCCGGCAAGCCCCCAATTAAGGGCAGGCGGTCGCCGGCCACGCAACGAAAACCAACACGTCCTGCCAGCGGCAATTCGCTACTTAGCCAGCCAGGGAGGATATTTTCCAGGCGTGTCAGATTGTCGGCCTGGCTGTCATGCCGCAATGCCGGATCGGCATCTTCGTCGTAGGAGGCGCCGACGCTGCAGACTCCATCGCACGGAGGGGTCAAATAGGCTTCGCCGCAAATCACCGGTGCGATAGCGGGGACCAGATCGGCATCGACATGGGTGATCTGTCCGCGTATTGCGGCGAGCGGTAAATCTTCTGCCTGCGGAAAGTCGAGCGCCTCGCAGCCATTGGCCAGGATCAATACCGGCGCGCGGGCAATTTCCTGGCCGTTTTGGTCAAGCGCTACCCAACGCTGCTGTTCATGTACAAGCCCCGTCACACGCCGTCCGAAAAGTATTTGTAATCCAGCGCCGCAATCATCCAGCATCGCCTGGCACACACTGCGCGGCTGCACCCAGCCGGCGGCTGGGAAATGCCAGCCGCCGTTGCTGACCGGATTGCCGGCCAGTCGCGTTGCGGCGGCTTGATCCAGCCATTCGGCAAAGTCGGCCGGATAACGCCAATGATTTGCCAGCTGTTGCTGGGCATTTGCATGTTCGGTATCGCGGGCGATTTGCAGTACGCCGCAGGCGGCGCCGGTGAACGCATCGCCGATACCGCCAAGCTGGCGCCAGACGTGCCGGGCGAACAGATAGGCGCTGCGGCTCAGGCGCGAACTCGGGTTGTCGTCGCGCGACAGCAGGGGCATGAAAATACCCGCCGTGTTGCCGGAAGCTTCTTGCGCTATTTCTGTGTGGCGCTCAATCAGCGTGACCGTCCAGCCGCGCCGCACCAGCCGCTGGCAGGCGGCGCTGCCGGCCAGCCCGGCGCCAATCACAATGGCGTGGCGCTCAACGATGGCGGGCGCGTCCGCCATGTGCGACCGGGGTGTAAAACGCGGTGTAAAACTGGCGCGCAAGGCATTTTCATCAAAAATAAATCCGGCCTGCATGAGCGTTGCGCGCTGCGCTTCCATCTGCGCCATGTCGGGGGTCGAAATGCTGAGGGTGGCTTGTCTGGCAGCTAATCTTCCCAGTGTGCCAAGCAGAGGCAGTGACCAGTTCTGCCAACTCCGGCCACGCAAATGGAATGCATCTATGTTTGCCACGATCTGGCGCAGGCAAGCGGCGCTGTCGCCGAACATCAGCGTCAGCACCAGCTGGCCGTTTTGCAAAAAAATCCGGTGAAAGCCCGGCACCGCGGGTGGCCATACGGCGCACAATTCAGCAGACAGCGCTTGCCAGTGCGGCCTTTGCTCCAGCACGGGCTGTAGCGCGTGCAGCGCAGTCATGTCGGGTACCAGAGCCAGGTAATGCAGCTGTTGCGGACGTTGGGGATGATCGCGCCATGCTTGCCAGGTCGCCAGAAAATGTTCGCCATCGCCGAAGTCGCTATCGAGTAAGACAAAGCGCGCTTGTCCCTGCCAGCGATTGGCGAATTCCGGCGGTACTTTTACGGGATGGCTGAGAGACATGAAGAGGGCGTACGGCAACTGTGGTCAAGAACGAATTATAGGCACTATCGCGTCTCAGTAGCGGTCATAGTCACGCCGGCTTGATCTATGTCAAAGCGCAGGCCGCTCCAGGCAGCTAGGCTGTAGCGATAGACATAGCCAATTGCCGGAGCCAGACCATGTTAACTTCCCCAAAGCCGATCGCCGCGGTTGCATCGCTGGCTGCGCTTGCGTTCGAACCGACTTTGCTAAGAAAATTAAATCAGCTCGGACCGCGCTATACCTCCTATCCGACGGCAGACAGGTTTTCCGATGTATTCGGCGCCGAAGCCTATGAGCAGGCGGTTGCCGGCCGGCGGGCGATGGGTGCGCGGCATGCCTTGTCGCTGTATCTGCACATTCCCTTTTGCGACACGGTTTGCTATTACTGCGCTTGCAACAAGGTGATCAGTAAAAACCTGGGCAAGGCCGCGCATTACCTGACTTACCTGAAGCGCGAGATTGCCATGCAGGCGGCTCTGTTTCAAGGGATGAACAGGGTTGAGCAGCTGCATTTCGGCGGCGGCACGCCGACCTATCTAAGCGATCGCCAAATGAGCGATTTGACGGCGCATCTGCACCAGCATTTCCAGTTTGCGCCGGATCAACTGGGCGAATATTCGATAGAAGTCGATCCGCGCACGGTCACGCCGAAGCGCATCGTCACGCTGCGCCGCCAAGGCTTCAACCGGCTCAGCCTGGGCGTGCAGGATTTCGACCACGCAGTGCAGAAGGCGGTGAACCGTATCCAGGCGGAGGAGGACACGCTGCGCATCATCGATGCCGCGCGCTTTGCCGGCTTCCGCTCGATCAGCATTGATCTGATCTATGGCTTGCCTAAGCAGAGCCTGACGTCGATTGCGCAAACACTGGACAAAGTGATTGCCGCTGCGCCGGACCGCATCGCCATCTACAACTATGCTCACATGCCGCACTTGTTCAAGCCGCAACGGCGGATTGCCGGCGACGATCTGCCGACGCCGGCCAGCAAGATCGACATGCTGTTCCTGTGCATCCGGCGCCTGACCGAGGCCGGCTATATATACATCGGCATGGATCATTTCGCCAGGCCGGAGGACGACCTGGCGATCGCACAACGGCAGGGACGCCTGCACCGCAACTTCCAAGGTTATTCGACGCATGCCGAGGCGGACCTGGTGTCATGCGGCGTATCGGCGATCAGTGCGGTCGGCGCTAGCTACAGCCAGAATGAAAAGACGCTGGAAGCCTACTATCAGCGGCTCGACCAGCAACAACTGCCGATTGCGCGCGGCATCAAACTGAGCATGGATGACTTGTTGCGGCGGCTGATCATCCAGCGTCTGATGTGCCATTTCGAATTGTCGCTGGCATCGATCGAGATGGCCCATCCTGTCAAGTTTGCCGCCTATTTTGCGAAAGAGCTGGCGCAGCTGAAATTGCTGGAAACGGATGGTTTGCTATTGCTGGAAGACGACTGGATCAGCGTCACGATGAAAGGGCGCTTGCTGATCCGGAATATTTGCATGGTGTTCGACCGTTACCTGGGTACTGCGAAAGAGCCTTTGCGGTACTCGAAAACCATCTGATGCCAGTCTGACGCTGATAGCAGACGGTCAGGCGCAGGTCTCGCCGCCGGTCGCCAGTCTTTTCAACGCCGGCAAGTCGACAAGTTCGATTTCCCGGTTGCTGACTTTCAGCATCCCGTCTTTCTTGAGTTTGGACAGCAGGCGACTGATGCTTTCAATCGTCAGGCCAAGATAGTTGCCGATATCTTCGCGCGTCATGCGCAGCTGGAAACTGGTCGAAGAATAGCCGCGCGCCGCGTAGCGCGACGACAGGTTGACCAGGAACGCGGCAAAGCGCTGTTCGGCGCGCATGTTCCCAAGCAGCAGAATGACGCTTTGTTCGCGTGTGATTTCCTTGCTCATGATGCGATGGAAGTGCCGCAGCAAAGTAGGGATGTCGCCGAACAGTTCTTCGAGCCGCACGAATGGAATTTCACAGATTTCGCTATCTTCCAATGCCATCGCATCGCATTGATGGGTATCGGTGCTGATCGCATCCATGCCGAGCAATTCGCCGCTCATCTGGAAGCCGGTGATTTGCTGGGCGCCGTCGGGATTGGCTTGTGAGGTTTTGAACTGGCCCACCCGTACCGCATACAAAGCGCTGAATTTGTCGCCGATACGATACAAGGTTTCATCGCGCGCGATGCGGCGGCGGCCGATAATGCCGTCCAGGCGCTGCATCTCGGACTCATCCAGCCCCATCGGCAGGCATAGCTGGTGCATGCTGCAAGACGAACAGCTGGAGCGCAGGGCCCTGATGTCCAGCAGCGGCGCTGCGTGGAGGGGAGCGTGATTCATGACAGGATCCGATGGAAAGCGTGGCTTTGTATGTTGCCAAGACACGCCATTTTACCGCCGCCGGTTGCACAGCGGCCGAAACCTCGTTGCGAATTGATCACAAGTTGGGCACGAATGGGCCAAGATCAGCTGACGACGGCAGCCGCGCTGGTCGGCAGGCCGGAAAAATTGGTCCAGCATTGGCGCCGGAAATCATACAGCTTGCAACGCCGCGCCGTATCGAAATACCAGCGCCATGAAAATTTCTGGATCACGATGCGCATGGGCAGCATGGTTTCAAGAATCTGCTGTGCTTCCTGCAGGCGATACAGCGGGATGCTCATATCGACATGATGCGCGGTGTGTTCCATGATGTGATGCAATAGCGCGCCGATGCGATAGCGGAAGGTCAGGTGCACGGTAGTCGAGACAAACGGTTGCGACGCCGCCCATTTGATTTTTTGATCGTACCAGGCGATGCCGGTGTGGGTGTGATGCACGTAGACGACAAAACCGATCATTGCATTCCAGAACAGGAACGGCAACACAAAGCCAGCCGCTAACGTCAGCCAGATCGATTGCGCGGTGGCCAGCGCGGCGATAACCAGCAGGCTAATCCAGACCAGCGCCGCCATCGTCACCAGGACGCCGTCCCAGACAAATACCGGACGCCGGGTCGGCATGGTGCGGCGGTTCGGAAAATACATGCGCTGCCACCACATTTCAACCAGGTAATACAGCCACGGCGCCCAGCCGCTACGGTAGACGCGCTCCAGCCACTGACGCCAGCGCGGCAGGGCCTGGAACTCGTCCAGCGACAGCGGGTGCCAGACAAAATCAAAGCCTTTCAGATTGGTATAGCCGTGATGCACCATGTTATGGCCCACATCCCACAGACTGTAAAGCGTCAGCGAGGGAAGGAACACCAGGCGGCCGAGCCAGCGATTGAGGCGTCGGTGCGGCGTAAAGCTTTGATGGCAGGCATCATGGCCGAGGATGAACAGACGGCCGATGATGAAGCCGGCGATTGCGCCGAACAGCAATTTTATGGCGGTATTTTGCAGCCAGACCGTGGCGGTGATCGCCAGCGCGAACAAGCACAGATCGAGCAGCACCAATGCCAGCGCACGGCCGGTATTACGTTGCGCGACCGGCAGCAGCCAGGAGCGGATCACTTTGCGATGCGGCATGGCTGCCGACGGTGATACCGGTTCGGGCAAGTGGGAGAAATGCATGTGGCAAACCTTTGATATGGAAATGACGCCGTCTGATCTTAGGAAAATTGCGCCGGTGCGGCTTTGATCTCGATCAAAGATTGTCGAGATTATCCGTGCTGCCATCCGGGGTCATATAGACAATGGCAAAAAAGCGCGCCAGGCAGTTTTATACCTGGCGCGCAACAGTCCGGGGAAAGACTGACGAGACATCGATTTCCGGAGAGCGCGATTGCGCGGCCGGTCTAGAAGCGGTAACCGACACCCATGCCGATCAGCCAGGGATCGATCTGCACGCGACTGATTTTTTCGCCGCCGGCATAGACGTCGCTACGGATCTGCAGTTTTTTCACATCCAGGTTGAGTAACCAGTTTTTGTCCAGCTTATAGTCGAGCCCGGCTTGCAGTGCCAGGCCCCAGCTGCTGTTGTCCAGCGAACCTGCGCCATTGAGCAGATCGACGTTCGAAATGCGGGTGTAGCTCACGCCGGCGCCGAGATAGGGGCTGAACTGCGCTTGCGGCAGGAAGTGGTATTGCAAGGTCAGCGTTGGCGGTAAATGCTTGAAACTGCCGATATTCTTTCCGTCCAGCGAAACATTCTGTTTTTGCGGATAGGTCAAGACCAGTTCCGCTACCCAATTGGACGTAAAGAAATAGGAAATGTCGATTTCAGGGATGGTCTTGTTGTTGACCTGCAAACGGTCGGAGGCGCCAACGCCGCCGATCGGATCGGACTTGTTCGCCGGTTTCAGGTAATCGGCGCGCAGCCGTATTTGCCAAGGACTTTCTTGCGCCATACTGTTGCCGGCCAAGACCAGCGCCAGTGCTGAAAGCGTTGATATGCATACCGCTTTTTTCATTTCCTATTCCCGTTTTTGGTGAGAGATCTATGTTGACCTTCACTGTAAAAGGAAACGCTGCGAATTGATTTGATGTAAATCAAATCAATTCGCAGAACACGGAAATGGCAGCAGTCTGAGAAATGGGAAGTGGGCCAGATGTTAGTAAACCCGTGTCACCGTATAACCACGCTGTTGCAATATCGCCAGCACGCTGTTCGGTCCGACCAGATGCAACATGCCGATAGCGACGAAGGGGGCGTTGGTCGAGTTGGCCAGCTTGGCGATGCCGTCCGCCAGCCCCGGATTCCTGCCGTCGAGCAGGGAACGTTGCATGAATTTACTGGCAAATGTGTCCTCGGAATTCATTTCCGCCAGCATTGCGGCCAAGCCGTCGACATCGCCGCTGCGCCACAAATTGACCAGTTCGAGCGAGCGCTGCGCTTTGGCTGGATCCTGGATTTCATCGATGCTGTCTTGCAGAAACTGAACTTGCTCGGTGTACGACAAGCTCCCAAGCAGCGATAGCTGTGCGTCGGCGGTCTCAAGTTCGACCAGGCGTTTGTTGCTTTTTTTTGCAAGATTGGCCAAGGTGGTGTCGACGCCATATTGCGACAGATAACCCTGGCTGCTGTATTCATTGATGCCGAGCATGGTCGCTATCAGCCAGGGTTTCAGGCTGGCGACCTGGTCCGGCGCCATGCCGTACTTTTCCAGCAGGGCGGCGAGCTCTTTTTGCAGCTTTGGCGGCAAATCCTTCTGGTGCGATTTACCATCCGGATAGATGCCGTACTTTTTTATCAGCGGAACCATGGCCTGATTATTGTTCGGATCGATTTCCAGTGCGATACAGGACGATTGTTGTATTGCTTGCAATATTTTTGCATCCAAGGGATAAAAATCGGCTTTACCGACATGGATGGTGCCGAACAAGTAGGCGCTGTGGCCGTCGCGTTGTACCTGAAACATGGCGCCACCCTGGCGAACGCCGGCGGCAGGCTGTAGCGATGCGCCGGCGATGACATCCTGGGCGAACAGCGGCGGCGCGCCCGCCAGCAATGCACCAAATCCCAAGGGAAGCAGCAGCCGGCGTAGCCGGGTCCGTTGGCACAGGCAAGATAGCTGCGCGAGTAATCCGGCGGCCGAACCTAGGCCGGTTGCACCTAATGAAACTATAATCTGACGAAACACGTGTTCCCCTTTGGTTATCGAATCAACGATTCAGCGACTTCACGACTCAGCGATTTTAAATTCCGGAAAATCACCGGCGCACATCATGGTAATGGATACAGGAAGAAAAAATACAAAGGGGAACAAACACGCCGTGCTTTGGCTGTTCGACCTGGACAATACCTTGCACAATGCCTCGCATGCGATTTTTCCGGCGATTCACGTCAACATGAACGCCTTCATGGCGCGTACCCTCGGCAGTGACGGCATCGATGCCGACGCCGCTACCGTCAATGCCGCGCGCGAGAATTACTGGCGGCGCTATGGCGCGACCTTGCTGGGCATGGTAAAACATCACCAGGTACGGCCCGAAGATTTTTTGCGCGAAGCGCATCGTTTCGACGACCTGCTGGGCATGATTCGGGCGGAACGCGGCCTGATCAATTTGCTCAAGCGGCTGCCGGGGCGCAAGATCTTGCTGACCAATGCGCCGCTGCACTATTCTGGTGATGTGATGCGCCATCTGCGCCTGCAGCGTCATTTCGGCAAGCATATTTCGATCGAGGCCATGCATGTGCATCGCCAGTTGCGCCCCAAGCCGTCGCGCCACATGCTGCGACAACTGGTGGCGCGCGAGAAGGTTCCGGCACGGCGCTGCATTCTGGTGGAGGACACCATCGTCAATCTGAAGGCCGCCAAGCGGGTCGGGATGCGTACCGCGTGGGTGACGCAGTACCTGAAGGACCAGTCAAATACGATAAAGCGCCCCAATTACGTCGATGTCAAAGTAAAATCCGTCCGTCAGTTGAGCAAGAATCTGCACCGTTTGCGCTGAAGCAGCGCTACAGCGCCGGCGTTCCGGTTCTGCTCCAGTTTTCATTATCTCCATTATTACTAAAATAAAAACCATGGCTACTACTAAACCAGGCGAGCGTAAACTTCAGATCCTTCAGACCCTCGCGGTCATGCTGGAACAACCAAAGGGCGAAAAAATCACCACGGCTGCGCTGGCGGCTCGGATCGAGGTGTCGGAAGCGGCGTTGTACCGGCATTTCGCCAGCAAGGCGCAAATGTTCGAAGGCTTGATCGACTTTATCGAAAGCACCGTGTTCGGCCTGGTCAACCAGATTACCGAACAGCAGGAAAAGGGCTTGCATCAGGCGCAGGCGATTACGCTGATGCTGCTTAATTTTGCCGAACGCAATCCGGGTATGACCCGCGTCATGATCGGCGATGCCTTGGTCAATGAGGACGAACGTCTGCAACTGCGCATGAACCAGTTCGTCGACCGTATCGAACTGGCGCTCAAGCAGGCGCTGCGAACCGCTGCCGCGCAGGGCGAAGCGAATGAGGCAGAAACCGCGATGCGGGCCAATATCCTGGCAAGTTTCGTGCTGGGCCGCTGGCAGCGTTTCGCCAAGAGCCGTTTCCAGCACAAGCCCGGAGCCGACGCCGCGCAACAGGTCGCGCTGATGCTGGTTTGATTTTTTTGCTACCATCGCTGGGCTTGGCGCCATTGTCGCCGCCTGTGACGGCGGCATCCAAGCGCTATAACCACATGGAGCAGATCAGATGAAAAAAGCATGGTTGGGGACGACCGTTTCCGCAGCACTGGCAATCACCCTGGCCGCAAGTAGCGGCGGCGCATACGCACAGATCAAGGTTGGCGTGAGCGTGTCCGCCACCGGTCCGGCGGCTTCGCTGGGTATCCCTGAGAAAAATACTTTTGCCTTGCTGCCGAAGGAAATCGCCGGCCAGAAGGTGCAGTATATTGTGCTCGATGACGCTACGGACAGCACCACCGCAGTCAAGAATGTGCGCAAGCTGGTCAGTGAAGAAAAGGTGGACTTGCTGATCGGTTCGACCGCAGTTCCCGGTTCGCTGGCGATGAGCGACGTCGCCGCCGAATCCGGCACGCCGATGATTTCGATGGCGGCTTCGGCCGCGCTGATCGAGCCGGTCGACGCCAAGCGCCGCTGGATTTTCAAGACGCCGCAAAATGACTCGCACATGGCGACTGCAATCATCGCTCACATGGCGGATGCCGGCGTCAAGAGCGTGGCTTTTATCGGCTTCTCGGATGCTTACGGCGAGGGCTGGTATCGTGAATTTTCCAAGCTGGCCGAGCTGCGCAAGATCAAGATCGTCGCTAACGAGCGTTTCGCGCGTAACGACACGTCGGTCACCGGCCAGGTGTTGAAGATGGTTAGCGCCAATCCCGACGCGGTGCTGATCGCCGGCGCCGGCACACCGGCCGCCTTGCCGCAAAAGACGCTGAAAGAGCGTGGCTATAAAGGCAAAATCTATCAGACCCACGGCGTCGCCAATAACGATTTCCTGCGCGTCTGCGGCAAGGATTGCGAAGGCACTTTCCTGCCCGCCGGCCCCTTGCTGGTGGCAGAACAACTGCCGGACAGCAATCCGGTCAAGAAGTCGGCGATGGCTTATCGTAGTGCCTACGAAAAGGCCTATGGCGTCGGCAGCATCTCCACTTTCGGCGGCCATGCCTGGGATGCAGGCATGTTGCTTGGCGCCGCCGCACCTGCGGCCCTCAAGAAAGGCAAGCCCGGCAGTCCTGAGTTCCGCGCCGGGCTGCGCGACAGCATCGAAGCCATCAAAAACCTGCCGGTCTCGCAAGGCATCGTCAACATGAGTCCGACCGATCACGTCGGTTTCGACCAGCGCTCCCGCGTGATGGTGGAAATCGTTAGCGGAAAATGGAAACTGCTGGGCGCTGCGCAGTAATTCGATAATCCCGGTAACTTGGGTAACCCCGGCAATCCGGACAACATCACGCAGCACAGGTATATTTATGGATTTCTCAATCGCCGCTATCCTGGCGCAGGATGGCATCACCAGCGGCGCCGTCTATGCGCTGCTGGCCTTGGCGCTGGTGCTGGTGTTTTCAGTCACCCGCGTCATCTTTATCCCGCAGGGCGAGTTCGTGGCTTTCGGCGCCCTGACGCTGGCGGCCATCCAGGCCGACAAATTTCCCTTGTCGGCGACCTTGCTGGTGGTGCTTGGCGCGTTGAGCTTTATCCAGGAAGCGGTAGCGCTGGCTGTGGGTCGTAATGGCGAAAGCCGCGCTACGGTTGTCCGCCGCATCGGCCTGGCTTTGCTGAAATTCGTGCTGCTGCCGCTGGCGATCTACGCCGTTGCGCGGGTGTATGGCCATGCTGCGCTGGCCATGCCGCTGCAGGTATTGCTGACCCTGGCGATCGTGGTGCCGATGGGGCCGATGGTTTATAGGCTGGCGTTCCAGCCGCTGGCGGAGGCCAGCACCCTGGTCTTGTTGATTGTTTCGGTAGCGGTGCACTACGCCTTGACGGGTATCGGCTTGCTGATGTTCGGCGCTGAAGGTTCGCGCACCACATCGTTTTCCGACGCCCGTTTCGAGATCGGCGGCTTGACCGTTTCCGGCCAGAGTTGCGTGATCATCCTGGTTTCCCTGCTGCTGATCGTGGCGCTCTATCTCTATTTCGAACGTACTTTGTCCGGCAAGGCCTTACGCGCCACGGCTGTCAACCGGCTTGGCGCGCAGCTGGTCGGTATCGGCACCACGCAGGCCGGACGGCTGGCATTTACGCTCGCCGCCGCATTGGGCGCCTTGTGCGGCATTCTGATTGCGCCGCTGACTACCATCTACTACGACAGCGGTTTCCTGATCGGCTTGAAGGGATTTGTCGGCGCCATTATCGGCGGTCTTGGCAGTTATCCGATTGCCGCCGCCGGCGCTTTGCTGGTGGGTTTGCTGGAATCGTATTCTTCGTTCTGGGCCAGCGCCTTCAAGGAAGTGATCGTATTTACCCTGATCATTCCGGTGCTGCTATGGCGTTCGCTGACCAGCAAGCAGGTTGACGAGGGAGACCAGTGATGCGTCATCTCTCTGTGCGGTTTCTACCGCTGATCGCTTTTATCGCCATCCTGGGTTTATTGCCGATTTTGCCGACGCCGGAATTCTGGATCACGCTGGCCAACTACATCGGCCTGTATGCGATCGTGGCGCTGGGGTTGGTGCTGCTGACAGGAGTTGGCGGGCTGACTTCGTTCGGCCAGGCTGCCTTTGTCGGCCTTGGCGCGTATTCCACAGCTTACCTGAGCACGCAATTCGGCCTGTCGCCATGGATCGGTCTGCTGGCTGGCTTGGGCGTGACGACCGTAGCGGCATTGGCGATAGGCGGCATTACCATGCGGCTGTCAGGACATTTCCTGCCGCTCGGGACAATTGCCTGGGCTTTGTCGCTTTACTTCCTGTTCGGTAACCTAGAGTTTCTCGGCAAGTACGACGGCTTGAACGGCATTCCCGCCATCAATCTGCTGGGCATCGAGCTCGATAGCGGCCGCAAGATGTTTTATCTGATCTGGGTAATCTTGCTGATCGCGCTGGCCGGCCTGCAAAATCTGTTGAATTCGCGTCCCGGCCGCGCCATTCGCGCGCTAAACGGCGGCGGCGTGATGGCGGAAGCGATGGGCGTCAACACGGCCTGGATCAAGGTGCTGATCTTCGTGTTGGCGGCTTTGATGGCCAGCGTTTCTGGCTGGCTCTATGCGCATCTGCAACGCTCGATAAGTCCGACGCCGTTCGGCCTGAATGCCGGTATCGAATACCTGTTCATGGCGGTGGTTGGCGGCGCCGGTTATGTATGGGGTGCGATCCTGGGATCGGCGCTGCTGACTGTACTGAAAGACCAGCTGCAATCGTGGCTGCCGAAACTGCTGGGGGCCAGCGGTAACTTCGAAACCATCGTCTTCGGTATTCTCATGGTCTTGCTGCTGCAACGCGCACGCGATGGATTGTGGCCGTATCTGCGCAAACTGGCGCCTGCCAAGCCGACAGTAAGGGCGCCGGAATCCGCGACGGCGTTACCGGCGAGAAGCAAGCATGCAGATGCGGCGGTGGTGCTGGAGATAGATCGCGCACGCAAGAAATTTGGCGGCCTGGTTGCGGTCAATGACATGAGCTTTAGCGTCGAGGCAGGACAAATCGTCGGCCTGATTGGCCCCAACGGCGCCGGCAAATCGACCATGTTCAATCTGGTGACCGGGGTTCTGCCATTGACCAGTGGTGCGATCAGGTTTCGTGCACAGCAGGAATTGCAGCAGATCTCTGGCTTGCCGTCGCGCCGGATCGTTGCACGCGGAATCGCTCGCACCTTCCAACATGTGCGCCTGATGAGCAGCATGTCGGTGCTTGAGAACGTTGCCATTGGCGCACACCTACGTGGCAGCCACAACGATGTCAGTGGCATTGCGGCCAGCTTGTTGCGTCTCAATCGTGCGGAAGAAAAGGCGTTACTGTTCGAGGCCAGGAAGCAGCTGGAGCGTGTCGGTCTTGGCCATTTGCTGTACGAAGAAGCTGGTAGCCTGGCGCTGGGCCAGCAACGGATCCTCGAAATCGCCCGCGCCTTGTGCTGCGATCCCACCTTGTTGTTGCTGGATGAACCGGCGGCTGGATTGCGTTACCAGGAAAAGCAGGCGCTGGCGGTATTGCTGCGCAAGCTGAAAGCCGAGGGGATGAGCATCTTGCTGGTAGAGCACGATATGGATTTCGTCATGAACCTGACCGATCATTTGGTGGTCATGGAATTCGGCAGCAAGATTGCAGAAGGCTTGCCGGCCGCAATCCAGCAGGATCTGGCGGTGTTGGAAGCTTATCTGGGAGGCATCGATGAATAATGCTCTTGCCAATCCCGTATTGGAAGTAAGCGATCTGCACGTTGCCTACGGCAAGGTCGAAGCCTTGCATGGCGCCGGTTTGCAAGTCGGTGCGGGCCAGATTGTGACAGTGATCGGCCCCAATGGCGCCGGTAAGTCGACCATGCTTAATGCGATTGCCGGCGCCATGCCGAATAACGGCAGCATGCGCGGCAAAGTGCGTCTGCTGGGGCAAAATACCGATGGCGTGGCGATCGAAACCCGGGTCGCGCGCGGCATGTGCCTGGTGCCGGAAAAGCGCGAACTGTTTGCCAGCATGACGGTGCAAGACAATCTGCTGCTCGGCAGCTATCGGCGCTACAAGGAAGGCGAGAGCGGCTATGCCGATCAGATGGCGGTGGTGTTCGACCTGTTTCCTCGCTTGCAGGAGCGGCGCAAGCAGCTGGCCGGCAGTTTGTCCGGCGGCGAACGGCAGATGCTGGCAGTAGGGCGGGCCTTGATGGCGAAGCCGCAATTACTCATGCTGGACGAGCCCAGCCTCGGTCTGGCACCGCTGATCGTCAAAGAGATTTTCCACATCATCGTGCGTTTGAAGCAGACCGGCGTGGCAATCCTGCTGGTCGAGCAAAACGCTCGCGCGGCTTTGCAGGCTGCCGATTACGCCTATGTGCTGGAAACCGGAGATATGGTCTTGCAAGGTCCTGCCGCAGAGTTGGCGCATGATCCAAAGGTGATCGATACCTATCTCGGACTCGCCAGGAAAACCGGCTGAGGCCGGCTGACACGGCGGTTGCCAGACCTGGCGTGCTTGTGCAGCGCCGCAATTTATGTGATAAATTCTCCGCTCGGTGCGCTAATCAATATGGCGCGCCGAGACGTTCTCAGGGCGGGGTGCGATTCCCCACCGGCGGTAATTGCGTGCAATGCGCATAGCCCGCGAGCGCTTGTTGCGATTTCTTGCAGCAAGGTCAGCAGACCCGGTGTGATTCCGGGGCCGACGGTATAGTCCGGATAAAGAGAGAACAGGTTGTACCGTGTTTATCTGAACCGATAGAGTCATGCTGTGTGTCGCCTAGGCGACGGCAGGGCTGTTGCCATTTGCATCGGCGTTGGCGTTTGTCGTGTTGAATAATTACGTGCTTCCTTTCGATCCAACGCGCCCTGTTTTTATCATTTAAACAGGAGTCTTCACATGCAACAGCAACAAACCTCAGCAGTCGATATCAAAACAAAAATCCTGGGCGCAGCCAATGAGCGCATCGCCTTCATTCAGGCCGGCTGGCACCGCGAGATCGTCGATCAATGCCGTATCGCTTTCATTGCCGAAATCGCGCATGCCGGCTACAGCGAGCAGGACATCGATTTCTTTGAAGTCGCCGGCGCTTTCGAAATTCCCTTGCACGCCAAGCTGCTGGCAAATAGCGGCAGGTACGCTGCGGTGGTTGCAACCGGGCTGGTGGTGGATGGCGGCATCTATCGTCACGAATTTGTCGCCCACGCGGTGATCGCCGGCCTGATGCAAGTACAGCTGGAAACTGGCGTGCCGGTATTGTCAGCGGTATTGACGCCGCATCATTTCCACGGCGGCGAGGAACATCACAAGTATTTCTATGAGCATTTCTTGGTGAAGGGCGCGGAAGCAGCGCGCGCTTGTGCGGACACTATCCAGAAACTGCGCGCGCTGAAAGCCATGCAAGCGGTGGGCGCCGTACGCGCCTTGCACAGCGCTTAATTCAGGGGCGGTGCCGCTGTCCGCAGACCGGGCAGGCGGCATCGCGGGTGACGCCGATGCGTGTCCATTCCATGCTGCGGGCATCCAGCATCAGGAGAAATCCTGACAGGGAAGTGCCGATGCCGGCGATCAGCTTGAGCGCTTCCGCCGCCTGCATGCTGCCGATGATGCCGACCAGCGGCGCAAATACGCCCATAGTGGAACAGGCGATTTCTTCAAACTCGCGGTCCGGCGGAAACAGGCAGGCATAGCATGGCGATTTTTCATCGCGCGCATCGAAGACGCTGATCTGGCCGTCAAACTGTATGGCGGCGCCGGACACCAACGGCACGTTGAGCGCAACGCAGGTGCGGTTGATCGCTTGCCGCGTGGAGAAATTATCGCTGCAGTCGACGACAACGTCGGCGTCGGCGACCAATGCATGCAGACGCGCCTGGTCCGCGCGCTCGGACAGGGCGATGATCTCGATCTCCGGGTTGATTTGCGCCATGGCGGCTTTACCCGAGCTGACTTTGGCCTGGCCGATCCGTTCGCTGGTATGCAGGATCTGCCGTTGCAGGTTGGTCAGGTCGACCGTGTCGTTATCGACCAGCGTGATGCGGCCGACGCCGGCCGATGCCAGGTACATCGCCACCGGTGAGCCAAGGCCGCCTGCGCCGATGATGAGGGCATGCGCTGCCAGGAATTTTTCCTGGCCGGCTATGTCGATATCATCCAGCAGGATGTGGCGCGAATAGCGGAGTAATTGCTGGTCGTTCATAAGAAACTGTCAAAAAGTAAATGTGTGCCAGGCGATCAAGCAAGGGACATAGCCATAAAAAAGGCCGCATCGCTGCGGCCCTAGTTTAGCGTGAAAAGCGATTATTCTTTATCGCTCTTCTTGTCGTCTTTTTTCTCTTCGGTCTTCAAGTTTTTCTTGATGACTGCGCCAGCGGCCGGATCTGCTTTGTCATCTTTCGAGGTGGTGTCGTCCTTGTCGGTTTCCGAGCGAATTTCCGGCTTGACCTTGGACACCTGCACCGGCAATCCCTTCAACTGATTGATCGCTTGCGCCAGCTGAAAATCATCCTTGCTACCGTATTCCAACGGTTTGCGTTTCTTCTCGGCGGCGGCAATCCGTTGCGCTTCTTCCAGTTCATCGACTTTTGGTGCGGTGACTTCAGGACCCTTGTCAGTGTCGTTGCTCAGATGCTTGGTCAGGTCGGCTTCACGCAGACGCAGGCCGTTCAAACCGTCGCCGTCAGCATACTCGTCCACCATGACGTCAGGCACGATGCCCCGGGCCTGGATCGAGCGGCCGTTCGGCGTGTAGTAGCGCGCCGTGGTCAGCTTGACCGCAGTCGTGCGGTCAGGCGGCAGAGCGATGACGGATTGCACCGAGCCTTTGCCGAAAGTCTGTGTGCCCATAATGGTGGCGCGCTTGTAGTCTTGCAAGGCCCCGGCGACGATTTCCGAAGCGGACGCGGAACCGGTATTGACCAGCACCACCATCGGTACTTTTTTCAAGGCTTCCGGCAGGCGCGCCAGCGGGTCGTTGCCCGGATTGGCATAATATTCGCGCTTGGCGTAGAACGAGGCCTTGGAGCTTGGCAACTGGCCATTGGTTGTCACTACCACCGAATCCTTAGGCAGGAAGGCGGCGGACACGCCGATCGCGCCTGGCAGCACGCCGCCCGGATCGTTACGCAGATCCAGCACCAGGCCTTTCAGGTTCGGTTCTTGTGCGTAGATGGCGGTGACTTTCTTGGCCATGTCGTCGACTGTCGGTTCCTGGAACTGGGTGATGCGCAGCCATGCGTAACCCGGTTCAACCACTTTCGATTTCACGCTCTGAACGCGAATTTCCTGGCGCGTGATAGGGATGATCAGGGGCTTGTCTTCACCCTTGCGTGAAATAGTCAGGGTGATCTTGGTGTTCGGCTCGCCGCGCATGCGCTTGACTGCCTGCTCCAGGGTCATGCCCTTGACCGGGGTAGAGTCGAGGCGGGTGACCAGGTCGCCAGCCTTGATGCCGGCGCGGTAGGCGGGCGAATCCTCGATTGGCGAGATGATCTTGATGTAGCCGTCTTCCATGCCGACTTCGATGCCGAGACCGACAAACGTGCCTTGCGTGCTCTCGCGTAATTCCTTGTAAGCTTTCTTGTCCAGGTAGGCCGAGTGCGGATCGAGCGAAGCGACCATGCCGGAAATGGCTTCGGTCAGTAGCTTTTTATCATCAGCCGGCTCTACGTAATCCGACTTGATCAGTCCGAACACATCGGCCAGCTGGCGCAACTCTTCCAGCGGCAATGGCGCAGCAGCACTCTTCTGCGCAATAGCGTCGAACTGGATAGAGGCGCCGATGCCGGCAATGACGCCTAAACTGATTAGACCGATATTTTTAAGCTTACTGCCCATGTTTCACCTAGTAGTTACCCACCCGAGTGGGTCGAACGCACGGCCTTGATGCCGAATTTCGAAGTATAAACCCGATTGTTCATTACCGCCGCTGTTGCCGGCATTGGCAATCACGTCGCCAGCTTTTACCGTATCGCCGGGGCGCTTCAATAATGCCTGATTATTACCGTAAATAGTCATGTACTGGTTGCCGTGGTCGACAATGATCAGATTGCCGAAGCCGCGCAGCCAGTCTGCAAACACCACGCGGCCGGCGGCGACCGCCTTGACCTCGGCGCCTTCCGGGGTACGGATGAACAATCCCTTCCAGCTCGGGCCGTCGCCGCGCTTGCTGCCAAAGCGCGCCATGACGTCGCCGCGTACCGGCAGCCGTAGCTGGCCGCGCAAGGATTCAAACGGTTTGCCGTAGGAAACATCTTTGACGTCGGCTTCCGGCGTCAGCTCGTTGCGCGCCACCGGCGTTGCAGGAGCCGGCGGTGTCACGGCAACGGCCGGCGGCTGGTCATCGTCGATCGCATCCGGATTGACTGGCTTGGGTTTGACCGTAGTATCGCCGGCGGGCGGCTTGTTAGCCCGGGCTGCGCGCTGCTGTTCAAGCAGGCGCTGGCGCTCGCGTGCCGCCTGGGCTTGTGCTTCGGCCTTGGCTTTAGCCTGGGCCAGTTGCTGCTGGCGTAGTTTTTCGCGCGCCGCAGCTTCCGCTTGTTTTTGCGCTTCGATCAGTTGCGCCAATTTATCCACCAGGCCCGACAGGCGCTGGTCGTCGCGCTCGATATTGCCGACTTCCTTGCGCTGGCTGCTCAGTTTGCTGGAAAGCTGGCTCAGCAATGCCGCCCGTTTGGCTTTTTCCTGATCCAGCAGCTTCTTCTGGTCGCGCTGTTCCTGGGCGATTTCGTCGAGGTCGTCCTTGGCGTTCTGGGCTTCAGTCTGGTTGGCTTCCACCGCGGCCAGGTTGGCGCGAAGCGATTCCAGCAGCTTGGCCTGCGCCTGCGAGACGTAGCCCATGTATTGCAGGTCGCGATTGATGCGGTTCGGATTGTCGCCCGACAACAGCAGTTTGATGCGGTCTTCATTGCCGGCGACATATTGCTGGCGCAGCAGATTGGCTAGCTGGGTTTGCTGCTTTGTGACGGTCTTGCTGAGTTCATCGTGCTGTTTGGCCAGTTTGGCCAGTTTGGCTTCAGTCTGGTTTTGCTCGGCGCCGAGATCGCGCAAGGAGCGGGTCGCCTTGGAAACCGCTTCTTCAGAATCGGCCAGCGCATCGCTGGCATCGTCTTTCTGGGTTTCGGTCTGGCTGATGTCACGCTTGAGATTATCAAGTTTTTGCCGCAAGTCGGCGCGCTGTGCTTCCGCCGCCTGTTTTTGCTTGCTGCGTTCAGTGATTTTGGCAGGTGCAGCGTTGGTCGCCGCAGGCAGGGCCAAGCCCAGCGCTGTCGCCAACAGCAGCGCCAAAGGCCACGCCAAGAGAGCCGGCTGGCGGCGTTTGGCGTGGCTGGTTTTGCGCTTGCTGAAGGGCGTCAGGAGATTACCCGGCGAGATATTTATTTCGCTTTCCCCTGACTGGCCACGGCGTTCATCGCCGCTGCTATCGCCGCCTGGTCGCCGAGGTAATAGCTCTTGATCGGCTTCAGATCCGCATCCAGCTCATAGACCAGCGGCTGGCCGTTAGGGATGTTGAGGCCAACGATATCTTCGTCGCTGATGCCGTCCAGCATCTTGATCAGGGCGCGCAAGCTGTTGCCGTGCGCCGAAATAATGATCCGTTTGCCGCTACGGATAGATGGCGCGATTTCATCGTTCCAGTATGGCAATACGCGCGCCACGGTGTCTTTCAGGCATTCGGTCAGCGGAATTTCCTCGCGCTTGAGGCCGGCGTACCGTGGATCGGCATAGGAAGTACGCGGATCGTTCGGCTCCAGCGGCATCGGCGGCGTGTCGTAGCTGCGGCGCCATACCATCACTTGTTCGTCGCCGTACTTGGCGGCTGTCTCCGCCTTGTTCAAGCCTTGCAGAGCGCCATAGTGGCGTTCGTTCAGACGCCAGCTGTGCCGGATTGGCAACCACATCAGGTCCATCTCGTCGAGCGTGCCCCACAGGGTGCGAACCGCACGTTTCAACACCGACGTGTAGGCCAGGTCGAAGGTGAGGCCGGCTTGCAGCAGCAACTGGCCGGCCTGGCGAGCTTCGGCTACGCCCTTTTCCGTGAGGTCGACATCGACCCAGCCGGTGAAGCGGTTAGCCAGGTTCCAGGTGGATTCGCCGTGACGCATCAATACGATTTTGTACATAGATATAAATAATTGGGGACAGGGTTCAAGAGTCGCCTCAGGGCGACGAATTACTCCGTCCTCAACTGATCAAGTAAGATGGTTAAATTACCAAGAACAGCATCAGTCGATCGCGATGCAAGATCAACCGCATGCCAAGTTTTTCGCGGCAAGCAATACGAATTGAATGGCGCTCCAGCTTCTATTTTATAATGGCGGGATTAACTAATACCATTGGATCGCCGTGAAATTCTTGATTGATAACATTTTTCTGATTGCAGTAGCAATTTTGTCGGGCGGTGCGTTGTTGCTGCCTTTGTTGCAAAAACGCGGTAACCGGGTAACGACTTTACAGGCTACCCAGCTGATTAACCAGGGTAAAACCCTGGTGCTGGATGTACGCGACGGCGAGGCATTTGCCGCCGCCCACCTGATTGACGCCAAAAACATTCCCTTGAAAGACTTGCCGCAGCGCATGGCCGAACTCGACAAGTTTAAAGCAAAGAATGTAGTGGTGGTTTGCCAGACTGGCAACCAGTCTGCAAAAGCGGTGGCGCAATTGGGCCAGGCCGGTTTTGCCCAGGCCTATAACCTGGAAGGTGGCATTGCAGCCTGGCAGACCCAGGGCCTGCCTACCGTCAAATAACCGCCGTTGAACCGCCGCTGCCCGCTGCGGCAACCGGACCAGAAAGAGTAATCATGACAGCACAAGTGGTAATGTATAGCACTGCGGTATGCCCGTATTGCATCCGCGCCGAACAATTGCTGAAGGCAAAAGGCGTGGAAAATATCGAAAAAATCAGAATTGACCTTGATCCGTCGCAACGCGCGACAATGATGCAAAAGACCGGCCGTCGCACCGTTCCGCAAATTTATATCGGCGAAACCCATGTTGGCGGCTTTGACGACTTGCACGCGCTCGATCGCGATGGCAAGCTTGAGCCCCTGCTGCAAAGTGCCTGATTTTCAGCAATAAGCCAGCAAATAAGCTGGCGATTCAGGTATTGTTGCAAACTGTACGGAGAAACAGGTCAGATGGCATTTTTCGCAATCTGGCTAATTTAAATTAACTGAAAGAGTGTCATGGCTGAAGAGAACCAACAAGTTGAAGCACCGGTGTTCCAGATTCAACGCGTTTACCTGAAGGATTTGTCGCTTGAGCAACCGAATTCGCCGGCCATTTTCCTCGAGCAAGAGGCGCCGCAAATCGAAGTAGCGGTTGATGTCGGCGCAGAAGCGCTGGCCGAAGGCATTTTCGAGTCGACCGTTACCGTCACCGTTACCGCCAAGGTAAAGGACAAGGTTGCATTCCTGGTTGAAGGCAAGCAAGCCGGTATTTTCGAACTGCGCAATATCCCGACTGAACAGCTGGATCCGCTGCTCGGCATCGGTTGCCCGAACATCGTCTATCCATATCTGCGCGCAAACCTGGCTGACGCAATCACGCGCGCCGGTTTCCCACCGATCCACCTGGCGGAAATCAACTTCGAAGTGTTCTACCAACAACGCCTGCAGGCATTGGCTGAACAAGCGCAAAAAGGCAGCGGCGACAGCATCGCTGTTGATGGTTCGACAGCAATCAACTAATTTCGGCGGGCTTGCCGGCGGTAACTTGCTGCCGGTTCCTGTCGACAAATGAGTGCGGTATGTCTGGCGGCAGGCCGTCCGCTTTGGCGGGCGCTTGCCACCCAGTGAATTTTTCCGCAACTGGAGATCAATAGATGAATTTTGCACGCATGGCCGGTGCCGCCACGTTGTTCATGGGAAGCTTGCTTGGCGTTGCCGGTTCTGCCCATGCGCTCGATTTCAAGGCGGTTGGCGCAGCGCCTGTGGTGTTATATGACGCGCCCTCGGAAAAAGGCCGGCGCGTAGCAGTTGCCCCGCGTGGCATGCCGGTCGAAGTGGTGCTGACCTACGGCGAATGGACCAAAGTGCGCGACGCCAGCGGCGATTTGTCGTGGTTGCAGTCGAAAGGCCTGGTCGCCAAGCGCAATTTGCAAGTCAGCGTGGCCAATGCCAAGATCCGCGCTAATCCTGACGATGCCGCCGCTGTCGTGTTTTCAGCCGACAAGGGTGTGTTGCTGGAACTGGTTGATCCGGTCGCATCCGGCTGGGCCAAGGTGCGTCACCGTGATGGTCAAACCGGCTATGTGAAGGCTGCTGAGGTTTGGGGCGATTGATACATGTTCCGTCAATATTTTTCATAGCAATTTGGGCGTTTTATCTGATCGGTTGAGGACAGAGTAATTCGCCGCGCTACGGCGGCTCTTAAACTCTGTCCCGCAAATAATAAAACTATGAACATAACTGTACTCGGCGCCGGCGCCTGGGGCACGGCGTTGGCGATTGCCTTGGCGCAGCGCCATAGCGTGACGCTGTGGGGGCGGAATCCCGACACCATGGCGGCGGCCGCGCAACAGCGTGAGAATAGCGCCTATCTGCCGGGCTTTGCCTTGCCTGACAATCTGCGCCTGAGCGCCGATTTTTCACAGGCTGTGACTCATGTGACCAGCGATGCGCTCGCCGCTCAGGCCGAGGGCTTGCTGATCGTCGCTTCTTCGGTTGCCGGCTTGCGTGAACTGGTGCAGCAGCTGCAAGCGTATCCGATTCCGAATATCGTCTGGCTGTGCAAGGGTTTTGAAGAAAACACCAGCTTGCTGCCGCATCAGATCGTGCGCGAGGTGCTGGGCGATGCGATCCCGGCGGCGGCGTTGTCCGGGCCGTCGTTTGCACAGGAAGTTGCGCGCGGCCTGCCTTGCGCCCTGTCGGTGGCCAGTACCCATGCCGGCCTGTGCGATCAGGTGGTGGCAGCGGTGCATGGCGATAACATCCGGGTTTACTCCACCGACGATCTGGTTGGCGTCGAAGTAGGCGGCGCGGTAAAGAATATCCTGGCGATCGCCACCGGCGTTGCCGATGGCCTGGGACTTGGCCTGAATGCGCGGGCAGCGCTGATCACGCGCGGTCTGGCGGAAATTACCCGGCTCGGCGTCGCACTTGGCGGCCGCAGCGAAACTTTCATGGGCCTGTCCGGCGTCGGCGACCTGATCCTGACCTGCACCGGCGACTTGTCGCGTAATCGCAAAGTCGGGCTGGGACTGGCGCAGGGTAAACCACTGGCGACCATCGTCACCGAACTCGGCCACGTCGCCGAGGGTGTGCGTTGCGCCGCCGCGGTGCGTGCCCTGGCACAGCAGCGTGGCGTTGACATGCCGATCACCAACGCGGTGGCTGGCGTCCTGTTCGACGGCGCTTCCTTGCGCTCGGTCATGGAGCTCTTGTTGTCGCGCAATCCGCGCGAGGAAGCTGTATAGGCTGGTTGGCATCGACCGCCGCATAAAGCCGATTTACATAGCGATGCAATGTCGTTATGTCGTTTGCAGCTGCATCAAGTAGTATCATTTCTTTGTGTCAAATCAATGACAAAATCCGGATAAATACGCTGATGATAATTAAGTGTATTTCTCCTGCTTCCTGGCAACGATTGCGGCATATAATCGCCCTTTCCAAACATGGTCGTGGTTTTTTTGATAAGGAAAGAAATGCATAGCACAATGTTTCCGGCCGTTCGACGTCGCTCTGCCCTTATGCAACGCGGATTCACGCTGATTGAAATCATGGTGGTGGTGGTGATCATGGGGATTCTGGCCGCTTTGGTCGTGCCTAAATTGATGGGCCGTACCGACGATGCGCGTATCCAGGCTGCGCGCCAGGACATCGGCACCTTGATGCAGGCGCTCAAGCTCTACAAACTCGACAATCAACGTTATCCAACCACTGAACAAGGCTTGCAGGCGCTGGTCGTCAAGCCGACCAGCGGTCCTGCCGCCAATGGCTGGAAAACCGGCGGCTACATCGACAAGTTGCCAAAAGATCCTTGGGGTAATCCATACCAATTCCTGTCGCCCGGCATTCACGGCGAAGTGGATATATTTTCCTATGGCGCCGATGGCCAACCGGGCGGAGAAGGCAACGATGCCGATATCGGCTCGTGGGATCTGTAGGAATGTCTCTGATGGCGCATCGCAATTTGCGCCAGGGCGCCATCGGTGGCTTTACGCTGCTGGAGTTGCTGGTGGTGGTGGTGATCGCCGGCATCACGCTGGGCGTGGTGTCGCTTAACGCTTTTCGTAGCGACCGCCAGGTGATGCAAGACGATGCCCGGCGCATTGCCTTGCTGCTGCAACTGACGCGCGAAGAAGCGATCTTGCGTAATCGCCCCACGGCTTTCGAAGCCGATGCCAACAGCTATCGCTTCATGGTGCGCGAAGAAACCGGCTGGCAGCCGCTGGCGCAGGACGACATGCTGCGCCAGCGCGATTTCAAGCGAGCTCCCATGCAATTGTTCATGGAACCGCCGCCGACTGAGGCCGCACCGCCAAACACTCTACGCATCACCTTCGGCCGCGAGCCGGTAGACAAGCCTTTTACGCTGACCATGACTAGCGGTGACAGCAGCGTCGTCATCCGTGCCGATGGCATCGGTCATTTTGCGGTCGAATAAATGTTTAGGCCGCGTCTATCCCCCCATCGTTATGAAGCAGGTTTCACCTTGCTGGAAGTGCTGGTGGCGCTGGTCATCGTCGGTACCGCGCTGGGCGCCAGCTTGCGCGCGGTCGGCAGCCTGACGCAAAACAGCAGCGGCTTGCGCGCCGCCATGATGGCCAACTGGTCGGCGGAAAACCGCCTGACCCAGATCCGCCTCGGCAAGGAATGGCCGGCAATAGGCAGCCGTGCCTTCGAGTGTGCCCAGGGCGACCTGCCGCTGCATTGCGAAGAAAAGGTTTCCGGTACGCCCAACCCGTATTTCCGGCGCGTTGAAGTGTCGGTGTTCGCCGACGCCAATTCCGAACGGCGCATTGTCAATCTGTCGCAGGTGGTGCCGAATGCGCGTTAGCAGACAGCTGAAAAGCGGCAGCCACGGTTTTACGTTGGTAGAGCTGATCATCGCCGTCACGATATTGGCAATGGTGGCGGTACTGGGCTGGCGCGGTCTGGACGGTATCGTCCGCTCGCGGATTTCGCTGACGGCTGAAATGGAAGAGACGCGTGGCATGCAATTGACGTTCGCCCAATTGCAAAGCGATTGTGCGCAAATCGCTCCCAAGAGCTTGATGACCACGCGGCCGTATTTACTGGCGGAGCCGGGGCGTTTGTTGTTGGTGCGAATGGTGTTCGCCGACCAGCAGCCTACGCGTTTGCAATTGGTCGATTACCGGCTGCGCGACGGCAAGCTGACACGCCAGGAATCGTCGCCGACGCGCGATTTGAACGCCCTCGATACGTTGTGGCAAAGCGCGCTTAACGATGGCGGTGACGGCAACAACAGCCAGGCAGTGTTATTGCAATCGAATATCGCCAGCATGCAAATGCAGGTGTGGGGGAGCGACCAGCAGGGATGGCGTCCGCCGTCCGCCATCAGCGCGGGCAGCCAGGATACTAGCGTTAACGCTAATCGCTGGACAGGTTTGCAGGTAGCGCTACAGCTGCGTGGCCATACCAGCACCATGGCCAAGACTTTCCTGCTGGGGGCTGTATGAGCCGGAAGCTCCGGGCCAGATACAGCCAGCGTGGCGTCGCAGTAGTGACCGCCTTGCTGCTGACGACGCTGGCGATCACCATCGTCGCCAGCCTGTTCTGGCAGCAGCAGGTGCAGGTGCGTTCGATTGAAAACCAGCGCCTGCAGTTGCAGAAAAGCTGGATCATGCGCGGTTCCCTGGATTGGGCCGGCATGATTTTGCGCGCCAGTGGCAAGCAATTCCAATACGTTGATCTGGGACAGCCCTGGGCCGTACCTTTGGCAGAGACGCGTCTTGATCAATATGCGGAAGATAAGCAGGCAGCCGGCGATGCGGCGGATGCTGTCCTGTCTGGCAACATCATCGATGCGCAATCACGCTACAACCTGAATAACCTGAGCGTCAATGGCGTTCCGGCACCCGATGAGGTGGCGGCGTTCAAACGTTTGCTGAGTTATCTGCGCCTGCCGACCACATTGGCGACGGCTGCCGCCCAGGCTATCGCCCAAAGTCAGCCTGTCACGGCGCCGACCGGGCAGCAAAGCCCGGCTACTTCAAGTAACGGCGCGATGCCGCTGCTGCAAGTCGACGATTTGCTGTCGGTACCTGGATTCACGCCAGATATTGTGCGCCAGCTACAGGATTACGTGGTGCTCTTGCCCTCGACCGGAAACCCAACGCCTATCAATGTGAATACTGCGCCGGCAGAAGTGCTGGCCTCGCGTTTTGCCACCTTGTCCTTGGCGCAAGCCAATACGCTGGTTGCGGCGCGCCGCACCGCGCCATTCCCCGATATCCCTCATTTCACTACGCAAATGTCAAACCTGTTTGGCATCTCCTTGCCGGAAAACGCGGTGATCGGAGTTTCCAGTAACTTTTTTTTGGTCTACGGCAAGATTCGCATGGGTCGCGCTGGCCTGAATACCGTATCCTTGTTGCAGCTAGTGGGTCAAGCCCCCAACATCACCGGCACCAATATCGTGTGGATTAGAGAACAATAAATGGAAGATGCGTTTTGAGTACCTTACTTATTCGCTTACCCGCCAGGGCAACGCTGGACAGCGCGGCGGCGGTGGCCATGCCGGATTGCCGCTACGCGCTGGTTTCCGACGCCGGCCGTATCGAGCGCCAGGGCGCTGAGCAGCTGGCCGGCCTGGCTGAGTCGATTGCTGCGGCGACCCGGGTGATGCTGATACTGGCTGCGGCTGACGTCAACCTGCTGCAGCTGCAAGTGCCGCCATTGTCCGACGCCAAACTGAAGATGGCGCTGCCGAATCTGGTGGAGGAACAACTGCTGGTCGATCCTTTCGACTGCGTGATCGTCGCCGGCCGCAAACGCGCCGGCGTCGCCGCTGCCGCAAATAATCCGCGCCTGATTGCCGTCGTGCAAAGAGACTGGCTGGAATTGCTGGTCAAAACCTTGCTCGCCCTGGGCGCACATAATCTGCAAGCCTGGCCGGCCCAGCTTTGTCTGCCTTTGCGCGAGCCGGATATGGCAGTGGCTGCGATTACCGATCACGGTGGCGACATCGATGTCGCATTGCACGTGTCCACAGAGCAGGGCATGGGCTGGTCACTGTCGCCGGTATCGGGACAGTCGGTGGCGCAAGAAGTGCTGGAGGGCTTGACCTCCATCCTGCCGCAGCAGCAAATCACTTTATATGTACCGCAATCCAGCCTGGCCGCTTATCAAGAACTGGAGCCGGCGCAAGTGACGGTGCTGGCCGACGACTGGTCGCACTGGCTTGCGGGGACGCAAGAGCTGGCGCGCAGCGGCGTCGATTTGATGAGCGGATTGACCGCCAGCGCCGCCGGCACCGAGTTCAGCTGGCGTCGCTGGCGCTGGCCGCTGGGTCTGGCTGCAGCGCTGCTGCTGGTAAATATAGTGAGCCTGAATTACGACTGGCTGCGCATGCGGCACGAAGCCGCTGGCCTGCGCAGCGGCATGATGCAAAACTATCGCGCGGCCTTTCCAAAAGAGACCGTGATCGTTGATCCGATCGCCCAGGCTAAGCAAAAGATCGCCACCGCCCAGCGTGATGGCGGCCAGCTTGCCGCTGACGATTTCCTTTCGCTGGCAACCGCCTTTGGCACAGCCTGGGCTGGATTGCCGCAAAGTTCAGATAGCGGTGCGATCGCCAGCATGGATTACCGTGACCACCATCTGCTGGTGCGTTTGAAAAATCCTGGCGACGCGGATGGCGCCGAAACACAAATCAAGAGCGCATTGGCAAGTATGAAATTAACGCTGAGCAAATCGGCTACCGGCGTCTGGCAAATCGGGAGTGGCAAGTGACATCTACACGCAATCCCCTGCGGCAAGCCTGGGATCGCATCGCGACTCCGGCCGGCGCCTATTGGGCGCAGAGAAACCAGCGCGAGCGTCGTTTGCTGAGCGTAGCCGGGGTGGTGATCCTGCTGGCGATCATTTATCTGCTCCTGCTGGATCCTGCCTTGAACGGCCGCAGCCGGCTGCAAAAGGATTTGCCGGCGTTACGCCAGCAAGCCGCCGAATTGCAGTCCCTGACGGCCAAGGCGGTAGCGTTGTCCGGACAGATAGCAGAACGGCCAGCTTCGCCTTTGAGTAAAGAGGCTGTCGAGAGCGCCTTGAAAAGCAAAGGGTTGAGTGCGCAAAGCGTGACGCTGAACGGCGATATGGCGAAGGTGCAGCTATCGTCGATCGCTTTTGCCGGCTTGCTGGACTGGCTTGACGATGCCCAGAAGAATTCGCAGTGGCAAGTGGTGGACGCCAACGTCACGGCGCTCGGTGGTGCTACGCCTCAACCGGGAATTGTCAACGCCACAGTCACTTTGTTGCAGCAAAAGCATGAGTAATGCGCAGCAAGGGAGGGCATTCGCAATGTCATCTCGGATTACGGGATGTCGATGCGCGGACTAGGCAGAGCATTGATATGGCTGGTGGCTGCAGGATTGAGTGCACTGATCACGGTACTGGCGTTTTTACCAGCCGCGTGGCTGGCGCCGTTGCTGGAAAGCCGTACCGGCGGCCGTTTGACCTTGGGCGATGCACAAGGATCCTTGTGGCAGGGATCGGCTTTTATCGGCGCCGCACCCAGCGGCAAGGATGCGGTTGCAGCCTTGTTGCCGGGCCGTTTTACCTGGCACCTGTCGCCGCAGGTGTTGTTCGGGCGAGTCGATGCGACGCTGGAGAATGCGCAAGTGTTGTCGAACAAGGTAAGCATTCGCGGCAGCTGGAGCGAATGGACTGTCAGTCCGTCCAGCATGCTATTGCCGGCGGAGCGTTTGTCGGCATTGGGGGCGCCCTTGAATACCTTGCAGCCGTCAGGCAAGATGCAGCTGAGCTGGCAGCAGTTGACGTTGGCGCGCACCAAGGTTGGCGGCGGCGATGGCATTGCCTTGAACGGTGGCATGACGCTGGACCTGCTGGCGATGGCGTCGCGTATGTCGCCGGTCAAGCCGCTTGGCAGCTATCGCATGCAGCTTGATTGGCAGGGCACCCAGGCGGCTTTGACGCTGACCACATTAGGTGGCGCGATGTTGTTGAACGGCAGCGGTAAATTGCAAGACGGTCATTTTCAGTTTTCGGGGACCGCGGAAGCGGCGGCGGGTCAAGAGGAAAAGTTGGCTACTCTACTGAGCTTGCTCGGCCAACGGCGCCAGATCAATGGCAGAAATGTTATCGGACTAGAGTTTAAATCATGAAAGATAAAATGTATCTCGCACCATTCAACAACACTGCGAACAAGATTGCATCGACATTCGAGACACCTCATTTGCAGATGGCGTTGCGCGGTTCGTGGCGCTACGCTGCTGCCATCGCCTTGCTGACCTGCGCGGCCGGTATCCCGGTGGTTGCCACGGCGCAACCGGTGTTGGGCACAGCTCCGGCCGGCGCCACGACCGATGGCCCCAGCGGCCAGGCAGTGATGAATTTTGTCGGTGCAGATATCGAGTCGGTGATCAAGGCGGTCGGCCAATATACCAACACCACCTTCATCGTCGATCCGCGCGTCAAGGGCACCATCAACCTGGTATCGGAAAAGCCGCTGAGCAAAGCGCAGGCTTTTGATTTGCTGGCATCAACCTTGCGCCTGCAAGGCTACGCGGTGGTGCGCGGCGACGGTTTTGTCAAAGTCGTGCCGGAAGCGGACGCCAAGCTGCAAGTGGCGCCAACCAGGCCGGCCAGCGTGCGCGGGGACCAGATCGCAACGCAGATTTTCTCGTTGAACTACGAGTCGGCAACCAACATCCTGCCGGTGCTGCGGCCGCTGATTTCACCAAACAACACGATCAATGCCAACCCGGGCAACAACACCTTGGTTGTCACCGACTACGCAGAAAATTTACAGCGCCTTGGAAAAATGATCGCCGCGCTGGACGTGCCTGCGATCAATGACCTGGATGTCATCCCGGTTCGTTATGCGGTGGCCAGCGATATCGCAGTAATGGCTAGCAAACTGCTGGATTCCGGTTCCGCTGCACCTGGCGCCAGCGATAGCGCGCGTACCATGATCATGGCGGATTCGAGGACCAACTCGGTGGTGATTCGGGCGCCATCTGCAGGTCGGGCCAACCTGGCCAAGTCGCTTATTGCCAAGCTGGACCAGCCGACTGCCAACGCTGGCAATGTCCATGTGGTCTATCTGAAAAACGCCGACGCGGTGAAGCTGGCTAAAACCTTGCGTGCGATAGTTTCCAATGATACGTCGTTGCCTAGTTCCAGCCAGTCCAGCAAGAGTTCCAGCAGTTCGGGCAGCATGTTGCAAGGTTCAGGTAGTGGGGGGGCGCTGAATTCCGGGACGTCGACTACGCCATCGCCCCCATCGACCGATACATCTCCGCAATCTTCAGGTGGCAGCGGTGGCGGCGCTGCCGGATTTATCCAGGCCGACGAAAGTACCAACACGCTGATCATTACTGCCAGCGAGCCGGTCTATCGCAATATCCGGGGAGTTATTGATCAGCTCGACACGCGCCGGGCGCAGGTGTATGTGGAAGCGTTGATTGTCGAAGTCACCGACAGCGCCGCCAGCGAGATCGGAGTGCAGTGGCTGGCATTAAGCGGCGATAAAAACAGCGCCTACCGGATCGGTGGCGGTACTGGATTTACCGGCACTAATACTGGCCTGATTAATAGCAATCTGTTCAATACGGCGATTGGTCAAACGGTAAATACCGGGACTACCACTACCGTGCCGAGTGTTGGCAGTGGTTTGCAGCTTGGCATATTCCGTCAGATCGCCGGCAAAATCGGCTTGGGTGCTTTAGCCAGCGCCTTGAACTCGACTACTGGCAGCAATGTTTTGTCCATGCCTAACCTGCTGACGCTGGACAATGAGGAAGCTAAGATTATCGTTGGTCAGAACGTGCCGTTTGTGTCGGGCTCGACCTTGACCACTGGCGCCGGCACCACCAGCCCGTTTACCACCATCGACCGCAAAGACGTCGGCACCGCGTTGAAAATCAAGCCACATATTTCGGAAGGCGGTACGGTGCGGCTGGAAATTTCGCAAGAAGTGTCTGCGGTCGTCACCGGCACGGCGAACAACACTAACGGACCGATTACAACCAAGCGTTCCTTGGATACCAATGTGGTGATCGACGATGGTGAGATCATTGCGCTCGGCGGTTTGATTGGCGACAACAACCAAAGCGGGGTGCAAAAAGTACCTTTACTGGGCGATCTGCCCTTTATCGGCAATTTCTTCAAATACCAGACCGGCTCGCGCGAGAAGACTAATCTGATGATTTTCCTGCGCCCGGTGATTGTGCGCGACAAGGAGACCAGTAATTTGCTGGCAGTGGACCGTTACGACTACATGCGCAAGCAACAGATCAAGGTGCAGCCAGGTAAGAGCATTCTTACCGATTTTGGCTCATCTGTGACCAGCAAACTGGAAGACGGTGGACCATTCATTGACCTGCGCAAGCAAGAATCCGCACCGAATTCGCCTCATCAACCTGCCCCGGAACAGGAGCAAATGCCGATGCTGGTCCCGGCGAAACCACAGGTCTCGCCGGCCCCTGGTTTTCTGAATGACAGAACGCCATGAGCGACCCCAGAATGACGGACACGCGCCTTCTGCCCTACGCTTTCGCCCGCAATTTTTCATTGCTGGCGCAGCGTACCGAAGATGCCAACGGCGCAGACAATCCGGTGGAGCTGTGGATTTCCGAAGCTACTCAGCCGAGCGCGATTGCCGAAGTCAGCCGGCGTTTCGGCCGCGTCAAATTCCGCAAACTTTCACGCGATGAGTTGGAAGCGGCGATTGCCGCGGCTTATGCCGGCGCAGGCGGTGATGCGGCGCAGGTGGTGGATGAATTCGAATCCGATATGGATCTGGCCAAGCTGATGCAGGACATGCCGGCGATCGAGGATTTGCTGGAGTCTTCCGATGACGCACCGGTGATCCGTATGATCAACGTGCTGTTGACGCAGGCCTTGCGCGAAGGCGCGTCGGATATTCACATCGAGCCGTTCGAGCAGATCTCGGTGGTGCGCTTCCGCATCGACGGCAGCTTGCGCGATGTGGTGCGGCCTAAGAAAGCCGTGCATGCTTCGCTGATTTCGCGGATCAAGATCATGGCGCAACTCGACATCGCCGAAAAGCGTTTGCCACAGGATGGCCGTATCACCTTGCGCGTCGGCGGCAAGCCGGTCGACGTCCGGGTTTCCACTCTGCCTACCGGCCACGGCGAGCGCGCGGTGCTGCGTTTGCTGGACAAGGAGGCCGGCCGGCTAGACCTGCAACATCTGGGGATGAGCCCGACGATGTTGCCGCAATTCGACCGGCTGATCGCTCAGCCGCACGGTATCGTGCTGGTGACCGGGCCAACCGGCTCCGGTAAAACTACGACGCTGTATGCGGCGCTGTCTCGCCTCAATACCAGCAGCACCAACATCCTGACGGTAGAGGATCCGATCGAGTATGAACTGGCGGGAGTCGGCCAGACCCAAGTCAATGCGCGTATCGACATGACCTTCGCTAAAGCCCTGCGGGCAATCTTGCGGCAGGATCCGGACGTCATCATGATTGGTGAAATTCGCGACCTGGAAACTGCGCAGATCGCGGTGCAAGCTTCACTCACGGGCCATCTGGTGCTGGCGACTTTGCATACCAATGATTCTGCCGCCGCGGTGACGCGTCTGCTGGACATGGGGATCGAACCGTTCCTGTTGTCATCGTCCTTGCTGGGCGTGGTGGCGCAACGACTGGTGCGCAAGCTGTGCGTACATTGCCGCCGCCATGACGGCCAGTTATGGCATGCAGTCGGCTGCGAACAGTGTGGCCACACCGGCTATCACGGTCGCGTCGGTGTCTATGAATTGTTATTGACCACGGATGAGATTACTGCGCAGATTCATAATCGGGCTTCCGAAGCCGAGATCCAGCAAGTGGCGCAGCGCAATGGCATGCAGACCATGCGCCAGGATGGCGAGCGTTGGCTGAACGAAGGCGTTACGACGCAAGCTGAGCTGTTGCGTGTAACTAAAGAGTAAGCCCCAAAAGCAAGCTGTGAATTCAAGTTGAAAAGTTAAGCGAGGAGCAGAGTGCCAGCATTTCGTTACGAAGCGGTAGATACCAGCGGCAGCACCACCAAAGGCGTGGTGAATGCGGATAGCGCCAAGGCGGCGCGGGCGGATCTGCGCGCTCAGGGTTTGCTGCCATTAACGGTAGACATCATTGCGCAACAGGTCGATGCCGCCGGCAATACGCAACGACGCGGTTTTGGCGAGCATTTGTCGACGGTCGAGATTGCCTTGTTTACGCGCCAGCTGGCCAGTCTGCTGGAAGCCAGCCTGCCGCTTGAGCAAGCCCTGACGGCGTTGCTGGAGCAGTCGGAACGCAATTATCAGCGCGATCTGATCGCCTCGATACGTTCTGAAGTCATGGGCGGCGCTTCATTGTCCAGCGCTTTAGCCGGACATCCGCGCGATTTCGCCGAGATTTACCGGGCACTGGTGGCTTCCGGCGAGCAAATCGGACAACTGTCGCGGGTGTTGTCGCGGCTGGCCGATTACATCGAACGCCGCAATTCGCTGGTGCAAAAGGTAAAGTTGGCGTTTACCTACCCGGCCATCGTGACCGTGGTGGCGTTCGTGATTGTGATTTTCCTGCTGACCTATGTGGTGCCGCAAATCGTTTCGGTATTCGCCAACACCAAGCAGAAACTACCGCTGCTGACGGTGGTGATGCTGGCGACTTCCGATTTCGTTCGCAACTATGGCTGGATCGTGCTGATCGTGGTGATTGCCCTGTTCTATGCCTGGCGCACTGCGCTCAAAAACCCCGCCACCAAGATGCGTTGGCATAAATGGTTGCTGGTCGCGCCTTTGTACGGCAAGTTCGAACGCAGCCTGAATACCGCGCGCTTCGCCAGTACGCTGGCGATCACCACCGGCTCCGGCGTGCCGATCTTGAAAGCGCTGCAAACAAGCCGCGATACCTTATCCAACGTCGCCATGCGGCAGCAGGTTGATACAGCCGCCACCAGCGTGCGCGAAGGGGTCGGTCTGGCGCGTGCGTTGGCGGCGCACAAGCATTTCCCGCCAATGCTGATCCATATGATACGTGCAGGCGAAGTCACCGGAGAACTGCCTGCCATGCTGGAACGCGCCGCCAGCGCCCAGGAGCAGGATCTGGAGCGGCGCGCCATGACCATTGCCGGCTTGCTGGAACCGGCGCTGATCCTGGCGATGGGGGTTGTGGTGTTGCTGATTGTGCTGGCTGTGCTGATGCCGATTATTGAAATCAACCAGTTGGTCCACTAGGAATAAATGTGAACGTACCGATAAGCAAAAAACTGGGCCGCCATACCAAGCGCCTGCCGGAATTCATCAGCCTGCTGCTGTTCATGTTGCTGTGCGCCTGCACGGCGTATTGGGTGATGCAATTGATCAAGCCGCCGGTGCGCCCGGTGGCTGCGCCGCCGCCAGCCGAGGATGCGCAGGTTGACGTAACGCTGGCTGCAGGCTTGTTCGGCGGCCGCGGTACAGTCACCGTCGCCAGCAACTATCAGCTGCTGGGCGTCGTCGCTGCAAAAAAAGATGGTGAAAGCGTGGCCATCCTGAGCGCCGATGGCAAACCGCCGCAGGCTGTGCGGCAGGGCAAGGAACTGTTGCCAGGAACCAGCGTAAAAGAAGTCCATGCGACTTACGTGCTGCTGTCCGAAGGTGGAGTGCTGAAGCGGGTGATGTTGCCGGAGGATGTCCGCGCCAAATCGGGTCTGGGAAACACCGCGCCACCATTGGCGACGCCGCAGATGGCGCCAATGGCCCCACAACCCGCACCAAACCAGGATTTGCCGCCGGAGCAGCCGGCGGTGCCAGTGCAGGACAAATAAATACTCCGGGGCAGAGCGGCTCTGCCCCGTATTTTGTTAAAGCACGTAACGCGACAGGTCCTCATTGACCACCAGAGCCCCCAGGCGTTGATCGACATAGGCAGCATCGATCACCATGGTTTTCTCCGTAGCGTTAGTCGCCGAGAACGAGATTTCTTCCAGCAGCTTTTCCATCACCGTGTACAAGCGGCGGGCGCCGATGTTTTCGGTTTTCTCGTTGACAGAGAAAGCGATTTCGGCCAGCCGCTGCACGCCTTCCTTGGCGAACTCCAGCGTCACCCCTTCGGTTGCCAGCAGCGCTTCATATTGCTTGGTCAGGCAGGCATCGGTGCCGGTCATGATTCTTTCGAAATCGCTGATCGACAAGGAATCGAGTTCGACCCGGATCGGAAAGCGTCCTTGCAGTTCCGGGATCAGGTCGGATGGTTTGGCCAGATGGAAAGCGCCGGAGGCGATGAACAGGATGTGATCGGTCTTGATCATGCCATACTTGGTGTTGACAGTTGTGCCTTCCACCAGCGGCAGCAGGTCGCGCTGGACGCCGGCGCGCGAAACATCGGCGCCGCCGTTTTGCGAGCGGGTGGCGATCTTGTCGATCTCGTCAAGGAACACAATACCGTTTTGCTCGACGTTACTGATGGCTTTTTGCTTCAGCTCGTCTTCATTCAACAGTTTGGCGGCTTCCTCTTCGATCAGGACTTTCATCGCATCCTTGATCTTGATCTTGCGGTTTTTCTTGCGGTTGCTACCCATCCCGGAGAACATCGACTTGATCTGCTCGGTCATTTCTTCCATGCCCGGCGGCGCCATGATTTCCATTTGCGATGCGGCTTCCGACAATTCAATCTCAATTTCCTTGTCGTCGAGCGCGCCTTCACGCAGGCGCTTGCGGAAAGTCTGGCGCGTATTGCTTCCTTTGTCTGTATTGTCGCCGTCGCCGGAACTCTGTTCAGGATGAAAGCCGAAATCACGGGCCGGCGGCACCAGGATATCGATGATGCGGTCTTCGGCAGCATCTTCGGCGCGGGTGCGGACCTTGCGCATTTCGGTTTCGCGGGTCTGCTTGATGCCGATATCGATCAGGTCGCGAATGATGGTGTCAACATCGCGTCCGACGTAGCCGACTTCAGTGAATTTGGTCGCTTCGATCTTGATGAAAGGGGCCTCCGCCAATTTCGCCAGGCGCCGCGCGATCTCAGTCTTGCCGACACCGGTAGGGCCGATCATCAGGATATTCTTGGGAGTGATTTCGTGTCGCAGCGGCTCAGCAATCTGCTGCCTGCGCCAGCGGTTACGCAGCGCAATCGCTACCGCGCGCTTGGCGCGATCCTGGCCGACTACGTGTTTATCCAGTTCTGAAACAATTTCTTGGGGTGTCATGTTCATGGTTCTTCCGCGTTTGATAGTTGAATGCGCAAGCTGGCTGCATGGTCCGGGGTGCGGACATTGATAAGCTCAAAGTAATGTTTGCGCATCACAGAATGTGTGGAATCGTGGGTGTGGAATTAATCCAGCGTTTCGATGATGTGCGACTGATTGGTATAGATGCAGAGCTCGCCGGCAATCACCAGCGATTTCTTGACGATCTCGGCGGGCGTCAGCTCGGTGTTTTCTTGCAGCGCCTTGGCTGCCGATTGTGCAAAGGTGCCGCCGGAACCGATCGCGCCGATACCGTCAGTAGGTTCCAGCACATCGCCATTGCCGGTGATTACCAGCGTGGTTTCACGGTCAGCCGTCAACAGCATGGCTTCCAGCCGGCGCAGCATGCGGTCGGTGCGCCATTCTTTGGCCAGGTCGACTGAAGCGCGCATCAGATTGCCCTGATGCTTTTCCAGTTTTGACTCAAACAGGTCGAGCAGGGTGAACGCGTCGGCAGTGCCGCCAGCGAAACCGACCAAAACTTTACCTTGATACAACTTGCGTACTTTACGGGCAGTGCCCTTCATAACGACATTGCCGAGTGTTACCTGACCATCTCCGCCCAAGGCGACGCTATTGCCGCGCCGTACTGAAAGAATGGTGGTGCCGTGAAATTGTTCCATTTTTGCAAGCCTCAGAAAATGCGGACAGAGCCGCTCATGCAGGGCGCAGGATGCTGCGGCCATGCTGCATGTGATGCAGTATCAAACGATAAATTGATGCTGTTCCGAAAAAATGGGGACGGCTGGCGTGATTACAAGCGTTTATTTTGGCCGACTCGACGCGAATCGCATTGCTATTTAATTACTGCGGAGGTCGATTTTGCTAATAAATCAATTTTTACGTGGCACAACCCGAACGATTTCCTGTATGCCTACTACTTTGAACAAGGCTGTCACCAGATGGTTGACGCTGTGAAACTCGATGACGTTACCGCTACCGACAAGTATGGACAAACCATTCAACAACTCGCCTGCAGCACTGAAATCGACCCTGACCAGGCGCGAACAATCCATGATCGCCGGACTATGGGTGATGGTGTGGGTGTGAATCTTGGTTAGCAGGTCTTCTGTGCGGCCTTCTATCAGGATTGGCATCAGCAAGCTGTTGTTGCCAGCTGCATTGGAGACCTGGCCATTGTCTTCAGCGGCGGTGATGATCTTGGTGTGCGGCGCTACAAACGGCGGTGGCGAGACTTCAAAGGTTATCGAATAGTCGATGCTTGTGTCTTCATAGGCTTGCTCAAGATTGAGCAGGTGCAGTATTTCCAGCAGCAACAGCCATGGCGCGGCGGTTTCGTCACGACGACCGACCTGCAGGATTTCACGGATCCTGTCCGCCAGCTCGTTGGCGCCGACCAGGATCAGGTCGAGTCCGGATTTTTGCAATTTTTTCAGCATGCGCAGCAACAGGCCGCAACCGATCGGATCCACCGAACTGACTCGTGTAAATTCGAGCCGCACCGCAGGATGGGTGACGCTCAGTTTTTGCGCGCGTTCAAGTTGCTTGCCGATGTTGGCATCCAGTTTCCCGGAGAACGCTACGGCCGGCGTGGAGCCGGGCTTTTCCTGATTTTTTGCCTGCGGATCGAGGGTCATGATGTCGATCCAGGTCGGCGGGGACGTTTCAAATTTATTGGCAAAATCGACGGACAGGTTATCGAATTCCTGTTGCTTGCCAGTGATCTGGTACAGGTCCAGCAGCATCCACCAGACAATATGGGTGGAGGAGCCGAGATTATCTTCGCCGATGGCATTCAACAACAGCGCTTCGGCAATGTCGTTCTGGTCGCTGGCAAAAAGTACGGCCGCCTCTTCGATGACTTCCGGCGTGTCGGAGACGGATACTTCGATGCTGCCGCTTCTGGATTGATCGTCCAGGTATTCTGTCGTGCGGCTCATCACCGGCAATGTCAGCTGGGTAGTGTTCGGTCCCTGGGTGAGCGGCGTTGTTGTCGTTGAGTCCGCCAGTGATTTCGCCGACGGCGGCAGATGAACGAACTCGGAAGACATCTCTGATTCGATGGCGTCGATCTTCATGGTGGTCGTGCTGCGTACAGCGCCATCACGTATCGTGGTCGAGTTGGTCAGCCGCTCCGGGCTTTCGCCAAACAGAACCGGCGCCTGATTGTCTGCCGCGGCTGGTAACTTGTCATCCTCCGGTGGCGTACCGTTTGGACGATTATTTTTGCCGAAGAGCGAGAAAATCCCCACGTGTTAATCCTGATAGTTAGTTGCTGTTATAGCTGCGTATGAGTAGCCGCGTTAGCTGTAATTTTATTGAAAACCGGGTTGTCAGATAAGGCCGCTTACTGTGGGGCCGGTTGCTGATTCCGCGAATTTCCAGATGCGCTTTTGTCATCGCTTTAGCCACTGCTTTTGCTGTCTTCATGGCTGCATTTTTGTTTTGAGGCTGCTCGGGCTTTTACCTGTTTCCAAGAAAAAAAGCACGATCAATCGATACCGCTAAAGGTAACACAAAGCCACCCTGGAAGTATGTCCGGAACACGCTAAGTTATGACATAAATATGTTGTGATTTTTGCATAAGGACCGTTGAAAATGGTCATCTTGCATACTCTTCCATGTCTGAAATCGGGTGGGGATTGCACTGCACAAGCTTTTTTAGACACTGGCTTTTCGGCTTTGCAATCCCGCCTGTTCAGCTTAGAACTTTGTGCGCACGCCAAGAATCAGACTACGTCCCGGCTGCGGTGCAACATCTTTCAATACCGACGTCGCCAAGCGGATATCCTGGTTGAGCAGGTTTTTGGCCAAGGCAAACCAGGTTATCTGCATTGCCCCCATCTTTTGCGTGTAGGAGATATTGGCGTCGATCTTGGTGTAGGCTGGCGTCACGCTGTGCTCAAATGTCGCCAGCCGGTCTTGCTGCTGCGCGCGCAGGATGGTCAGGCCGCTGCGCCACGGGCCTTGGGCGTAGCCGAGATCGACGCCGTAGCGGCTGGCTGGCTGCAATGGCAGATTGCCCATGTTTGTCAACCTGCCGCGTGAAGTGTCGGCAAAGCCGCGCACCGAAAAACCTTCACCAGCCAGGTTATAGCTTATTTCTGCTTCGGCGCCGCGAATGACGGCGTCAGCCTGCGACCAGAAACGTTCCGTGAATTCGCCGTGATCGTGATCATGCTCATGATCGTCTGCGGCGCCATGGTCGTGCTCGTCTACCGCCGTCTCTCCCATGCGCCCGTAAACATAATTGCGCACGTGGTTTTCGAACAGGTTGGCTTTCCATCGCACCAGGCCTGTGGTTTTCTGCAAGGTGAGTTCGATGTTGCGTGAGGTTTCCTTTTTCAAGGCTGGATCGCCGATGTCGAAAGTGGCGGTTGCTTCATGCGGACCATGCGAATACAACTCTTCCGCGGTAGGTGCGCGCTGTGCGATGGAGAGTGTCGGGCCGAAGCTGTAGCCTGGAGCGAAACGCCACAGGCCGCCGATCGAGTACGAAGCCAGGTTGAAATTGCGATCGGCCAGCTGCGCTGCGGCGTCCGGTTGACGTTTCACCGATTCCAGACGCAGGCCTGCGGTGGCGAGGATCGGACCGAAATCGCGTTCTTCGACCAGGAATGCTGCGATCGAGGTGGATTTGGTTTTAGGAACCGTATCGGGCATATTGCTTTCTGCGCCGAGCGAGGAGAAACGGGTATCGTCGCTTTGCATGCCGAAAGTGCCGCGCCATCCCGCCATCGGCTTGTGCGACAGTTCCAGCCTGGTTTCGGTCGACTGGTTGGAGAAAATCGTGTGCGCTGTACCATCTTCCCCTTTCTCCGTATGGCCGTAGTCGGTGCGACCCAGCTTGAAGCTCAATTTCTCAAAACCGGCGAATGGTTCGTCGACCTGGCCGGCGATGTCGTAGCGGGTCTGATGCAGGTCGATGAACGATTTTTCATCGGTTGGGATGCCGTAGTGGTCGTCCAGGGCGGCTGCGGAGGCGCCGATATAGCCCCAGGAAGCGATATACGAGGCACCCAGGCCGAGATTGGTCTCATGGGTAAAGGAGGTCGGTAGTCGGCGGGAAGCCGAGGTAGGGTCGTTCTGGGCCGCATTGCCGGGGATCTTGTAGTTGCCGGTATCGCGCCAGTTACCGTCCAGATGCATACCTATCGGTCCGGCGGAACCTTCCAGCATGACAGAGGTGCTTTTGCCGTTGTCGACGCTGCTATAGCGGGCTTCGGCTTCGCCGCTGACCTCCTTTTGCAGTTGTGTCGGGATACGGTCGTTGACCACATTGACCAGGCCGCCGATGGCGCCCGAACCATACAGCAGTGCAGCCGGGCCGCGCAGGATTTCAATTTGACGGGCCAGCGTGGCTTCGCTGGCGACCGCATGATCATCGGACAGGCTGGAGACGTCGGCGACCGACATGCCGTTTTGCAGAATCTTGACGCGCGGACCGCCCATGCCACGGATGATCGGTCGGGAAGCGCCAGCGCCAAAACCAGATGCGGACACGCCGAGTTCCTGCGCCAGTGTGTCGCCCAGCGAGGTGCCGGTCTTGTTACGTAGTTCTGCTCCTGACAATACTTTTGTCGGATTCAGGATTTGGGTGTCGGCACTGGCGTTGAACGGGCTGGCGGTGACTACGACGGGCGACAGGGCGCCGGCCTGCTCGGCGATTTCGGTTTGGGCGGATGCGGCAGACGACAAAACGGCCAGCGCGGACAGGACCGCGCTGGATAAGAGCGTACGTTGGACAAACATGATAATTCCTAGACAGGTAACGGCCGTCGACCTTGAGATCGATGCGTCAGCAATGCGCGAGGGTGCTACGCCGGTTGCTTACGGTCCCACGCAACGTGAATCGTGCGGGACGGCGGACAGCCAGGCATGGCTAGCGCGCTATCGGTCGGGCATGATCCCGGGCGACGGCAATAAATGATGTGATGCTTCGGGATGAGCGAAGCCGGTAAATGGCGTCCTGTCAGGAGCGGGGTGGAGCGCGGGATGAAAAGTGGCAAGTGAATGGTGCATCCCAAGAGGCGAATGCCTGCCATAGGGCCAGTAGATGTTTACCTGGCAATGGCGGTAGTGCTGGCGGCGCCGAGTATATCGCTGCTGCCAAGGTGGCGTCGTCGAATGCCGCGCAGGAATGATGTGCTTTGCCGCCGCCTTCGATGGCGCGCTCAATGACCGACGTAATGTGCGTCAGGTGAGTCTCGGACTTGTTTTCCCAGGCCGCATGGACAATGCTGTGTGTCAGCCCCAGCCATTGGGCGAACAGGATCGCAAACACCAGCACTGGCGCCAGGGCGGCATGCCGGAGGTGTCTTGAGCGGGTTGGCTGGGCTTGCATCGAGAGTCTGGATAAAGCAAACGGCGGTGAATCAGGCGTAACAATCCGACGACAGGGAGGCTATCTGCTGCGCGCCTGCGTTATCTGCAGGAATTCATCCTTGCAGCGTTCGCAGGCATTTGCGTTATCGGGACCGCTGGCGAGACTCAGTCGCCGTAAAGTTTCTGCTTCAGTTCGCGGCGTTGCTGCGCTTCCAGCGACAAGGTTGCCGTCGGCCGCGCCAACAAGCGTGGAATGCCGATTGGTTCGCCGGTTTCTTCGCACCAGCCGTATTCACCGGCGTCGATCGATGCGATCGATTGCTGTACTTTTTTCAGCAATTTGCGTTCGCGGTCGCGGGTGCGCAATTCCAGTGCATGCTCTTCTTCGATCGTGGCGCGGTCCGCAGGATCCGGCACCAGGACCGTTTCACGCAGATGTTCCGTGGTTTCTCCTGCGTTCTTGAGCAGGTCGATTTCTAACTGCTGCAAACGTGCCTTGAAGAATGCCAGTTGGGCCTCATTCATGTAGTCCTTTTCGCTCATCTTTAAGATTTGCTCTTCGGTCAACAGAGTGATGGAATCAGAGGTTGGTTTGGTTGTTTTAGTAGCCACTTCGCTTGCTTTCGATACGACGTTTTTTTCAATTTTATCCGTTGATCCGGTACCAGGCTTACTGCTGGTGTTGCTGGCGCTGGCGCCGGATCTGGCCGTTGGGGAATTCAGTTTCTTTGTAGCAGAACTACTGGTTTTCACCGCTGTATTACCCGTTACTTCATTACGGATTACCTTATTGCGTGTTTCCTTGTCGGCTGCAGGATCGGATCTTGTTGCAGTCACCGTTTTCTTGGCTAAGGATTTTACAACAGGTTTGGGACTGGGTTTGGCAACTTTGGAAACTGCCTTGGCCGCAGTTGCCGTAGGGGGCTCAGTTTTCCGCGGTGCCGTGGCGGCAAGTTTTGCCTGCTTTTCCGTCGCCTTTGCGCTGCTGCCGGTCTTTCCTGCGGCGGCAGGAGCCTGGCCCGATTCACGGGCTTGGCTCGACGACGTCGATTTCCCCAGCGAGACCGTCGCTTTGGCGGCGGTCTTTTTATCGGTCAGGTTCATGGTCCTCTCCCTTAATCAGCGGCCAAAGGAAGATGCTATTGGCCTGCTATCCAGTGATTTCCCAGCGCAAAACTGCCATAGTTTATACCAAACATTGCTCTAAACCGCGAATAAAGATGTCTTTCGGCAGATTCTTGCCGATGAAGACCATTTTACTGCCACGTGTCTCATTTGCATCCCATTTGCCGCCGACATCGCTGCCCATGATTTGATGCACGCCTTGAAACACTACCTTGCGGTCGGCGCCATCCATCAACAATACGCCTTTGTAGCGCAGCATGCGCGGTCCATATACTTGCACCAGGCTGCCGAGGAATTCATCCAGGCGCGCAGTATCGAAAGGTCTTTCACTTTTGAACACAAAAGCGGCGATTTCATCGTCATGGTGAGCATGGTGATGGTTGTGATGATGGTCGTGGCTATCGTGCTGGTGGGACGGATGGTCGCAATCGTCGCCGGCATGCTCGTGATCGTGCTCTTCTGTTGCCAAAAAATCAGGATCGATTTCCAGCTTGGCGTTGAGATTGAAGCCGCGGATATCCAGGATTTCTTCAATCGGAGTGTGTTGTGGATCGAGCGTGATGATCGGCGCACGCGGATTGATGCGTTTCAGGCGGCTGTTCAGGGCGGCTACCTCTTCCGAGCTGACTAGGTCGGTTTTGGAGAGCAGCAATTTGTCGGCAAAACCAACTTGCCGTTGTGCTTCTTCCTGCTGATCCAGCTGCATCATTGCATGTTTGGCATCGACCACGGTGACGATGGCGTCCAGCATGAAGTGCATCGCCACCTCGTCGTCGACAAAGAAGGTTTGCGCGACCGGTCCCGGATTGGCCATGCCGGTGGTCTCAATGATGACTCTGTCAAAATTCAGTTCGCCCGCAGTGCGGCGGTGCGCCAGATTGGTCAGGGCAACGATCAGGTCGCCGCGTACGGTGCAGCAAATGCAGCCGTTGTTCATTTCAACGATTTGCTCGGTGCTATCCTGCACCAGGATTTCATTATCAATATTTTCCTGGCCGAACTCGTTTTCGATCACGGCGATTTTATGGCTGTGCTGCTGTTGCAGAATGCGGTTCAGCAAAGTGGTTTTTCCGGCGCCGAGGAAGCCGGTCAGGATAGTAGTAGGTATAAGTGCCATGGCAGTTCGGAAAATTAGAAATAAAAGGGGACCGGCCGGCAGATCAATACATTTCTGCGCCTGCTGGCCAAGGATCAGGTAGCCTGCTAATGCGCGCAGTCAGCGCACCAGCCCTTGATCGTCAATTCGATCTCATGGCCCTGGAAACCTTTACCCAGCGTATCTTGCAAGGCTTGCTGCAACTGCTTGCGCAGCGCCGCCGGTGTGCTGTTGGCATGATTGTCGCCAAGCGTCAGTATGCTGTCGAGGAAGCCTGCGTCGCCACTGCCGTCCAGGCAAAACACCTTGGTGCAGCGGGTGCATTTGAAATGACCGTGCTGATGCTGGGTATGGTGCGCAGCGTCGCCGTGCGTCCCGGAATCGCCATGTTCGGCGCCGGCGCTATAGCGGAACACGCGGTCATCGCCGGCGATCTTGTGCGCCAGGCCGGCGTCGGTCAGGCAGTCTAGCGCGCGATACAAGGTTACCCGGTCCATTTCGACAAACTGGTCCTGCATGTCTTGATGCGAAAAAGCGCAACGCGCTTCCAGTAACGCAGCCAGGACTTTGATACGGACCGGCGTAATACGTAGCGCGGCTTCGCGCAACTGCGCCTCAGCCAAAGCTGCGGCATGCTGATGGGGGGCAGCCTTGGCGGCGGTTGCTGCCGCATGTGCAGCGGCGCCGGCAACAGACTTGGATTTTTGACCTGGGTTCATAGTGCGAGGCATGCTGCGGGGTTGTATAAGGCTTCAATTATGCCTGAAATGCAATTCAGTTGCATATTTGATGTGGGTTTCGAGACAAGGGCTTCATTCATTTCCCTATATGGCATTACTTGTCAGAGATTTTTTTTGCACGTGGGTGGGCTGCGTCGTAGACCTGCGCCAAGCGCTGGAAATCCAGCGATGTATAGACCTGGGTGGCGGCAATCGATGCGTGGCCCAGCAGTTCTTGCACCGCGCGTAAATCTCCTGAACCCTGCAGCATGTGCGACGCAAACGAGTGACGCAGCATGTGAGGATGGACGTTGCTGCCGATACCGAGCGCTTGCGCATGGTGTTTCAGACGCAGTTGGATCACGCGCGGCGATACGCGGCTACCGCGTTCGCTCAGGAATAACGCCGCCGCATGGTCAGCTTGATCGCTTTTACACAGCGTTTGCCGTAGTGGCAGCCAAGCAGCAATAGCTTTGATCGCCGGATCGCCCACAGGCACACTGCGCTTCTTGCCGCCCTTGCCGGTGACGGTCACTTCGGCGGCATCCAGATCGATCCAACCGGCCGACTCGTAGCCGTCCTGACGCGTATAACGCAGATCCAGCCCGGCTAGTTCTGAGACCCGCAAGCCGCTGGAATACAGCAGTTCAAACATGGCCTGGTTGCACAAAGCCATGCTGGAGCCGGCATCGGCGAGCGGATTGACGCTGGCGACCAGGTGGATGGCGTCATCGGCGGCCATGGCTTTCGGCAAGGGCTTGGCGCGTTTGGGTGCTTTGACCCCTTCGACAGGATTACTGGAAAGTGGGATTTGTTCTGCCAGCCACTCAAAAAATCCGCGCCAGGCGGACAGCTTGCGTGCAATCGAGCTCGGGCTCAAGCCGCGCGAGTGCAATTGCGCCGCGAATTTACGAATATGGAAATGGCTGATGGCGGCGAATTCCCACGTTTCGCCCAGCGCCTGGGTCAAGCTGGTCAGCTCCTGCAAGTCGCGTGCATAGTTGCTGATCGTATGCGCGGATAACTGGCGCTGTCCCGCCAGGCTATCGAGGTAGCTGCTCAGATAAGACTGGTTGGTGGCGCCGTTCACGTTCACGTTGTCGTTTATCCTTTGGTTCCGGTCTATTCGAGCAGGCAGGCGAGGGCAGCGCTTGCCGTCTCGCCGATCTGTACCAGGAAATCGGTCGCCATGTCGGCGCTGAAGCGTTGCGCATCGGGCGAGCCCAGCACCAGTAAGCCGAAGGTGGCTGAAGTTGTGCTGTCGCCGCTGCGTAGCGGCAGCATGGCCACGGACTGGATATCCTGCTCTAGCCAGGAGGCAGCTTCGAAATCATTGTTGCTGCCGCAAAATGGCATGCTCAAGCCATTTGCAAAAATCTTGGCATCTTCTGACGCAGCAGCGGCAAACCAGGTATGCGAATAGTCTTCGGAGACGCCCCAAAGACGCAAGGTGGCCTGTGGTACTGCAAATGTGGTGCGCAATCCATCTACCAGTGTATGCGGCAAATCGACATCGTTGCGTGCTAGCAGCAGGCTGCGGGTCCAACGATGCAATTTATGCGAGGTGGCGTCATTTTCCTGTGCATTGCGCACCATGTCCGCCAGCCGTAAATCCTGTACTTTGATTTTCTCGCGCAGTATTTCCATTTGCCGTTCTTGCAGCGATACTGCGCGGCCCAGCAGAGGGCTGCTGAGGCGAATTTTTGCCAGCAGTTCGGCATGTTCTTCGAAAAAATGCGGTGAGTCGATCAGATATTGGGCGACGTTATCGGGATCCAGAGGGGAGGTCATGTGCTGTGGTGTCGATGATGAAGAAAAGGAATGACCTAGGGTACACCGCGAAGCCGTTGTGTGACAACCTGAGGTTTTCAGAGAGCGACAAGGGGCTGCAGGCAATAAAAAACCCGCATGGCGAACCATGCGGGTTTTTTAGATCTTGATTCAAGTAACCTGGCCCGCTTGTTGCTGCGGGTTCGGCTAACTTAAATTAGAACTTGTGACGGATACCAACAGTAACTGCTGTTTGGTTAGCTGTGCCACCAGTGCCGTCGCCTTCAACGCCTGGGTTAGCTGCATTCTTAGCTTGCAGGTAAGAAGCGAATGCATACAGGTCGGTACGCTTGGACAGGAAGTAGTCTGTACCCAGGTTGTACTGGATCAGCTTACCGTTGCTGTTCAGGCCAGTGCCATCAGGAACGAAAGTCAGCTTGTTGTACTGAACGCTGCCCAACAGGTGCAGAGGAGCAGTCACAGAGTAGTTAACACCCAGTTCGAAGATGTCAGCTTTGCTGTTGTTAATCGAACCAACGCTGTAGAAGTTAGGAGCGCCAGAAGCGGTTGTCAGAGCAGTTGTGCCGTTCCATGCAGTAGCCAGTGGCTGCTTGACGCGCGACCAGTTACCGTACAGGCGAGCAGGACCAGCTTGGTAGCTTGCGCCCAGGCTGAATGTCTTCAGAGCTGTGTCGCCAGCCTTGCCGGCGAATGCTGGAGCGTTGTTAGTCAGCGAAACGTCAGACGGTGTATTGCCCAGCTTCGATTGGTAGTAAGCAGCATACACACCCAGTGGGCCGTTTGCGTACTGACCGCCCAGACCGAACGATTGACCGCCCGAAGTTTGACCAGCTGTTTCGCCGAAGCCATAGATCAGGCTACCAGTGAAGCCGGACAGATTTGGCGTGTTGTAGCGGATCGAATTGTTAGTACGTGTACCTTCCAAACGGTCCAGGTTGTGACCGACGGAACCAGTTACGCCACCGAAATCTTGAACCGAAGTCCATTGGCTAACGTCGTCCAGGATGTCAGTTTGACGACCCAGCAGAACGGAACCGAAGTCACCGCCCAGGCCAACTACCGATTTACGACGGAACAGAGTCGACGAACCCTTGTCGCTTTGCAGCGCGCCAGTGTCGTTCGAGAAGCCAGCTTCCAATTGGAACAGAGCCTTCAGACCGCCGCCCAGATCTTCAACGCCCTTGAAACCCAGACGCGAACCTTGGATGATGCCGGAGTTAACAGCAAATTTGCTGCCGTTGGCGGACGTTGTGCCATTTGGGCCAGCATTTGCAGTCGAAACCTTGTTGGTGTATGTGATACCAGTATCAACGATACCGTAGATGGTTACGGAGCTTTGAGCTTGTGCTGCACCTGCGATTGCGCCGAGTACGGCCAGTGCGATTAGTGATTTCTTCATTTGACGTCCTTTATTTAGAAAACTGTCTTAAGGATCCGTACATCTTGCCGGATGGATGAACATTAAGGGGTCTCGCCGTCTATGCCTGTGGTTTGGTTTCCTGTGGCGCTATAAATTGGTCGAAATTGGAGAAGATTGTTAATTCTGTTGTATTTTTGGGACATCTATTAACGGCCCAGTGTTGCTTTCGCAGCTCAAGCTTTCTCTTGTTTCCATGGTAACCGTTCGAACTTTCCTGAGCAGAACTATGTAAAGTTAGGCAATAAAAATCAGGCAATAGCTCGAGGACATTAATCTATGCAAAAAACCGGGCGGTGTCGCCGTCTACGGCTAAGGCCTGGGATGTTGCGTATTTATAAAATATTTCACATCGATTAAGTTTTGTATGTCTTTGATACTAAAATATTGCTTTTGATACATATCTTGACTGTTTGAGTCGAATAGCTGGATTTGTCATGTTCTTATGGGAATCTTTATCCGCCACAAACGTCCAACGCCTTGTTGTATAAAAGATTCATATATTGTAAAAAATGGGCGGAAATAAAATTTTATGAATTTATCGGGGATAATTTACGTTTTAGTAGTGAGTGCTTATGGCTAAACGTGAAGATTTGGCGATTATTCGCGCGGCCCGTGCAGGGCAGGGGCCGGCGCAACTGGCCTTGGGTAAACGTTATCTATTTGGCGGCAATGGATTGCCGCAAAGTTTGTCGACCGCGCTGCATTGGCTGGATCGGGCCGCGCAGCAACAGGAATCTGAAGCCTGGATGTTGATCGGGAGTCATATTCCGTTGGATGTGGCGCGTGCGGCAGCCGATCCATTTGCCCTGTGCGTCTGGTATGAGCGGGCTTTCGATGCGGGTCTGATGCAAGCCGGGCTGGTGCTGGCGCAGCTGGTGCTGGCCGGCGAGGGGCAGGCTGCAGCGCAACATGTGTCGCAAGGATTGCGCGTGAAGGTAATCAAAGTTTTGGAAACAGCGGCTAATGCGGGTGTAGCGGAAGCCCAGTGGCTGTTGGCGCAACACGCTGACATCGCTCCGCAACCTTCTACTGAAAGAAAATCGCTGGACGAACATGTTATCGCTGTCCAGTCGCACAGGCTGGCTGAACAGCAGGCGGAGCAGGACGCCACTTTGAAATGGACAGCACGAGCCGCCGATGCCGGCGTCACGCAGGCTCAGCAATCATTGGCTCAGTTGGCTTGGGAAAAGTCTGACTGGCCGGTTTTTCTCGAAAGAGCCTTGCCATTAGCGAAGGCGCTGGCCGAACAATATGCCGATATCCTGGCGCAATTGAATGTGCCATCGGAAACTCTGGCTCGCCAGCTAGGTGAAGAGAACCTGTCTTTGCTGCTGCGTTGCGCCCAAGTGCTGCAGACTAATGCCAGTTTCGATGCCGGAGAGGTGCAGCAGTTTCTCGAGCTCGCCGCCTATGGGGATGATAAAACTGCACAACTGGCGCTAGGTCTTTGGTATGCCCGTATGAATAGCGATGGTGAGCGCTTACTAGTAGGGACCGGTTCAGCCAATTACAAAAAAGCCATCCGCTGGCTGACACTGGCCGGTGAGGCTGGTTTGGCCGATGCCTGGTACGCCTTGTCACGAATCTATTTGAAGTCTGAATTTTCCCAGCGCAATCTGGTTGATATGCAGCGCCATCTGGAGCATGCAGCTGAAATGGGCCATTGTGCGGCGCAGTTGGAGTGCGGTTTGAGCGCCTGGCGCAATCGCCGTGAGAAACTGGCCAACGACGTCAGGGCTGTGTACTGGTTGCAAAAGGCGGCAGCGCAAGGCAATACCGAGGCTGCAAGTTTATTGGCAAAGATTGCCGATAGCGCGCAGCCGGCCCCTTGGGCCGAATCGGCGAAACAGCAATTGACGCGTGAGCTGGTCACAGCGCATCCGTTTCTTGCCGCGCGCATCGAGCTGGCGACCATATTCGGCCTGAGCCGGCCGGAAGCCTTGTTGCTGGATTTGAACCAGGCCGATTGCGGGCATTGCCTGGTGGTCGACATCCGGGGGCATTATGCGCGCAGCAAGCGGCGGCTGATCCAGATCCAGACCGGTGAGGAACGCCAGGCGTTGAGCCGGGTTGCACGTTTGTTCGAAGATGTGGATTGCGGCCCCAACGGACCCGAAGGCAACTATCGCCAACGCCTGTATCGTTTCAAGGCAGCGGTGCCGGTTGCAGTGTCTGGAACCGAAGCCGACGATCTGGCCTAGGAGGCTGTTGCCCTAAGCCGATAGGTTCTTAGGCGGCGATCTCGATTTCGCCTTCGAATACCGATACCGCCGGACCGGTCATCATGACCGGATGCTGGTCGCCCGCCCATGCAATAGACAGTTCTCCACCGTGCGTCTGGACTTTCACCGGCGTATCCAGCAAGCCGCGGCGGATCCCTGCCACCACTGCAGCACAAGCTCCTGTACCGCAAGCGAGGGTTTCACCGGCGCCGCGTTCGAACACCCGCAGCTTGATGTGATGACGATCGACAATCTGCATGAAGCCGGCGTTGACCCGTTTCGGAAAGCGCGGATGATGTTCTATCAGCGGGCCATCGATCAAGACCGGCGCTGCTTCACACTCCTCGACCACTTGCACCGCATGCGGGTTGCCCATCGATACCACCGATATCCAGATTTGCTTGTCCCGGATATCCAGCGGCCATAGTGCATCCTCGCCTTGCATCCGGCTACTCAGGTTGCTGGCGTCAAACGGCACGGCGGCCGGCGTCAGGACGGGCGCGCCCATGTCGACCGTTATCCTGCCATCGTCTTCCAGGCGCGGTTCAATAATGCCCGACATGGTTTGCACCCGGATCGCACGTTTGCTGGTCAGGCCCTTGTCGGTGACGAATTTGACGAAAGCGCGCGCGCCATTGCCGCATTGTTCGACTTCACCGCCATCGGCGTTATAAATCCGATAGCGGAAATCGACTCCTTCTGCCGGCGACTTTTCCACCACCAGCATTTGATCGGCGCCGACGCCGAAGCGGCGATCTCCCAGCATTTGCCATTGCGCCGCAGTGAAATCGATGTGCTGGCTGATCGCGTCTATGACGACGAAATCATTGCCAGCACCGTGCATTTTTGTGAATTTGAGTTTCATATGTCTATTATCACGGAAATCACGGAAACCGTGTTTGGATGCTGCGGTGTTTCAAGTTTGTTCTGGCGTTGACGAGGCGTAGACATCTGCTTGTCCTGGCGGCCGGGTCTTGAAGCGTTTGTGGGCCCAAAAATATTCGGCTGGCGCTTCCAGGATACGAGCTTCGATAAAGGCGTTCATGCGCCGGGTGGCTTCTGTCATGTCGTCGCCAGGGTAGTTTTCCCAGGCTGGATAGAATGTGACCTTCCAGCCTTTGTAGCCGGGGAGGAAAGTCGCAATCATTGGCACGACGCTGGCTTTGGTGGCGGCGGCAATCCGTGCGGTGGCGGTTAGTGTTGCCGTCGGGATACTGAAAAACGGCACGAACTCTGCATCTTTCATGCCGAAATCCATATCCGGCAACATGATGAAAGGATAGCCTTCGCGCATGGCGCGAATGATGGGCTTGACTCCTTGTTCACGGGAAAACAGCTTGACCGGCCGGAAGCGCGAGCGTCCCTTCAGCAGCGCGGCATCCGTCACCGCATCTTGCTGGCGCGTATAGATAGTGCAGATCGATACCGATGAATTCAGCACCAGTGCAATCCCCGGAATCTCCAGACAGACGAAGTGCGGGCATAACAGGATGGTCGGCCCCGCCTGTAGCGTGCTGAGAGGCAGGTCGGATTCGATCTTGATCAGACGTCGCAAGCGCGTTTCCGACGCCCACCACAAAACGCTGCGTTCCAGCACGCTACGCGAATAAGCCTGGAAATGGCGGCGCGCCAGCGCGACACGTTCTTGTTCCGGCATCTCGGGAAAGCACAGGCGCAGATTGGTCAGCGTAATGTGCCGTCGCGGCTTCATGATGATAAACAGCAATGAGCCTAGCGCTTCGCCGACCGGGCCGAGGATCCATAGCGGTAAAAAATGCGCCAGCCACAAAAGTGCCAATAGCGCCCTCATGCTTGCGGTTCCTGCGCGGTGGAATCCATTGCCGGCGTAACTCCCGGCGGCGTCTTGTAGCGGTTGTAGCTCCAGATATATTGCGCCGGACAACGCGCAATCAGCTGTTCCATCGCCTGGTTGATGGCGAGCGTACGTTGTTCAGGGGTGTGGCCCGGAGTTTCGTCAAAAGCTACGAAGCGGATCACATAGCCGCGCCCGAAAGATAGTCGTTCGGCATAGGACAAGATGATAGGCGCGCCGCTCATCTGCTGCAGCTTTGCCGGCAGCGTCATGGTGTAGGCGGGACGACCGAAAAAATCGGCCCATATGCCTTCGCCGTTTTGCGGTACCTGATCGGGTAGCAAGCCGATTGCCTGCCCCTTTTTTAGCGCCTTGAACAAGGTCCGAACACCAGCCAGGTTGGCTGGCGCCAGCAGCAAGTTGTGGCGTCCGCGCGCCCCTTCGATCAAGGGTTTCAGAGCTGCCTTGCGCGGCGGCCGGTATAGCGCTGTAAGTGGGGTCTTGGTGGCGATTGCCTGGGCGATGACTTCAAAGCATCCCAGATGCGGCGTCAGGAAAATTACGCCGGTCTTGGCATCCAGAGCGGCCTGCGCCAGTTCCCAGTTTTCGATGGTGGCAGTGCGCAACACCCGTTGCGGCGACGCACACCAGATGAATGGCAACTCAAACATGCTCTTGCCGGATTCACTGATAGCTTGCGACAGAGTGGCTTGATAACCGGCCTGCGTCAGGTTGTCTTTCAATTTTTGGCGGTACGAGGCAGAGGCGAGATAGACCAGCCAGCCGCCAGCCGTGCCCATAACATGTAAGAAAGAAAGCGGTAGTTTTGAGAGCAGGCGAAAGAGTGATACGAGCATTGGATGAGGCCTAAAAGAGCTAAGGAGCCGTCAGGAAATAAGTTGACCATTGTGCTGGCCGTAGCTGGCGCCCTGCGGCGTTAGCCACCGCTTGCAGTGCTTGCACTGCGGCGTGTCGTCTGCCTTGCATCGCATCCAGCCACGACAGCCAAATAGCCAACTTATTCCCTGACGCCCCCTAAACAAAGCCCAAAAGGGGCCGGATTTTGCCGATTTTTTTCAAGAGGCGTAAAATAGCACAATAGTATGGAATTCAAATAACGTTGCGATATCGTTTTGAATCGTGTTTTGAATTGCCGAAGTTTGCTTATAAGAATTATCTTAATATATAGTAATCAGCATTATCCGCCGAGTTAATAGACAACTTGCGAGGCGGAATACAAATTTCGCTAAAGCGTCGCAGGCTCAACAAGTTTGACTGCGACATGGTCACCACTTGTTTTTTGTTGGAGCTTGCAATGGCACATGAATACCTCTTCACCTCGGAATCTGTTTCTGAAGGTCACCCTGACAAAGTCGCAGATCAAATCTCCGATGCAATTCTGGACGCAATTTTCACGCAAGACCCGCAAGCCCGGGTCGCCGCTGAAACCCTCTGCAACACCGGCCTGGTAGTACTGGCGGGTGAAGTCACCACTTTCGCCAATGTCGATTACATCGCCGTTGCGCGTGAAACCATCAAGCGTATCGGTTACGACAACGCCGACTACGGCATCGACTACAAGAGCTGCTCGGTGCTGGTCGGCTACGACAAGCAATCGCCGGATATCGCCCAAGGTGTGGATGAAGGCAAGGGCCTCGATCTCGACCAGGGTGCTGGCGACCAGGGCCTGATGTTCGGCTACGCTTGCGACGAAACGCCGGAACTGATGCCAGCCGCGATCTACTACGCGCACAGAATCGTCGAACGCCAATCGCAGTTACGCAAGGATGGCCGGCTGCCTTGGCTGCGCCCAGACGCCAAATCGCAAGTCACGCTGAAATACGTCGATGGCGTTCCAGTTGCAATCGATACCGTGGTGCTGTCGACCCAGCACGCGCCGGAAATGCTGCACAAGGCCATCGAGGAAGCAGCGATTGAAGAAATCATCAAGCCGGTGGTGCCGAAGGAATGGCTGCAGAACACCCGTTACCTGGTTAATCCGACCGGCCGTTTCGTCATTGGCGGCCCGCAAGGCGATTGCGGCTTGACCGGACGCAAGATCATTGTTGACACCTATGGCGGCGCAGCGCCCCATGGCGGCGGCGCATTTTCCGGTAAGGATCCGTCCAAGGTTGACCGTTCGGCGGCCTATGCCGGCCGTTATGTGGCGAAGAATATCGTTGCCGCCGGTCTTGCCAGCCGTTGCCAGATCCAGATTTCGTATGCGATCGGTATCGCCAAGCCGACTTCGGTGATGGTGACCACTTTTGGCACCGGCAAGATCAGCGACGAAAAGCTGGCGCAATTGGTGCTGGAGCATTTCGACCTGCGCCCCAAGGGTATCGTGCAGATGCTTGATTTGCTGCGTCCGATTTACCAAAAAACTGCAGCCTATGGCCATTTCGGCCGCGAAGAGCCGGAATTCACTTGGGAGCGCACTGACAAGGCTGCTGCCCTGAAAGCCGCCGCTCTGTAATTGTTTGATCGAGCATGGCGAGTTCTTTCTCGCCATGCTGCATATCGGCGACGCCAGAATCGTGCTTTGCACGATGGTTACGACTTGTTACACTGATCATCTCAGTGACTATCCTAAAAGAAAGATGCAAGAGCATTATTTCGCCAGCGCTATATCGCGCTCGATCTTTGCGCTTGATCTAACCAAGTCCCCACATGGCCTCCGCCCCCAAATCCGTTCCTGAATCCACTACTCGTCAACTACGGCCGGTCATCACCGAACTGCCGCGCTTTCGCCTGGCCGCCTGGCTGGTAGCCCTGACGGTGCTGTTTTTGGTGATGTCGCTACACATGTTGACGGCGCTGCTGGCCGGCTTACTGGTGTACGAGCTGGTGCGGGCGCTGACGCCGTTTGTCCAGCGTCGGCTTACCAGCGAACGGGCCCACCTGATCTCCGTCGTCTTCTTGTCTTCAATCATCATTGGACTGCTGACCCTGGTCATTTTTGGCCTGATTGCTTTCTTTCATGGCGGCCCTGACCGCCTGCAAGTGTTGCAATCGAAATTGCTGGTAGTGCTGGACCAGGCGCGCACGCAACTTCCGGTGTGGCTGCAGCAATATTTACCCGATGACATCGACGATATCCGCCAAATGATCGGTGACTGGCTGCAATCCCACAGTGGCGAAGTGCAGCTGGCGGGCCGGGAGGCGGTGCAGGTATTCGTGCATGTGCTGATCGGTATGGTGCTGGGCGCCATGGTGGCGCTGAATGCTGCGCATCCGATGCCGTTGCTGCAACCGCTGGCGAGAGAGCTTCTAGGGCGCGCGCATCTGCTGGCGGACGCCTTCCGCCGCGTCGTGTTCGCCCAGATCAAGATTTCCCTGTTGAATACGGTCTTGACGGCGATCTTTCTGTTGGTCGTGTTGCGGCTTGGCGGTATTCATCTGCCTTTGACCAAGACCATGATCATCGTCACTTTCCTGGCGGGATTGCTGCCGGTGATCGGGAACCTGATTTCCAACACGCTGATCGTGCTGGTCGCCATGTCGGTATCGGTGTACGTGGCCTTGGCGGCGCTGGTGTTCCTGGTAGTGATCCACAAGCTGGAATATTTCCTGAATGCGAAGATCGTCGGCACGCAAATCAATGCGCGCAGCTGGGAATTGCTACTGATGATGGTGCTGGCCGAAGCCGCATTCGGCTTGCCGGGGCTGGTGGCGGCGCCGATTTACTATGCTTATATCAAGAGCGAGCTGCATGAAATGGGCTGGGTTTAAGGGCGGGCCGGCTATTCGCCAATCCGGATAGCCTGAATTTGTATTGCGGTCAGCCGAAAACCTGCCGTTTTGCTTTAAAATGACAGGCCGTATCCAAGGAGCGTTGCGACAGACATAGTCTGCCAGGCTTGGTACAGTCAACATGCAACCGCGCTCACGTTACTTTTTTTCTAACGAAAGGAGGGCGTGATGAACGCCGCTGTAATGAACTCTACAACCTCTTCAACCCAAGACTACGTCGTTGCCGATATCAGCCTGTCCGGCTGGGGCGACAAGGAAATCAAGATCGCCGAAACTGAAATGCCGGGCCTGATGGCGATTCGCGACGAATTCGCAGCAGCCCAGCCGCTCAAGGGTGCGCGCATTACCGGTTCGATCCACATGACGATCCAGACCGCAGTCCTGATCCAGACGCTGGAAGCGCTGGGGGCGAAGGTCCGTTGGGCATCTTGCAATATTTACTCGACCCAGGATCACGCCGCTGCCGCCATCGCCGCTACCGGCACACCTGTGTTCGCTTTCAAGGGTGAATCGCTGGACGACTATTGGGAATTCACTCATCGCATTTTCGAATGGCCGGGTGAAGAGCAAGCCAACATGATCCTGGATGATGGCGGCGATGCAACTCTGTTGCTGCATCTCGGCACACGCGCAGAAAAAGATGCTTCTGTCCTGAACAATCCGGGTTCGGAAGAAGAGATCTGCCTGTTCAATGCGATCAAGAAGAAGCTGGCGACATCGTCGAACTGGTATTCGACCCGCCTGGCGCAAATCAAGGGCGTCACCGAAGAAACCACGACCGGCGTGCATCGCCTGTACCAGATGCACAAGGAAGGCAAGCTGGCTTTTCCTGCCATCAACGTCAATGATTCGGTGACCAAATCGAAGTTCGACAATCTCTACGGTTGCCGCGAGTCGCTGGTCGACGGCATCAAGCGCGCTACCGATGTCATGATCGCAGGCAAGGTCGCTGTGATCGCCGGTTACGGCGACGTCGGCAAGGGTTCGGCCCAAGCCATGCGCGCTTTGTCGGCGCAAGTGTGGGTGACCGAAGTCGATCCGATCTGCGCTTTGCAGGCGGCAATGGAAGGTTATCGCGTTGTCACCATGGAATACGCGGCTGAGCACGGCGACATTTTCGTCACCTGCACCGGCAACTATCATGTCATCACGCATGCGCACATGCAAAAGATGAAAGACCAGGCAATCGTTTGCAACATCGGTCACTTCGACAATGAAATCGAAGTCGCCGCCTTGAAGCAATACACTTGGGAAAACATCAAGCCGCAAGTCGACCACATCATCTTCCCTGACGGCAAACGCATCATCCTGCTGGCTGAAGGCCGTCTGGTGAATCTGGGCTGCGGCACCGGCCATCCATCGTATGTCATGAGCTCGTCGTTCGCTAACCAGACCATCGCCCAGATCGAATTGTTTGTGAACACCAAGGCCTATCCGGTTGGCGTGTATACATTGCCAAAACACCTGGATGAAAAAGTCGCGCGCCTGCAGTTGAAAAAGCTGAACGCGCAACTGTCGGTACTGACGGAAGAGCAGGCTGCTTACATCGGCGTCAAGCAAACCGGTCCTTACAAGCCGGAACACTATCGTTATTAATCGCTAGGCCACCGGCCGCCAGGCAAAACCATGTATGGCGGCCGGCAGATGCCGCATAACCAAGAGGAAAACGCAATGCGCTTACTGATAACCTGGCTAATCAATACCCTGGCCTTGCTGGCGGTGCCGTATCTGATGCATTCGGTGCAGTTCACCAGTTTCGGTGCGGCGTTGATCGCAGCGCTGGTGCTGGGTTTCGTTAATACCCTGATCCGTCCGGTCCTGCTGCTGCTGACTTTGCCGGCAACCTTGCTGACCCTGGGTTTGTTCATCTTTATCATTAACGGCCTGATGTTCTGGCTGGTGTCGCATCTGGTAAGCGGTTTCTATGTCGCCAGTTTCTGGTCGGCGGTAGGTGGTGCGATCTTGTACAGCATCGTTTCATGGGCGCTGTCCACGCTGCTGTTGAAGAAAAATTGATTGGCACAGAAAATGACACAAAAGAATTTTAGTATTGAATTTTTCCCGCCGAAGACACCCGAGGGCACCGAAAAGCTGCGGGTGACGCGCGCCAAACTGGCAGAACTGCATCCGCGCTATTTCTCGGTCACTTTCGGCGCAGGCGGTTCGACCCAGAAGGGCACGCTGGATACCGTGCTGGATATCCGCAGCGAAGGCCACGAAGCGGCGCCGCACCTATCCTGTCTGGGCAGTTCGCGCGAATCATTGCGCGCCATCCTGACGCAATATAAGGATCACGGTATCAAGCGCTTGGTGGCTTTGCGCGGCGATTTACCGAGTGGCTACGGCGCGATGGATTTTTCTTCCGGTGAGTTCCGCTACGCGAATGAACTGGTGGAATTCATTCGTGCGGAAACCGGTGACTGGTTTCATATCGAAGTCGCGGCTTATCCTGAGATGCATCCACAGGCAAAGTCGCCGCAAGACGACGTGCAGCGTTATGTGAGCAAGGTAAAGGCCGGCGCCAACGGCGCTATCACACAGTATTTCTACAATGCGGACGCGTATTTCCGTTTTGTCGACGAAGCGCAAAAATTGGGCGCGACGGTGCCGGTGGTTGCCGGCATCATGCCGATCACCAACTACTCGCAACTGATGCGTTTTTCCGACATGTGCGGCACTGAGATCCCGCGCTGGATTCGCCTGAAGTTGGCCAGTTATGGCGACGACACCGATTCGATCCGGGCTTTTGGCCTGGATGTGGTGACGCAACTTTGCGAGCGCTTGCTGGCCGGCGGCGCACCGGGCTTGCATTTCTATACGCTGAATCAATCGCCTGCGACGATTGCCATCTGGCAGCGCCTGAAGTTATAAGTGCTTATAAGCCGATTGATTCGGTAATGACGGTGTCCAGCGCAATATCGTGCGGCGCGCCGTCAAAATCCACCAATCCGCAGGAATAGGCTATCCCGATTGCTTGCGGACGTGGAGTCGACGCCAGCGTCCTGTCATAAAAACCGCCGCCATAACCTAGCCGTATCCTGTGCCGGCTAAAGCCGACGCAGGGAATCAACAAGGCAGACGGCGTCGCCGTCGCGCCGCTGGCTGGAATTGCAACGCCAAAACTATCCTTGCTCATGGTATCGCCCGGTGTCCACGCCACAAAGCGTAAGGGACTATCGTTATCAACCACGATCGGCAACGCAAGCAGTATGCCGCGGGCTGCCAGTTCGACGTAAGCGGGCCGCAAATCCGGTTCGCTACGGATCGGCCAATACACGCCCAGTACGCTGTCCGGATGGGCCAGTCGCCATTGCATGGCCCAGGCAATTACCCGTTGTCCGAGTTCCGCATCCCAGTCCCGGCGAGCGTTTGCATCTATTGCACGCCGTGCCGCCAGCAGCGCAGGCCGTAACAGTGCTTTGTCCCGATGGCTTTCGGGTGTTGCATCACTGGCATCACATGCTATGCTAGACGTCATCGCTCGTACCCGTAAAAAATAGGTTTAACATGTTTAAAAAGAAATGGCTTGCTGTTATCGCTGTCGCCGTGGCTTCCTCTGCGGCCCTGACAAGTACAGCTTATGCGCAAAAGCGCTCCACAAACAGCGCAGCTATCGGCAGTTATGCCAGCCAGGATGACGCATTCCTGGCCTTGCGCGACGCTTCGCGTGCAAATAACCCCGACAAGGCGGAATTGCTGGCTTCTACCTTGAGCGATTATGACATTCCTTCGTATGTCGATTATTACCGTCTGAAGCCACTGATCAAAGATCTGGTAGCGCCACAGGCCGATATTCGCGACTATCTCAACCGTTACGAGGGCAGCGCGATTGCCGACCGCCTGCGTAATGATTGGTTGCTGGAACTGGGCAAGGCTGGCGACTGGGCAACTTTCGACGAACAATATCCCAAATTTGTGCTCGACGATGACACACAGTTGAAATGCTATGCGCTGACTTCGGCCGCCTTGAAAGGCACGAATGTAGCGGCAGAGGCACGTGCATTGCTGACCACGCCGAAAGATTACGGCCCGGGTTGTACCGATCTGATCGGTACGCTGGCGCAAAATGGCCAGTTTACGGCGGACGACGTCTGGTTCCAGATCCGGCTGGCGGTGGAATCCGGCTTTGCCGGCGTGGCTCGCCGTATGACACCGTTTGTCGATGCCGATGACGCCCAGGTGGCGCAAGCCATCGATAAATCGGCGCTGGTGCTTGCGCGTGGCCCGGGTGCCGGACGTAGCGGTCATGAATTATTCATTCTTGCGCTCGGACGTGTCGCTAAAAACGATACCGGCCGCGCCGCCGGGGCGCTCAATGCGTCTTCCGACCAGCTGACATCCTCGGAACGTTCGCTGGCATGGGCGCAGATCGCGCTGCAGTCGGCGCTGAAACTTGAGCCGCAAGCCATCGATTATTGGCGTCAGGTGAAGGGTAATGCAGTATTGTCCAGCGATGCCTATCAGTGGCGCGTGCGCTCGGCGCTGCGTGGCGGTGACTGGAAATTGGTCCGCAGCGGGATCGACGCGATGCCTGCGGCTTTGCGCGCCGATCCAACCTGGATTTACTGGCTGGCCCGTGTCGATCAAACCGAAGGCAAGACCGACGAGGCACAGCAGAAATTCCAGTCGATCGCGGACCAGACCAATTTCTATGGCCAGTTGGCGCTGGAAGAACTCGGGCAGAAAATTATTGCAGTTTCTTCGACACAGGCATTTACCCCCGCAGAAATGGCGGCGATGACAAATAACCAAGGCTTTCGTCGCGCCCTGCGTTTCTTCGACATGAATCTGCGTTTTGAAGGCGTGCGCGAATGGAACTGGGAATTGCGCGGAATGACTGACCGGCAATTGTTGACGGCCGCTGAATTTGCGCGCCAGAACAATGTCCTTGACCGTATGGTGAACACGTCCGACCGGACCAAGGTTGAGGTTGATTTCAACCAGCGTTTTCCGTCGCCGCATCGCGACGTCATGACGACCAATACTCAAAACCTGGGTCTTGATATGGCCTGGGTATACGGCGTGATCCGGCAAGAGTCGCGCTTTATGCGCAGCGCCCGCTCGAATGTTGGCGCCAGCGGCCTGATGCAGGTGATGCCGGCGACGGCGAAATGGGTCGCCAAGAAAATCGGACTAAGCGGCTTTACCACCGACCAGATCTCTGACGTGAATACCAATATTCTATTGGGGACGAATTACCTGAGCATGGTGTTGTCCGATCTCGACGGCTCGCAAGCGCTGGCATCTGCGGCATACAACGCAGGCCCTGGCCGGCCGCGTGCCTGGCGTTCGACCTTGCCTGGCACGGTGGAAGGTGCGATTTTTGCCGAGTCGATTCCGTTTAACGAAACGCGCGGCTACGTCAAGAATGTACTGTCCAATGCGACCTATTATGCGGCTTTGTTCGACGGCAAGCCGCAATCCTTGAAGGCGCGTCTGGGTACCGTCGCACCCAAGGGGTTTGTCGAATCGGCGTTACCCTGATAGTGGTATTTCTACGGTCGCCAGCTTGCTTGACGTATTGCATGGCATCTTGAATTTGCAGTCCCGGAGCAGTATATGCAAACCACAGAACTCGATCCAAGCCTGTCGGCTGCTTTGGAAAAAGCCGGTAAAGATGGCCTGACGCTGGTGATCGCCAATAAAAACTATTCCTCATGGTCGATGCGGCCATGGGTGGCGATGACTGCGTTCGGCATTCCGTTCAAAGAGCACAAGATCTTGTTACGACAGGCGCAGACTGCCAACGAAATAGGACGTTTTTCCGCCAGCGGCCGGGTGCCGATCTTGCTGGTGGGAGAGATGGCGATCTGGGACTCTCTCTCAATTTGCGAATATCTGGCGGAGCAGTTTCCCGATCTGTGCATGTGGCCGCAAGATACGTTGGCGCGCGCTACCGCCCGCTCAATATGCGCCGAGATGCATTCCGGGTTTGCGGCCCTGCGCTCAGACATGCCGATGGATATTCGCGCTCACAAGCCTGGCCACGGACGTACTGCAGGTTCTCAGGCAGATATCGCCAGGGTGATTGAAATCTGGGAAACCTGTTTGTCCGAATTCGGCCATCACCAGTTCTTGTTCGGCGCATTTTCGATTGCCGATGCCTACTTTGCACCAGTTGTCATGCGTTTCCACAGCTACGGCGTCTCGTTGGCGCCCGCGCTGCAAGCCTATGCCGAGCGGGTCCAGGCCCATCCTGCTGTGGCGCGCTGGATTCGTGAGGCGCTGGCGGAAACCGAAGTATTGCCAAAGTAAGTATTGCCGGACCAGTCATTGCCGGATGTGCATTTCATTACAGGTTCAATTGATAGACATGAAAGTTTTTGCAGTGGGCGGCGCGGTACGCGACGAATTGCTCGGATTGCCGGTAAAGGATCGCGATTACGTGGTGGTCGGAGCGACGCCGGAAGACATGCTGGCGCAAGGATTCCGTCCGGTCGGAAAAGATTTTCCAGTATTTCTCCATCCGCACACGCATGAAGAATATGCGCTGGCGCGCACCGAACGCAAAACTGCACCAGGTTATAAAGGTTTCGTATTTCATACCGCCTCTGACGTCACGCTGGAGCAAGACCTGGTGCGCCGCGACCTGACCATCAACGCCATCGCACGCGCAGAAGACGGTACCCTGGTTGATCCGTTTAACGGTCGCCAGGATTTACAGGGCCGTGTGTTTCGCCACGTCTCCGGCGCTTTTGCTGAAGATCCGGTGCGTATCTTGCGTATCGCCAGGTTTGCTGCGCGCTTTACCGATTTCACGGTGGCGCCCGAGACCAATATCTTGATGCAAAGCATGGTGGCTGCTGGGGAAGTGGATGCATTGGTGCCGGAGCGCGTCTGGCAAGAACTGTCCCGCGGCCTGATGGAACAACAGCCATCGCGCATGTTTGAAGTGTTGCGCGCATGCGGCGCATTAGCGCGCATCCTGCCAGAGCTGGACGCTCTGTGGGGCATTCCGCAACCGGAAAAATATCATCCGGAAATCGATACTGGGGTGCACGTGATGATGGTGGTGGATACCGCCGCCCGTGCAAATTATCCGCTTCCGGTGCGCTTTGCCACCATCATGCATGATCTGGGCAAGGGCGTGACGCCGGCAGCCGGCTGGCCCAGCCATCACGGTCACGAAGGTCTTGGCGTCGAACTGGTGGAACGTGTTTGCCAGCGTCTCAAAGTACCGAGCGAGGCCCGTGACCTGGCGCTGATGACGACCCGCGAACATGGCAATGTCGGCCGCGCTTTCGAGCTGCGTGCAAGCACTATCGTCAACTTGCTGGGACGTTGTGACGCCTTTCGCAAGCCGGAGCGTTTTATTGATATGCTACGTGCCACCGAATGCGATTCCCGTGGCAGAACCGGCTATGAGGAAAAGCCGTTTCCACAGCTGGCTTATTTGCAGGCTGCGCTGCGGGCGGCGCAGTCGGTCAATGCCGGCGTCATTGCCGGCATGTTCCAGCAGCAGCCGCAGCGGATACCCGAAGCGATTCACGCTGCCCGGGTCGAAGTGGTTGAACAATTGGTGCAAGCACAGCGGCAATGATACGGATCAGCTGATCAGACCAGAGAGGCCAGGATGACAGCGACAGAGGCGAAGGGGCGCGGCAACAGCGAGACAACCGCCGGTGGCGCCGGCTCCGGGCAATCCAAGACATCGCGGCCGATCATTTTCGTCAAGGAATTGTCGCGCCGTGCACGCAAGCGGCTATTGCGCCATTTTCTTGCGCTCACCAGTGGCGACCGTCTGCTGCGCTTTGGTTCGGCGTTGTCGGATGATCTGGTCAGCCGCTACGTCGACAATATCGATTTCTCGCGCGATACCGTATTCGGCGTCTATGACCGTAAGCTGCGCTTGCTCGGCGTCGGCCATCTGGCGTTCGCGCCACGCGAAACACGGCCCTCTGTGAGTGCTTCCACCTCCAAGGAAAGGGTGGCTGAATTCGGCGTTTCCGTCGCTGCGTCGGCGCGTGGCATGGGCGTCGGCAGCCGCCTGTTCGAACGCGCAGCGATACGTTGCCGCAATGTCGATATCGATACCCTGTACATGCACTGCCTGTCATCCAACAAAGTGATGATGCACATCGCCAAGAAAGCCGGAATGGCGATCCATCGCGATTACGGCGAGGCCGATGCGTATCTGAAATTACCCCCCGCGAACCCTGCCAGCATGCTGCAGGAAGCTGTGCAAGAACAGGCGGCTATGCTTGACTACACCTTCAAGGCAAATCTGCGTGCTGCGCTGAAATGGCTCGGCAATCTGCCCGGCATCAAGCGTGACTAGGCGGCAGGGCCCAGACCCGAGCCGGTAATTTCAGATAAGATTGCCCTCCCGTCATTCGTATCCGGCAAATCTTCCATGACTCGTTATTTGGTGACCACATTTCGCACGCCTGCATTCCAGGCCCGCGTGGTTGAGCAGCATTATGCTTTTCTCGATCAATTGCGGGAGCAAGGCAAGCTTGAACTGGCCGGTCCGTTCGCCGATAAATCCGGCGGCGCGTACCTGATCAAGGCCGCCAGTCTGGAAGAGGCACGCAACCTCGCGTTTGCCGATCCGGTGCATCTCACGGGATCGTCGGTGGTGACTGTCTATGAATGGAATGCGGTCTAAGATGCGGTGGCTGGGTTAAAGCAAAGGCAACGCTGTCGTATCTTTCACCCGCTGCAAGGCAAAACTGGATTTTACGTCCAGCACGGCTGGATGACGTAGCAAGGTTTCCATCATGAAGCGGGAAAAATGCGCCATGTCCTCCACATGCACCCTTAACAGAAAATCCATTTCGCCGGTCATTGCATAACAGGCGACCACTTCTGGCCAGCGTTCCACGGCGGTTGAAAAAGAAACCCGGGGCGACATGGTCTGATGTTGTGCCGCCGCGGCTTTGGTGCCGCTCAGATATTGCGGGTCGCTATGTTTTTCCAACCGGACGTTGATATAAGCCAACAGGCCCAGGCCGATCTTGTCCGGCTCCAGCAGCGCCACATACTGTCGTATCACGCCCGCCTGTTCCAGCTGTTTGATACGGCGCAGGCAAGGCGATGGCGACAAATTGACGCGCTCGGCCACCTCCTGATTGCTCAGGCGGCCATCCTCCTGCAAGATCGCCAATATTTTACGATCGGTTGCATCCAATGCAATGGTTGGCATAAATGACCTCAAAGAGAATGTTTTTTGACATATTAATGCGCAAATTTAAGGCTGGTGGACAAATTTTGCAATTAACTGCTCGCGAGTCACCCCTATACTGTACACATAGAACTAGTAAAACGCGTTGAATCCGGGACAGAGAGAATGAATGCAAACGTAATGGAAATGAACTTGAACACCGATGATTTTTTTGCCGCCGTCGCTGAAAAGTCGGACGGCACGTCGTTGCGTGGCGACTACAGTAAGATCGACGCGCAATACGTCGTCAAGCAGGACTGGGACGCCTACACGCCGGAGCAGCATGCGCTGTGGCGCCGCCTGTACCAACGCCAGGCCAAGTTGATTCCCGGCCGGGCTTGTGACGTGTTCATCGAAAGCCTGGAGTTGCTGAATATTGGCGACGGCATTCCTCGCTTCGAGGAAAGTTCAGCCTTGCTGTTCAAGGCTACGGGCTGGACGCTGGTAGCCGTACCAGGCCTGGTGCCAGATCACACTTTCTTCGAACATTTGGCCAACCGCCGTTTTCCGGTCACAGTCTGGCTGCGCGATCCGGAAGAGTTCGACTACATTGTGGAACCCGACGTTTTTCATGATTTTTTCGGTCATGTCCCGCTATTGTTCAATCCGATTTTTGCGGATCATTTACAGGATTACGGTATCGGTGCGCTGAAGGCTATGAAGCTGGACGGCTTGTCGATGCTGGCGCGCCTGTACTGGTACACGGTTGAGTTCGGCCTGATCCAGAGTCCGGAAGGTTTGCGCGTATATGGCGCCGGTATCCTCTCATCCGGAGGTGAAATCGAACATTGCCTGAGCAGCCCGGCGCCGTTGCGCCTGCCGTTTGATGTTGAGCGTGTGATGCGCACCTTGTACAAGATCGACTCTTATCAGGAAACCTATTTTGTCATCAAAGACTTCAAGCAGCTGTTTGATGACACCGCGCCAGATTTCACACCGATCTATGCGCGCCTGAAAGCACGGGAGCCGTTGCCTGCGAATGCCTTGCTGGCTGGTGAAACAAATCTGGCATTGAAATAAAAAAGCGGATCCTGCCGGGGAGAGCAGAATCCGCGAACTAGTGATAATGGGAACACTAGAGGGAGGAATGCCCGACATGGCTGGTCCAGGGGAGGTATTCAGCCATATCAGACAAGGCCCCATTACACGCTGAGTAGCTCCCCTTATCTACTCGATTTACCAGTTGTTACAGTTGTTACCCTGCGGGGCCTGTTCGCACTCCCAAATCAAGTACGAACAGCCCCCATGACGCGGTTGATTGCTGCGGCGTGCATTGAGTCAGCCCCTCTCATGTGGTAGTGTTGGGGCCGTAACAGGCAGGAAAAAAGCAGGAAAAAAATGAACGATTTGCCCACAAGGCGAAGACGTTTGACCGCGTAGGATAACCTCCACGCAGTGCAATCAAAAACATAATTTTTGGCACGGAGACTGAATGAACGCACCACTCAAATCGGCGGAAGCCTTGCAGCCCAACCAAACGGCGCAAGCGTCTGAAGCGGATAATATTACCCTTGATGATAAATTTACACTAGAACGTGGCCGTGCTTTCATGACGGGCACGCAGGCCATTATTCGTTTGCCAATGTTGCAACGGCAGCGCGATGTCATGGCTGGCCTGAATACTGCCGGTTATGTCACCGGTTATCGCGGCTCACCGCTTGGCAGCGTCGACCTGACCGCGGCCAAAGCAAAAAAATACCTCGAATCGCATCACGTCAAATTCCACCCCGGCATGAACGAAGACCTTGCCGCGACCAGTGTCTGGGGTACGCAGCAGGTGAACCTGTTTCCGGGCGCGCAATATGACGGCGTATTCGGCATGTGGTACGGCAAAGGCCCAGGCGTCGACCGCTGCGGAGACGTTTTCAAGCACGCCAATATGGCCGGTACTTCCAAGAATGGCGGCGTACTGGTATTGGCCGGCGACGATCATGCGGCAAAGTCGTCGACGACCGCGCATCAAAGCGAACACATCCTGAAAGCCTGCGGCATCCCGGTACTGTATCCATCGTCCGTGCAGGAGTATCTAGACTATGGCTTGCATGGCTGGGCCATGAGCCGTTATACCGGTTTGTGGGTATCGATGAAATGCGTCACCGACCTGGTCGAATCCGGTGCATCGATCGATCTCGATCCGGACCGCGTCAAGATTGTGTTGCCTACCGATTTCGAATTGCCTGCGGATGGTTTGAATATCCGTTTGCCCGATACCGTGCTGGGACAAGAAGCACGGATGAACAATTACAAATGGTATGCCGCGCTGGCCTATGCCCGCGTCAACAAGCTGAACCAGATCATCTGGGACAGTCCGGTCGCCAAGATTGGCATCATCACCGCCGGTAAATCGTATCTGGATACGCGCCAGGCGCTGGCCGATCTCGGCATCGATGAGACTGTGGCGCGTGATATCGGCATCCGGCTGTACAAGATCGGCATGACCTGGCCGCTGGAAGCGGAAGGTGTGCGTGAATTTGCGCAGGGCCTGGAAGAAATCCTGGTGGTTGAAGAGAAACGCCAGATCCTGGAATACCAGGTCAAGGAAGAACTCTACAATTGGCGCGACGATGTACGGCCGCGTGTCGTCGGCAAATTCGACGATACCGGCGAATGGAGCAACCGCAGCGGCGAAGGCCATGGCGACTGGTTGCTGCCGGCTACCTATGAACTCAATCCTGCGCAAATCGCGCGTGCGATTGCGACCCGCGTGTCGAAATACTTTGCCGGTCATCCGGTAGCGCAGCGCGTGCAGCAGCGGGTGGCCTATCTGGAGGCCAAGGAAGCGCTGCTGAACATCAGCAGCAAGCCTGATCCGAACAAGGACCGCGTACCGCATTTCTGCTCCGGCTGCCCGCACAATACCTCCACCAAACTGCCGGATGGCAGCCGCGGCCTGGCTGGTATCGGCTGTCATTACATGGTGCTGTGGATGGATCGCGAATCGTCGACCTTCACCCACATGGGCGGAGAAGGCGTCACCTGGGTTGGGCAAGCGCCATTTACGTCGGAAAAACACGTGTTCGCCAATCTTGGCGATGGTACTTATTTCCACTCCGGCCTGCTGGCGATCCGCGCATCGGTCGCCGCCAAGGTTAACATCACCTACAAGATCCTGTTCAACGATGCGGTAGCCATGACGGGCGGCCAGGCGTTCGACGGTCCGCTCGACCCGGCCATGATTTCACGCCAGATTGCGGCGGAAGGCGTGACGCCGATTATCGTGGTGACCGACGAACCGGAGAAATACGCATCCAATACCGACTGGGCGCCGGGCGTAACAATCCGCCACCGTAGCGAACTCGATGCCGTGCAACGTGAACTGCGCGAAATCGAAGGCACTTCGGCGATGATTTACGACCAGACCTGCGCTTCGGAAAAACGCCGCCGCCGGAAACGCAACGAGTATCCGGATCCGGCCAAGCGCGCAGTCATCAACGAAGCCGTTTGTGAAGGTTGCGGTGATTGCAGCGTGCAGTCGAATTGCTTGTCGGTAGAGCCGTTGGAAACTGAATTCGGCCGCAAACGCCAGATCAACCAATCCTCATGCAACAAGGACTTCTCTTGCGTGACCGGATTTTGTCCGAGCTTTGTCACGGTCGAAGGCGGTAGCCTGAAGAAACCGGCAAAGATCGCTGCGATGCCGGCAGCCGCTGCGGCACCTGTCGCCGCTCTGCCGTCGCCGGTCCTGCCTAACACCATCAAGCCGTACGGCATCCTGGTGACCGGTATCGGCGGTACCGGCGTCGTGACTATCGGCCAGATACTGGCGATGGCTGCCCACGTCGAAGGCAAGGGTTGTTCGGTGCTGGACATGAGCGGCCTGGCGCAAAAGGGCGGCCCGGTGATGTCGCATGTGCGGCTTGCCGATCATCCCGATGATATTTATTCGACCCGCGTCGGCACCGGTGATGCCGATCTGGTGATCGGTTGCGATGCGATCGTCAGCGCCAATCGCGATGCCTTGTCGCGCATGGGCGAAGGCCGGACCTACGCGGCGATCAATTCGACCAAGACGCCAACGGCGGCATTCGTCAAGAATCCGGACTGGCAATCCCCTGATGCAGCAGCCGAGCATGATATCCGCGCAGCCTGCGGCAGCGATCGGGTGGAGTTCATCAATGCAGGTCAAATTGCGACTACCTTGATGGGCGATGCGATCGCCACCAATATGTTCATGCTGGGCTATGCCTGGCAAAAGGGCTGGGTGCCGTTGCAAGAAGCATCGCTGATGCGGGCGATCGAGCTGAATGCATTGCAAGTCGCATTCAACAAACAAGCCTTTGTCTGGGGCCGTACAGCGGCAATCGATCTGGCTGGACTGGAAAAACGTACCCGTATCAGCGATACGCCGACGCAGGTGATCGAGTTCAAGCGCACGCCGAATCTGGACGACCTGATCAAGCGCCGGATGGCATTCCTGACTTCATACCAGGATGCCGCTTATGCAGAGCAGTACCGTGTCTTCGTCGAGCAGGTACGGGCTGCTGAGCTGCCGCATACGGAAGCCGGACGCGGCGCGCAGCGCTTGAGCATGGCGGTCGCTACGTATCTGTTCAAGCTGATGGCTTACAAGGACGAGTACGAGGTTGCGCGCCTTTACACTGACGGCGCTTTCAAAGCGAAAATTGCCGCCATGTTCGAAGGCGGCTACAAGCTCAAGTTTCATCTGGCGCCACCGTTGCTGGCCAAGCACGATACCCATGGCCATCTGATCAAACAGGAATTCGGTTCGTGGATGATGCGCGCTTTCGGCGTCCTGGCGAAATTGAAATTCCTGCGTGGCAGCGTGCTGGACATTTTTGGCTACACCGCCGAGCGCAAGGTAGAGCGTGCCTTGATCGTGCATTACAAGGAAACAATTTCTTCCTTGCTGCCGAAACTGACTGCCGGTAATCTGGCTACTGCTGTCGCGATAGCCAGCCTGCCGGAAGAAATTCGCGGTTATGGTCACGTCAAGGACCGGCATCTGGCGGCGACACGCGCCAAGAAAGCACAGTTGCTGAATCAGTTTGCTGCACCTGAAGCAAAAGGGGAGTTGTCTCGTTCGATCGCTGCCTAGTTGTTTTTACTGGTGATTGATCGTTAAAAAAACGGCGGGTAGATAAACATCTACCCGCCGTTTTGTATTTGAGTTTCCGGAATGTTTCGGGTTAGCTGCCGGCTGTCTGCTTGAACTGTTGATAGCCGCGCGCGCGCAACGCGCATGCCGGACAGGTACCGCAGCCGTAACCCCAGTCATGCAAAGCGCCGCGCTCACCCAGGTAACAGGTATGGGTATCGGCGCGAATCAGATCAACCAGGCTGTCGCCGCCCAAATCCTGCGCCAGCTTCCAGGTTTCCGATTTGTCGATCCACATCAACGGCGTTTCCAGCTTGAGCTGCGTCGCCATACCGAGATTGAGCGCCACCTGCAAGGCTTTCATTGTGTCGTCGCGGCAATCGGGATAGCCGGAGAAATCGGTTTCGCACATGCCGCCGACCAGTACATTCAAGCCGCGTCGGTAGGCGACAGTGGCGGCTACAGTCATGAACAGCAGATTGCGGCCGGGAACAAAAGTGTTCGGCAAGCCGTTTTCTTGCATCACGATTTCGACGTCTTCGGTCATTGCGGTCGATGATATTTTTGAAATCAGCGACAGGTCGATCATGTGGTCTTCGCCCAGTTTGTCGGCCCATTGCGGAAACTGGGCGCGGATCTTCTGCAGCAAGACCGGACGCACCGTCAGCTCGACAGCATGCCGCTGGCCATAGTCGAAGCCGATTGTCTCGACCCGCTCATATCGTTCCAGTGCCCATGCCAGGCAAGTGGTGGAATCCTGGCCGCCGCTGAAGAGGACGATAGCGCCATGTGGTGTGGCCATATTATTTTGCTCCCTTGTTGCTGACTTGTTGCAGGGTCTGTTCGACGAAATCCTTGTTCGGATCGGTAAAGCGCAAACGCACCGGATACCATTCCAGGGAAGGCGCCAGCCAGATATCTAGCTGCTGGTCTTTGGCATCTGGCGGCGGCGCCTTGAAAATATGCACAGCGTCGAGATCGCCCATCGGTGTCTTGATTTTTTCCGTGTTGATAACTTTGAACGTCCAAGGTTCGGCATCGTGCATACCTGCAACGAAGAAAGTCCAGTTGGAACCGGGCTTGAATTTTTGCGGCGCGGCCCGCGCCACGGAAATCAGCTGCCAGATGATGCTGGTACGATCCTGTTCGCCGCCCTTGATAGGGTAGGTATTGTCGGATTCGGAAAAACCGATGCTGCCGTTATCGCGATGGAAGGTGGTGGTGGTCGCTTCCTTGCGAAAGCGCTTGTTGATGAACTGCGTTGGCGCCAGGCCGTAATCGTCAATCGCACCTTCGCTGGACGACTCCAGTATTTTCCCAAACAACATGGCCCGGGTTTCCGAATTAACGCTGAAGTGCTTGTCGGCTACCAGCCACTTGACTGTACCTTCGCCGCCCAGGGTGATGCCGCTTTGCTTGGCTTGAATCGTATAATTCAGCTCGGCTGACGGCGGCAGGTCGATACTGTACTTGGTGGCGGGATGCTCCGTGCCGGTCGCAGACGCGCTTAACAGATTGCCGCACAGTGCGGCGGCTACGGACAGGCGCAACAAAGAAGAGAGAGTTGGTTTCATGGTGTTCCAAAAAATATTATTGCTTATTAATGCTAATCATTGCCTAACCAGCTTGGTCTAATTCTGTGCGGTATCCAAACGCTTCAGTTTCGACAGCGACATATCCAGATAGTCTCCATCGGTCTCCGTAAAACGTAACTTCACGGGATACCAGTCCTGCTGCGGAGACAACCAGATGTCCAGTCGCTGCTCGTGAGAGCCCGGCTCAGGAACACGGATGACATGCCAGACCGAGAGATTGTTGCCGTCAACATCGAGCTGTTCCTGGCCGATCACCTGCATACGCCAGGTTTCAGCATCCAGCGGACCAGCGACAAACAGGTCGATCACCGCACCTGGCGAAAATTGCGTGCTATTGCCGCGGCCGATGCTTGCCAGTTGCCACACCACGCTGGCGCGGTCTTGTTCGCCGCCGCTGCGAGGATATTTGTTCGCCGATGAAGAAAAGACAATGCTGTTTTGTGTACGGTCAAAGGTGGTTTCGGTCGCCGGTTTGCGAAAACGTTTTTGCGTATAGATTACTGGCGCCACGCCGAAGCCATTGATTTCGCCGCCGCTTTTGAAATCCAGTACCGTGATGAATAGCGCCCCGGCCTCGCCATTGATGGTGTAATTAGCGCCGTCGGTTTGCCAGGTGATTTTGCCGCTGCCATGATAGTTCTGGCCCTTTTGCAAAGCCTCTACATTGTATTTGAGCTCTGCCGATGGCGGCGGACTGGTCTGATAGTGTTTGCCGGCAGCGGGAGCCGGTTCTACCGGCGCAGCAGGAACGGGAGGTCCGGCGGCAGAGCTGCCAGCGCCAGCGCCCGTAGTCGTATCCGCCATGCCGAGATCGACTGGCTGGGCATCAACGATAGGGGTTACGGTTTCCCTGATCGGCGTATCCGGTACTTCTATGGGTGGCTCGGGGACAGCGCGCGGCTTTGCCGCTGTCGCGTTGGAACGCGGTTTCGGACTGGGTTTGGGTTGTGCTTTCGGCTCCTGCGGCAGCAGCACAGGTTTTTCAACCGGCGGTAGCGGAGCGATATTGGCCATGACAAGCTGCTCAGGCCGTTCAATCGACACAGGTAAGCTGAATTGACGACTGCCCCAGACGATCAAGAACAGGTGCAGTAAAGCGGTGAGCAGCAATACGCCTAGCCATCTGCGATGGCTAAAAAAAGTGTTGCTCGAAGTCAAGGAGTATTCAGAGGAAGACGACATGGGCATAGTGTAAACGATCCGCCTGGATTAACTTCGGCAAGCCGAGATGGATGCGTTAAACCACGTAAAATATTGCATCCATATCAAGCGGAATAGTTACCGATGCTACACCGATCACATTTCACCGCCAGCATTGCGCTGGCATTCACGCTGGCGGGTACGTTCGCGCCGTCGCCGGCATTTTCTGCGACGCCAGCCAATTTGGCGCCGATCCGACTGGGCATGATAGAAGGCATGTCGGGACCCTTCGCCAATGCCGGCGAGGCAGTGGAGCACAATATCCGCTTTGCGGTAGAGCAGGTCAATGCGCGTGGCGGCGTGCGCTTGCCGGACGGCCGTCATCTGCTGAGCCTGGCGGTGTTTGACAGCAAGCAGGGAGTTGAAGACGCCTTATTGCAGTTAAAGCAATTGACTGACCAGAAAATCCCGTTCGTGCTCGAGGGTAATAGTTCTGCGGTTGCCGGAGCACTGGTGGAAGCGATCAACAAGCACAATGCCAGAACCCCGGATAATCGCGTGTTATTCATGAATTACTCGGCGGTCGATCCGGCGCTGACCAACGAAAAATGTAGTTTCTGGCACTTCCGTTTCGACGCCAATGCCGACATGCGCATGCGCGCACTGGTGGAGGTCATCAAAAATGACCGCCAGGCCAAAAGCGTTTACCTGATCGGCCAGGATTACAGTTTCGGCCAGCAAGTCGCCAAGGCAGCGCGTCAGCAACTGCAAGTCGCGAGGCCAGACATCAAGATCGTCGGCGATGAGCTGCACCCGGTTGGCAAGGTGAAGGATTTTGCACCGTACATCGCCAAAATCCGTGCCAGCGGCGCCGATACGGTGATCACAGGTAATTGGGGCAATGACTTGACCTTGCTGGTGAAAGCGGCGAAGGAAGCCGGCGTGCATCTCAAGTTCTACACCTTCTATGCCAACAGCCTGGGAGCGCCGGCGGCCATCGGCGATGCCGGCGTAGGCATCGTGCGCGCTGTAGCTGAGTGGCATCCGAATGTTGCCGATGGCGTCCAGGATGCAGCCAGCGATGCGTTCTACCGCAGTTTTCGCCAGCGCTTCCCGCAATCCAAAGATGACTACCTGTTTTTGCGTATGGATGTCATGATCGACATGTTGGTTGCGGCTATCGAGAAAGCCCAGACAACGGAGGCGGTAGCGGTTGCGCGTGCACTTGAAGGCGCGCAATACAAGAGCCGGTTTCACGAAGCCAGCATGCGTGCGTACGATCATCAGCTGATCCAGCCGCTGTATGTCGCGGTCATGCAGAAACTTGCCGACGGTGGCATCCGGTTTGATAATGAAGGCAGCGGCTACGGTTTCAAGACCGAGCGCTATCTGGCGCCGGCAGCGACGGCTTTGCCAAGTACATGCAAGATGCAGCGGCCCTGAGACTTAAGTGGCAGCAATATGGATTTTCCTTGAAGGAGTGTAGCGATGAGCGGTTCGAATATTCCAGGAGCAGATGCGATGCAGGACAGTCTTGAATTCATCAAGAAGATGTGGGGCGGTATGGGTGTGCCGGGAATGGTCGTGCCGACCTTGTCGGTGGAAGAGATCAACAAGAAAATCACTGATCTCAAAGCTGTCGAGTCGTGGCTCAATCTTAACCTGAACATGTTGCGCACCTCCATCCAGGCGCTTGAGGTGCAAAGCGCGACGCTCTCGGCCCTGCGTGCGATGGGGGCGGTCAGTCAATCGAATATTGAGAGCGGCGAGTCTGCAGCGAACGCCTGGGCCATGCCGTCGGGCTTTCCGTTTTCCTTCATGAGTCCGTCTCAGAATGCCGATGCACCGCCGGCTTCTGCGCCAACTCCGAAACAGCATGAACCGGAGCCGCCCGTTGAACCGGCGGCTGCCGAGGCTGCATCTTCCTCTCCGGGGAATGCGAACGCCTGGTGGGACCTGTTGCAGAACCAGTTCAAGCAGGCGGTGAACAGCGTGGCGGCGACGGAGAAGGCGGGGAAACAGGCTTCAACCGCGGCAGCCAAGAGTGAGACCAAAAGTGGCCCCAAGGCCCCGGCTAAACCGCGCAGCAAGACAGCTGCCAAACCCGCGGTGAAAAAAGCAGGCAGTGCCACTGGAAAAACCAAGCCGGCTCCCAAATAAGGGGGTACTGCCTAGTTGCGCGCAGCGCGTTTCAATATTCGCATCAAGCCGCTTAGCAGCGGCAATTTTTCGTACAGTTCTTCGGCCGCGTCCCAATAGTCGCGATGATAAGTGACCAGGCCGGCGTCGTTGAAATGCAGATGGGTGGCGCCGCGTATCGATTGCGGCGCCATGGAAAATCGTTTCATCTTGAACTCGAAGTCCCAAGTCAGGAAGGCAGCCTGGTCTTGCGCCAATTGCGAGGTTACGACAAAACGCGCGCTGTCGGCCTGTACAAACATATGGGCAAAGATGCGGCCGATCTCGGCCAGACCCTTGACTTCGTTGAATGGATCCTTGAACCAGGCGTCGTCGGCATATACCAGCGGCAGTTCCAGCAGATTGTCGGGCGACAGGTGTTCAAAGAAGTACACCACTCTTGCCAGCGTTGCCATCTGGGGGCTGTTCATAGTCCGGTCACCTTGCGTACCAATGCAAAATACAGGTGATACGGCAGCAAACGCGCCAGTCGCAACCAGTTGGTAAAGCGGCGCGGGAAGTGCAGATGAAAATCACCCCGCTCCATACCCTTGATGAGCGCCGATGCAGCTTCTGGCGCCGGCATCAGCGCTGGCATTTTGAATTTGTTCCCTGCCGTTAGCGGGGTATCGACGAAGCCCGGATTCACCAGGTAGACGCCGATATTGCGCGGCCGCAGGTCAAGGAACAGACATTCCGCGAGATTGATCAAGGCGGCTTTGGTGGGGCCATAGACCGTCGCCTTCGGCAAGCCGCTATAACCGGCAGCCGAAGCCACGATGCCGATTGCGCCCTTTTCCTGTCTCAGCAATGTGGGCAAGGTCGCGTCCAGGCAGTTGAAGACGCCGCGCAGATTGGTGTCGACCAGCTGGTTAGCGATCTTCAGGTCGAATCTGTCGGCGCGCATTTCGTGATACGCGCCGGCCACGATCAGCACCAGGTCGATGCCTTCCCATTGCCGCAGGATGCTGTCGCGCGCTGCCGCTACGGTGCCCGGCAAGGTGATATCCAATCTCAGTTTCAGCGCTTCGGGGTGGTTTGCAGCGATTTGCTGAAGCGCCTCGGCATTGCGCGCGGAGAGGGCGACGCGAGCGCCCTTTGCCAGCAATTGGCTCGCTGTTTCAGCACCAATGCCGCTCGATGCGCCGATAATCCAGACCCGCAAATTTCGCCAGTCCGCGATGGGTGGATTGAGAGATTTCATGAATGAGCGTCCAGATGCGGTTTGCTGAACGATAAAGCGATGTCGTCAAGTGTGATGCCGTATTTGCGCATGCTTTTTTTATTCATCGGTATCACCTGATCGTCGAATGCATTGTCAATTGTTGTACTAGTGTGAACATTATCAGTAGTTTTCCTGATGGTCCATATGCGCATGGCGGTTATTCCTGGTTCAGACGTTGTGGTCGTGAAACGACAAGAAGCTGAAGCGATTGCGTCACAAAAAAGATTGTGAAACTGCCGGTGACGAACGTACTAAATGCCTGCAAGGATAACCGCGTGTGATACACGTCATAGCTGAACGCGTTGCGCTTGGACTTCAGGCGCAAATGCGCGCACTCAGCAAGCTGCGGCGCTGTGCAGATAAGGTGTCGAGATTGGCACCGGCCCATTTCAGAGAGGGGCGCCTGCCGAAGCCGGCGGCGATCGGTATCTTCGCTGAAAACGACATGCCAGTTGCCACTGTAGCAATCTCAAGTTCTTTGAACAACTTGACTAGCGTCGGATAAGTGCGATGATTGAAGACGAGGAAGCCGGTGTCGGTCCCAAAAGTCTGGCGTCCACGTGACTTGTTGTCCGGATGTGGCGAATCTGTATACACAAGAGAGGCCGGTGATACCCGAGCCGATGACCGCAATTTTCATCTGCTTGCCTTCTGCGGGAAAGATCAATCAATGGTTTGCTCCCGTATCGGGGCTTGCAAAGAGGCGCGCAGAAAAGTAACAATCGGATTCAAGAAGTGACTGGCACGCCGAATTTTTGATTGCTATGGCGGGGCGGTGAATGAATTCGTTTTCTCCTGGCGGTTGTATAAATTGGGTGCGGCGCTGGTTTTCGACCGACTAATGTCTCTAAACGAATAATTGACTTTGTTGTGATTTACACCAAATTTCCAGTAAAAAATGCTGCTTGATCGGTTTATAAACGGCCTTGTAACAAATTCTTGGTAAAATCGAGCAGTTAACTCACTTGCTTAAGGTATGTATGCTGTATCCAGAACTGTTTAAATCGCTTGAACAAGTCCGCTGGAACATGGAGACCGATATTCCATGGGACAAGTTTGATGCCAACCAGCTGTCCGACGAACAAGCTCAGACTATTCGTATGAATGCGATTACGGAATGGTCGGCGCTGCCTGCAACCGAGATGTTTTTGCGTGATAACCACGGCGACAGCGACTTTTGCGCTTTCATGTCGGTCTGGTTTTTCGAAGAGCAAAAGCATTCGCTGGTCTTGATGGAATACCTGCGCCGTTTCCGGCCTGAGCTGGTTCCTACCGAAGCTGAGCTGGACAATGTACGTTTCGAATTCGATCCGGCACCCGCGCTGGAAACCCTGATGATGCATTTCTGCGGCGAAATTCGCCTTAACCACTGGTACCGTTGCGCCTCTGACTGGCACACTGAGCCGGTAATCAAGCAGATCTACAAGATCATCAGCCAGGATGAAGCACGCCATGGCGGCGCTTACCTGCGCTACATGAAGAAGGCCTTGTCCGAAGTCGGCGATAGCGCGTCGGCGGCATTTGCCAAGATCGGCGTCTTGATGGCTTCGGCGCGTCGCACCGAAAAGCCGCTGCATCCGACCAACCTGCACGTCAACCAGGCGCTATTCCCGAACGACACGGTACAAAGCCGCTTGCCGGATCCGGAATGGCTGGAGCGCTGGCTGGACCACCAGATCAAGTTCGACGGCGTTTGGGAAAAGAAAGTGGTCGATCGTATCCTGCACAATATGTCTTTGCTGTTCGAGCGTACTTTCGACACCGTGCAAGAATTGAATCGTTATCGCAAGGAAGTTGTTGCGCGGCTGGCATTGAAACAGGCCGAAGCAGTCTGATCGCGGCAAGCAGTGCGGTAACGCCAGGTTTGTGCCCGCCTGCGATGCTCATCAGCCATTGATACCAAGCCGCGTTGTTGCGGCTTTTTTTATATTTCCTCATGCCTATATTTGAAAACAAGCTTTGTACTCGCGTCGACTTGAAAGCGCGCGTTGCCGCCTTGCCACAACCAGTTGTGCTAACCAACGGCGTCTTTGACATCCTGCATCGTGGCCACGTCACCTATCTGGCGCAGGCGCGCGAGCAAGGGGCATCGCTGGTGGTGGCGGTGAATACCGACGCCTCGGTCAAGCGCCTGGGCAAGGGCGACGACAGGCCGATCAATACCTGTGCCGACCGCATGGCGGTGTTGGCGGCGCTGGAATCGGTCAGCCTGGTGGTCGAGTTTGACGAAGATACCGCGCTTGAAGTGGTGCAGGAAGCGCAGCCTGGCGTGTATGTAAAGGGTGGCGATTATCAGATGGACGCGATTCCCGAAGGGCGAGCGGTGCTGGCCTATGGCGGCCAGGTAGTGGCGATTGCCTTTGCGCATGATCGCTCGACCAGCAAGTTACTGGACAAGGTCCGACAGGGTTCTTGATCTTCACCCGCATGAAACGAAAAAGCGCGAAATTCGCGCTTTTTTTATTTCCGGGCCGTCGGCAGTCAGTGTTGATGCGCTGGTTCGGCCGCTTTTCCGCTCATATCGGTGACCTGTACCGAGACGTCGATCTTCCCGGCTTTCTGGAAGGTCAGCGTCAGCGGAAATTTGTCGCCTGCTTTTAACGGTTGGGTCAAGCCGATCAGCATGATGTGATAACCATTGCCGGGTTTCATGTCAACGGTTGCCGTCGGCGGCAGTTCAATTTCGCCCACCTCACGCATTTTCATGACATTGCCGTCCATCGACATGGTGTGAATCTCTGCATTTTTTGCCGCCGGTGAGCTGACGCCGATCAGTTTGTCGCCCTCCTTGCCGGTATTTTCGATGCTGAGAAAGGCGCCGCCGCTAGGCTGGCCGGGAACAGTTGCGCGAGCATAGGGATGGCCGATGTGCAGGGCGCCAAGCGTGTACTCGTGAGCGTGGGCCGATACGCTGAGTGCCAGCGCACAGAAGAACAGGGAAACCGAACGTAAAGACATGCTGATCCTTTGATTAGATTGGGCAAATACGAATGTTCTTGCAGCGCTAGTTGCCGCCTGGCTTACGATTATAGCAATGCCGCGAATATTATTACTTTATCCAAGGAAATGTTTGTCAGGCGCCGCCGCTAAAACCGTTTTGACGCCATGCTTCATACACGACCACCGCCACCGTGTTAGAAAGATTCAGGCTACGGTTGTCCGGCCGCATTGGCAAGCGGATGCGCTGCGAAGGGGCAAATGATTCGCGTAGCGCTGGGTCGAGGCCGCGGGTTTCTGAGCCAAACACGAATATGTCACCCGGCTGGAAGTTCAGATTGGCGAACGGTGTCGAGCCGTGGGTGGTCATGGCAAACATACGGTCAGGCGCATAACCTCCTGCCGTCTGCATGCTGGCGATGAAAGCGTCCCAGTTGGCATGTACTTTCATGGCAGCGTAGTCGTGATAGTCCAGGCCGGCGCGTCGCATCTTGGCGTCATCAAGGGGAAACCCGAGCGGTTCGATCAAGTGCAATTGGGTGCCGGTATTGGCGCACAGACGGATAATGTTGCCGGTATTCGGCGGAATTTCCGGTTCAACCAGTACGACGTGGAACAATCTGATTCTCCTTCTATATAGAGTAATGGTGACGCAAGTTTGCTACGGGGTTCTTGCGAACACGAAATTGGTAATGCGGCGCGCACCGTGGCGACGCAAGGTCTTCGCCAGCGCATGCAAGGTTTCGCCTGTCGTCATGACGTCGTCGACTACACCTATGTGGCGTCCGCGTATTTTTTCGGAAGCCACCGGCGGTACGGCAAAAGCCTGGCGCAAATTGCGTCGGCGCTGCTCCTGGTCCAATCCCATCGATTGCGGCAAGGTGTCGCGTTGCCGCAGCAGCAGATCATGGCGCAGCGGAATGCCGGTCAAGCGCGCCAGAGGTTTGGCTATTTCGTGCGCCTGATTGAAGCCGCGATGCCGCAGGCGTTGCATGCTGAGCGGCACCGCCATCAGTATATCGGGCAAGTCTGCCGCTAACCTCGCCTGGTCGCTGGCTAAAGTGGCCTTCCGCAATATCGTGTCGCGCAACATCCGGGCGAATTCCGGTGCCAGCGCCAACTGGCCGCCGAATTTTAGCGCAAGGATCAGCTGGTCAACCGGCGCGGCATAATCGCATACTACTATCGTAGCGTCGAACGCTCTCGATTGCTTAAGGCAATTACCGCACCGGATAGGGCCGGCGCCATTGAGCGGCGGCAGCAAATTCGCACATTGTTCGCAGCGATGGGGGCATTCAGCAAAGTAGTGTTTGCTGCAGTCGTCGCAAATCACCCGTTTTCCGGTTTGGCCGCACAATGCGCAACAAGACGGCATGCCGGACAGGATGCGCACTAATTGCAATTGTGGCCATTGACGTAGCTGGGAAAATAGCAATGAGGACATCTCGTTTCTGGATTTAGCGGCGGTACTCTCAGCCTACAGCGATTCAAGCGTGTAAACTATTGGCGATTATCGCATTTCATCTCACCTGTCGGATCTTGATGCCTACCTCACTCCCTCCTTCTGAAACCAGCCAGAGCGCCCCGATCGACTTGCGCCGGGTGCGCCAACTGTTTGCCCAGCCTGCGCTAGTGCGCGAATCCGAGTTCTTGCGCCGGGAAATATCGAGTCGTATGCACGAGCGTCTTGCTCTAGTGAAATTAACGCCGCAGCGGATATTGGATGCCGGCTGCGGCGCCGGTCCTGATATATATACGTTACAGCAGCGCTTTGCCGATGCTGCGATTATCGGGCTGGATGCCTCGGCTGCCATGCTACTGTTGGCAAAAGAACAGCGTCAGGGCGCGCAATTGTCGGTTAATCGCCTATTAAAGAAGTGGTTGCCATTTACCGGTAATGGCGGCGAGTTGTCTTCGGCACTGCTGTGCGGCGATTTCGCCCAATTGCCGCTGGCGCCGAATACGGTGGATCTGGTCTGGTCGAACCTGGCGCTGCACTGGCATCCGCAGCCCGACCGCGTCTTTGCCGAATGGCGTCGCATACTGCGTGTAGACGGCCTGTTGATGTTCTCTTGTTTTGGACCAGACACATTCAAAGAGCTGCGTAACGCATTTGCGGATATCGACGATGGCGCGCATGTATTGCCGTTCGTGGATATGCATGACTTTGGCGACATGCTGGTCAATGCCGGGTTCTCTACGCCGGTCATGGACATGGAAACTATTACTGTTACTTACGATACAGTAGAGAAGTTGCTGGCCGATGTCAGAGCCTGGGGCGGCAATCCGCTGGCGACGCGCGGCCGCGGCTTATTAGGCAGGAAAGCAGGCATCCGCCTGAAGGCGGCGCTGGAGGTGCGCCGCAGGCCGGACGGCAAACTACCGCTGACCTTCGAGATTATCTATGGCCATGCGTTCCGGCCAGTGCCCAAGACAACGAGTGGCGGCGAGTCTATCGTGCAATGGAATTTGGGCAAAAACAGATAAATGAAAATATTTTAAAGAAAGTTTTAAAAAGTACTTGCGGGGAATGAGGTGGGTTGCTATAGTTCGCCTCCCGTTGAGAACGACGCGAAAGAAGCGAAGCAGGCAGGTAGTAAAAGGTCTGTTTTGCGGGTGAAGTTTGAGGGGTAAAAGCGGGGAAGAAGTAGGTGTGGTGAGTAAAAAGTTTTTCGGTGGTTAGTAAAAAAGTAGTTGACGAAAAACTTGAAACGCTACATAATCTCATCTCTCTGCTGCTGACAAACAAAACGATTTGTTGGCGACGCGAACCGGGTAGCTGGTGACGCGAAGTAGAAGGTTCTTTAACAATTAACAGTCGATAAGTGTGGGCGTTTAATGGAAGTGCAGCGCTGCTGACGTAAGTCGGTGGCGTATAACTTAAAACATTAAATGTTCACAAAAGAAGAAAATAGGATGCTTCGCAAGAAGTAGCCTGTCAGTATTTTGAGTGAGCGATAGCAGAGATGCTAGGCAGCAATGCCACAAAACAGAGATTGAACTGAAGAGTTTGATCCTGGCTCAGATTGAACGCTGGCGGCATGCCTTACACATGCAAGTCGAACGGTAACAGGGAGCTTGCTCCGCTGACGAGTGGCGAACGGGTGAGTAATATATCGGAACGTACCTTTGAGTGGGGGATAACTAGTCGAAAGATTAGCTAATACCGCATACGATCTACGGATGAAAGCGGGGGCTCGCAAGACCTCGTGCTCATAGAGCGGCCGATATCTGATTAGCTAGTTGGTGAGGTAAAGGCTCACCAAGGCTTCGATCAGTAGCTGGTCTGAGAGGACGACCAGCCACACTGGGACTGAGACACGGCCCAGACTCCTACGGGAGGCAGCAGTGGGGAATTTTGGACAATGGGGGCAACCCTGATCCAGCAATGCCGCGTGAGTGAAGAAGGCCTTCGGGTTGTAAAGCTCTTTTGTCAGGGAAGAAACGGTGAGGGCTAATATCCCTTGCTAATGACGGTACCTGAAGAATAAGCACCGGCTAACTACGTGCCAGCAGCCGCGGTAATACGTAGGGTGCAAGCGTTAATCGGAATTACTGGGCGTAAAGCGTGCGCAGGCGGTTATGTAAGACAGGTGTGAAATCCCCGGGCTTAACCTGGGAATGGCATTTGTGACTGCATAGCTAGAGTGTGTCAGAGGGGGGTAGAATTCCACGTGTAGCAGTGAAATGCGTAGAGATGTGGAGGAATACCGATGGCGAAGGCAGCCCCCTGGGATAACACTGACGCTCATGCACGAAAGCGTGGGGAGCAAACAGGATTAGATACCCTGGTAGTCCACGCCCTAAACGATGTCTACTAGTTGTCGGGTCTTAATTGACTTGGTAACGCAGCTAACGCGTGAAGTAGACCGCCTGGGGAGTACGGTCGCAAGATTAAAACTCAAAGGAATTGACGGGGACCCGCACAAGCGGTGGATGATGTGGATTAATTCGATGCAACGCGAAAAACCTTACCTACCCTTGACATGTACAGAATCCCGAAGAGATTTGGGAGTGTTCGAAAGAAAACTGTAACACAGGTGCTGCATGGCTGTCGTCAGCTCGTGTCGTGAGATGTTGGGTTAAGTCCCGCAACGAGCGCAACCCTTGTCATTAGTTGCTACGAAAGGGCACTCTAATGAGACTGCCGGTGACAAACCGGAGGAAGGTGGGGATGACGTCAAGTCCTCATGGCCCTTATGGGTAGGGCTTCACACGTCATACAATGGTACATACAGAGGGCCGCCAACCCGCGAGGGGGAGCTAATCCCAGAAAGTGTATCGTAGTCCGGATTGTAGTCTGCAACTCGACTACATGAAGTTGGAATCGCTAGTAATCGCGGATCAGCATGTCGCGGTGAATACGTTCCCGGGTCTTGTACACACCGCCCGTCACACCATGGGAGCGGGTTTTACCAGAAGTAGGTAGCCTAACCGTAAGGAGGGCGCTTACCACGGTAGGATTCGTGACTGGGGTGAAGTCGTAACAAGGTAGCCGTATCGGAAGGTGCGGCTGGATCACCTCCTTTCTAGAGTTTGCATGAAAGTTAAGCGTCCACACTTATCGTCTGTTAATAAAGAAGAACAGGTATCGGTCAAGACTGTTGCGTGAGAGCGCAGTAGTTGATGGGTGGCTCGTACTGATCCAAGCGGGTCTGTAGCTCAGTTGGTTAGAGCACCGTGTTGATAACGCGGGGGTCGTTGGTTCGAGCCCAACCAGACCCACCAACAAGTTTCGGGGGTTTAGCTCAGCTGGGAGAGCACCTGCTTTGCAAGCAGGGGGTCGTCGGTTCGATCCCGTCAACCTCCACCAAGTTTCCGGTGGCACGAAGCAAGAAATATCAAACCTAAGTCGGCGCAGAGAGTGCGTTGGGATTTAGGTTTGGTCTTTTTAAGATCAATGGATTTACCGTTCTTTAACAATCTAGAAGAAGTAGTAAAGATTCGTCAGCAGACAAGACATTGTTTGTTGATGGGTATGATTGTATCAAATCAAAAAGTATGTAAAGAGTTCTCAAAAGAGTTGATGGGCGCAAGCTGCATCAACAACTGCGAAAACACTTTGGATACGGCAAACGCTAAACTCATAGAAATACCTCTATAACCGCTTTTTGGCTGTGAACGCAGTCAGAGGCTAACGTTATAGGGACAAGTGAATAAGTGCACATGGTGGATGCCTTGGCGATATCAGGCGATGAAGGACGTAGTAGCTTGCGATAAGCTGCGGGGAGCTAGCAAACAAGCTTTGATCCGCAGATTTCCGAATGGGGAAACCCGGCCCTAGTGGTCATTGCATACTGAATACATAGGTATGCAAAGCGAACGCGGCGAACTGAAACATCTAAGTAGCTGCAGGAAAAGAAATCAACCGAGATTCCCAAAGTAGTGGCGAGCGAAATGGGAACAGCCGCAAGTTTTAGCAGTGGACATAGTAGAACGACTTGGAAACGTCGGCCATAGAGGGTGATAGCCCCTTATACGAAATGATCATTGTGGAACTAAGCTTGCAACAAGTAGGGCGGGACACGTGTAATCCTGTCTGAACATGGGGGGACCATCCTCCAAGGCTAAATACTCGATATCGACCGATAGTGAACCAGTACCGTGAGGGAAAGGCGAAAAGAACCCCGGAAGGGGAGTGAAATAGATCCTGAAACCGTGTGCATACAAACAGTAGGAGCGGACTTGTTCCGTGACTGCGTACCTTTTGTATAATGGGTCAGCGACTTACATTCAGTGGCAAGCTTAACCGTATAGGGAAGGCGTAGAGAAATCGAGTCCGAATAGGGCGTTCAGTCGCTGGGTGTAGACCCGAAACCAAGTGATCTACTCATGGCCAGGATGAAGGTGCGGTAACACGCACTGGAGGTCCGAACCCACTAATGTTGAAAAATTAGGGGATGAGCTGTGGGTAGGGGTGAAAGGCTAAACAAACTTGGAAATAGCTGGTTCTCTCCGAAAACTATTTAGGTAGTGCCTCAAGTATCACCATCGGGGGTAGAGCACTGTTATGGCTAGGGGGTCATCGAGACTTACCAAACCATTGCAAACTCCGAATACCGATGAGTGCGAGCTTGGGAGACAGACGCCGGGTGCTAACGTCCGACGTCAAGAGGGAAACAACCCAGACCGCCAGCTAAGGTCCCAAAGATTGGCTAAGTGGCAAACGAAGTGGGAAGGCTAAAACAGTCAGGAGGTTGGCTTAGAAGCAGCCATCCTTTAAAGAAAGCGTAATAGCTCACTGATCGAGTCGTCCTGCGCGGAAGATGTAACGGGGCTAAGCCAGTCACCGAAGCTGCGGATATCCGTAAGGATATGGTAGGAGAGCGTTCTGTAAGCCTGCGAAGGTGTCTTGTAAAGGATGCTGGAGGTATCAGAAGTGCGAATGCTGACATGAGTAGCGATAATGGGGGTGAAAAGCCCCCACGCCGTAAGCCCAAGGTTTCCTGTTCAACGTTCATCGGAGCAGGGTGAGTCGGCCCCTAAGGCGAGGCAGAGATGCGTAGCTGATGGGAAGCAGGTTAATATTCCTGCACCGTCGTTAGATGCGATGGGGGGACGGATCGCGGAAGGTTGTCCGGGTGTTGGAAGTCCCGGTTTCTGTATCAGAGAAGGCTGTTAGGCAAATCCGGCAGCGTAATTCAAGGGTATGGGACGAGCCAATTTATTGGTGAAGCAATCGGAAGTGGTTCCAAGAAAAGCCTCTAAGCTTCAGTCTAACGAGACCGTACCGCAAACCGACACAGGTGGGCGAGATGAGTATTCTAAGGCGCTTGAGAGAACTCGGGAGAAGGAACTCGGCAAATTTGTACCGTAACTTCGGGATAAGGTACGCCCCGGTAGTTTGACTGGCCTGCGCCAGAAGGACGAAAGGGCTGCAATAAAAAGGTGGCTGCGACTGTTTAATAAAAACACAGCACTCTGCAAACACGAAAGTGGACGTATAGGGTGTGACGCCTGCCCGGTGCTGGAAGATTAAATGATGGGGTGCAAGCTCTTGATTGAAGTCCCAGTAAACGGCGGCCGTAACTATAACGGTCCTAAGGTAGCGAAATTCCTTGTCGGGTAAGTTCCGACCTGCACGAATGGCGTAACGATGGCCACACTGTCTCCTCCCGAGACTCAGCGAAGTTGAAATGTTTGTGATGATGCAATCTACCCGCGGCTAGACGGAAAGACCCCATGAACCTTTACTGTAGCTTTGCATTGGACTTTGAACCAATCTGTGTAGGATAGGTGGGAGGCTTTGAAGCGGGGACGCTAGTTCTCGTGGAGCCATCCTTGAAATACCACCCTGGTTTGTTTGAGGTTCTAACCTTGGTCCGTTATCCGGATCGGGGACAGTGCATGGTAGGCAGTTTGACTGGGGCGGTCTCCTCCCAAAGTGTAACGGAGGAGTTCGAAGGTACGCTAGGTACGGTCGGACATCGTGCTAATAGTGCAATGGCATAAGCGTGCTTAACTGCGAGACTGACAAGTCGAGCAGGTACGAAAGTAGGACATAGTGATCCGGTGGTTCTGTATGGAAGGGCCATCGCTCAACGGATAAAAGGTACTCTGGGGATAACAGGCTGATTCCTCCCAAGAGTTCATATCGACGGGGGAGTTTGGCACCTCGATGTCGGCTCATCACATCCTGGGGCTGTAGCCGGTCCCAAGGGTATGGCTGTTCGCCATTTAAAGTGGTACGTGAGCTGGGTTTAAAACGTCGTGAGACAGTTTGGTCCCTATCTGCCGTGGGCGTTGGAAATTTGAAGGGGGCTGCTCCTAGTACGAGAGGACCGGAGTGGACGAACCTCTGGTGTACCGGTTGTCACGCCAGTGGCATTGCCGGGTAGCTAAGTTCGGAAGAGATAACCGCTGAAAGCATCTAAGCGGGAAACTTGCCTTGAGATGATATTTCCCGGGAACTAGATTCCCCTAAAGGGTCGTTCGAGACCAGGACGTTGATAGGTCAGGTGTGGAAGCGTAGTAATACGTTAAGCTAACTGATACTAATTGCCCGTGAGGCTTGTCCCTATAACCTTAGCAGGTTATATGATGAGCTTTATTTGTTTGCCAAGGTTGAACCTCGAAAGAGATACCAACCGTTTGGACATTCATACCCAACCGGACTCATCCACCCCGATGAGTTCGGTATAAAAAACTACTTCTTCTAGATTGCGCGGTTTGTTGCTCCAACTGGAGAACAGACAGCGGTACAAGTTATGCCTGATGACCATAGCGAGTTGGTACCACCCCTTCCCATCCCGAACAGGACCGTGAAACGACTTTGCGCCGATGATAGTGCTGCAACCAGTGTGAAAGTAGGTCATCGTCAGGCTTTTATTAGAAAACCCTCTCAGCGATTGCTGGGAGGGTTTTTGCTTTGGGCTTTAGGCTTTGGATTTGCAATTCGCATTGGCAAAATTACTTCCTAACGCACAGAGGCGCTGCAAAAATCTGCTCGCAAACCAACCCTCAAGCGGCATTCAGCGTCACAAAATACCACTCAAGCCGCCATTCAGCATCGCAAAAGGCGACTCAGGCCTCATGCCGAGTCCGCAATAATCGGTAACACACGCTGCAGCACCGGAAAATCACGCAGAAAAAGCCTCTTCTCCCGCACAGTGCCTTCACATTCCTGCACAAATTCTTCACCCTACCCAAAATAACAGGCACAAAAAAACCAGTCAGCTCGCGCGACTGGCTTTTCTATTGATCTATCCGGGTCTTTATTACAATCAATATTGCTCTTAGAACGGATAAGCAACCCGCAACACGGCAAAATTCGCACCGCTGTTCGGCTTTTTAATGCCGCCATTAGAGAAATGCTGCAACTTGAGGCCGACATCAAGGCCGTTGCTGAATACATAGCCAGTGCCGATATGATCGCCAAATTCAAAAGCAGTGGAAAAGCGCCGGCTGTTGTTGTCATACAGGTGCGACATCAGATGCACACCGATGCCAGCTTCGCCGTACAGGCCCTTCTTATCATTGGACTGGAAACGAAACACCGGCGTAAAGCCGATATCTGTCAGATTCTTCGATTGTCCTGGAATATTCTGGTATTGGTTCTGACGAAACTCAGCCAGGCTCAAATCCCAATAGCCGCCAAGTTGCGTGCTGCTTCCTTGCCATAATGGTGCATTCCAGTTCCATTGGGCAGCAACCCGGGCCAGTTGGCTCTTGTTTCCTGTACCGAGTTCGAAGGATGCGGAGTCAACCGCGAAACTGCTTGAGTGAACACCGGCCAGCAGACAGGCTGCGGCAAGAATTTTGAGTCCGGTTTGTTTTTTTTGCATAAAAGACTTTCGAGCGTAAAAAATAAAAAGCGAATGACAAACAAGCCTGCGCTTCATTCATGAGAAGGCTGCGCTAGCCGGCTGGCGCCAACAGGTGAAAAGCGGTCCCCTATCGGATTGCTGCGGCATGCAGGTACAGCCCTAAAGAATAGTCGAAAATAGGGATTGTTGCCGGAGTACAGGTAATTTGTGTCGTAAAACGGTGAGTTCGTTCCTTGAAGTCAAGCAATATAAGCAGGCTCATTTCTGCCAGGTACGTCTACTCGGAGCGACAAGACACAACCAGACAAGGGATATTTTTCCAACTCTGCCGGGCTGCGCTTCTCACGCACGCTGGTGATATACAAGGTACGTAAATCAGGGCCGCCAAATGCAATCATGGTAGGGCAACGCACCGGCAAGACGACTTCCTGCAATATCTCGCCAGCAGGGGACAAACGCAGCAAGCGGCCGCCTTCATACATGGCGCACCAGTAAGCGTCTTCGCTATCGACCGCAGCGCCATCAGGGCGTCCGCCATAGTCAGGCGCATTTTTGTCCATGGCAAATTGCTTGAGCACATGACCCGCACCAATTTTTCCATTAGCCAGGTCAAAGGCATAGCTGGTAATCCTGTGCGCGGTGGTATCGCTGTGATACATCGTACGGCTGTCGCTGCTAAAGCCGAGGCCGTTGGAAACGGTGACGGGATTTCCGGCAGCACGCACTACGCCTTTTTCGATCGCATACAACTGCGCGCCGGCATGGTCGCGCGGTTCATAGATACTGCCCGTCCAGAATCTGCCGGAGGCATCGCAGCGGCCATCGTTAAAGCGGGCGGTAGCCATGTCATACGGCGCATCGGCGATATGGGTGACTGCGCCAGTGTTGGTGTCAAGGTGGGCGATGCCGCTGCGCATGGCGACCAACAGGCCGCCACCGGCTTGCATGCCGATACAGCCAGGTTCGGCGTCCAACTGCCACATGGCGTGTTTACCGTCAGCAGGAAGTAGCCGATGCACCTGCATGGCGGAGATGTCGACCCAGTATAGTGCTGCCTCCGCAGCATGCCAAAGCGGGCATTCGCCCAATAACATGGGAACGTCGTATGCGGCTTCGATTTGATTCATGAGTGTAATGATATGGAGAGAAGGTGAAGCAGAAGGAGAGCAAAACGGCCCGCGCTGATTCAGAGTCGAAACAGCGCAGCCAAATCGCATCGTCATTGTGGCGGCAGCGTCGCATTCACGCCGAGCGCCACCAGGCAATCATTTTTTCTTCAGATAAGTTTCTGCCAGATTAACCCAATAGCTGGCGCCAATCGGCAGCAAGTCATCGTTGAAATCATAGCTGGCATTATGCAGGTTGCACGGACCAAGGCCATGCCCGCTATCCCTGTGAGCGCCTTCGCCATTGCCGATGAAGACATAGCAACCAGGTTTATTCTGCAGCATGAAGGCGAAATCTTCCGCCCCCATGGTCGGCTCAACTTGCGGATTGACATTGTCGCTGCCCACCATCGCTTGCAGCACTTCCACCGCAAATGCGGTCTCTTTGGCGTGGTTCACCAGTGGCGGATAATTGCGATGGAAACGGAACGTCACTTCGGCGCCAAACGCTGCTGCAGTGTGTTGCGCCACTTCTCGCATGCGCGCCTCGATCGTATCCAGCACGGAGAGAGAAAACGTTCGTACCGTGCCGATCAGCGTCGCTTCATCGGGGATGACATTGGTGGCGCTGCCGCTGTGGATTTGCGTCACCGACAGCACCGCCGGGTCATTCGGATTGATATTGCGTGAAACGATAGTCTGCCAGCTTTGCGCAATCTGGACCGCAACCATCACCGGATCGATACTCTTGTGCGGCTGGGCAGCATGCGAGCCTTTGCCCTTGACGGTCACTTCAAACTCATTACTCGAAGCCATCATCGGACCAGGCGTCACGCCGAAACTGCCAGTCGCCATGCCTGGCCAGTTATGCATGCCGAATACAGCCTCCACCGGACATTTCTCGAACAAGCCATCGTCAATCATGCGCTGGGCGCCACCGCCTCCTTCTTCCGCAGGCTGGAAAATTAGATAAACGGTGCCATCGAAATTGCGGTGCTGCGCCAGATGGTGCGCCGCACCAAGCAACATCGCCGTATGGCCATCATGCCCGCAAGCGTGCATCTTGCCCTGATGTTGGGAGGCGTGTGGAAAAGTATTCAGTTCTTGCACCGGCAACGCATCCATATCGGCGCGCAAGCCAATGGCGCGGTCGCTGCTGCCGTTTTTTACAATACCGACAACACCGGTAACACCCATGCCCCGCAGGATGGGAATCTGCCATTCGGTGAGCTTGCGCGCCACCACGTCGGAGGTGCGCTGTTCTTCATAATTGAGTTCGGGATGCGCGTGCAAATCGCGCCGGATGGCTTGCAGCTCCGCCTGAAAGGCGATGATGGGATCGATCAAATTCATATTCAGCTCCTGATATGTGGCACGCCTCTTGCCTATAAAAATGGCTAGTGGCGTAACGTCCAGAATGTGTATATTACGCCTACACGGTCCGTCGGTGTTCATTCACAGGGGAGCATAATGCGTTTGATGTTTTGGCCGAACATGGGATTGCCTGCGATTTTGCGTGTATTACTTCAGGCGATTGCGCGTATGTGGTTACGCATAGACATTGCCGCCAAGGTCGAGGGGGGGGGGCGACGCCAACCTATGCTGCAACAGGCGAGCGCTAGCGCGCCGGCATCACCTCGATTCACCTGGCGACCATATGGACCACAAAAAAAGTATCGTATATATCCTGCGCAGCCATGAGCCTACCAATGCTTGCGGTTTTTCTCCTCGATAGAGGTGGCACGCAGATCCGCTCATCAGGTGTGGCGAGCGGATTTTTTATGGATGTAAATAGGATATTCGATGCTGGCTTTTATTATCCGCCGCGTATTTCAAAGCCTGGTCGTACTGCTGATCATGTCGCTGTTGGTGTTCATCGGCGTGTACGCGATCGGCAATCCGATCGATGTGCTGATCAGCCCCGATGCCGACCAGATCGAACGCGCTAAGGTGATCGTCGCCTTTGGCCTCGACAAGCCACTTTGGCTTCAATATTTCATTTTCCTTAAAAATGCGGTGAGTGGCGATCTTGGCCGCTCGTTCGCCTATTCGACGCCGGCCCTGAGCCTTATTTTCGAGCGCATGCCGGCCACGCTGGAATTGTCGGCAGCTGCGATCCTGCTTTCCGTCGTAGCGGGACTGCCGCTGGGCTTGCTGGCCGGCTTGCGTCCCAACGGCATCATCGGAAAAACCATCATGGCAGTCTCCATCCTCGGATTTTCGCTGCCGACATTCTGGGTCGGCTTGATGCTGATTATGGTGTTTGCTGTGCAGCTAGGCTGGCTGCCCACTAGCGGCCGCGGCGAGACACAACTGCTGCTGGGCGTGCCTGTCAGTTTTCTTAGCTGGGACGGCTTGAAGCATTTGTTGATGCCAGCTTTCAATCTGGCGCTGTTCAATATCGCGCTTGTGATCCGGTTGACGCGCTCTGGCGCACAGGAAGCGCTGATGCAGGACTACGTCAAATTCGCACGCGCCAAGGGATTACGCAATAGCCGCATCATTGGGGTCCACGTCTTGAAAAATATCCTGATTCCGATCGTCACCGTCGTTGCACTGCAATTCGGTTCGATCATTGCGTTTTCCATTGTCACAGAAACAGTGTTCGCCTGGCCTGGCATGGGCAAGCTGATCATCGATTCGATCCGCGTGCTGGACCGGCCGGTGATCGTCGCCTATCTGCTATTGATCGTCACCATTTTCATCCTGATCAATCTGGTGGTGGATATGCTGTATTCATTGCTCGATCCGCGCGTGCGTCTGGCAGAAAGCAAAGGGTGATATGTAGATGACGCAAATGCTAGCCGAAGTAGAGACACCATGGCAACGCTTCGTGCGAAATTATTTCAACAGCAAGATTGCAACCATCGGTTTCGTGCTACTGGCGCTGGTCTTGCTGGCGGCGATCTTCGCTCCGGTTTTGTCGCCGCAAAACCCCTACGACCTGGCCAAGCTGGACGTCATGGATTCACGCCTTGAACCGGGCAAGACCTCGATCGACGGCAGCGTGACCTATATGCTCGGTACCGACGATCAGGGGCGCGACATGTTGTCGGCGATTTTGTATGGCATCCGCATTTCAGTGATGGTCGGCGTGGCGAGTACGGTCATTGCACTATCGCTAGGTTTGATCCTTGGCTTGCTGGCCGGTTACACCGGCGGGCGTACCGAAGCGTTTATCATGCGGGTGGCGGATATCCAGCTGTCGTTCCCACCTATCCTGATCGCACTGATTCTGTTGGCGCTGACTGGCCGTGGCGTGGACAAGATCATTATTGCGCTGGTAACGGTGCAGTGGGCTTACTACGCACGCACCACGCGCAGCGCAGCGCTGGTAGAGCGCAAGAAAGAATATATCGAAGCCGCCACGGCGCTCGGCTTGTCCCCGCTACGCATCATGTTCCGGCATTTGCTGCCTAACTGCCTGCCGCCCTTGATCGTGATCGCTGCCTTGCAAGTGGCGTCGGCAATTTCGCTGGAAGCAACGTTGTCCTTTCTTGGTCTTGGCTTGCCGATCACGGAACCATCGCTAGGCCTGCTGATCGCCAACGGCTTCCAGTATCTGCTCTCCGGGAAATACTGGATCAGCGTATTTCCCGGCATCGCCTTGCTGCTGACCGTGGTCACGATCAACCTGGTGGCGGACCAGTTGCGCGACGTCCTCACCCCACGCTTGCAGACGCAATAAATCACTATGGATACACCAGCGACATTGGTCGTCAATAACCTGCAGACCCAGTTTGCTACCCGGGCAGGCTTGGTCAAAGCGGTCGACCAAGTTTCGTTTTCGCTCAAGCGTGGTGAAATCATGGGCTTGGTCGGAGAATCAGGATCCGGCAAATCGATGACCGGCTATTTCATCATGGGGCTGATCGATGCGCCCGGAAAAATCGTCGCCGGCGAGATTCTGCTGCAAGGGAATAACCTGCGCGGCTTGTCGGCGGAAGCCATGCGCAAGATCCGCGGCAATCGCATCGCCATGATTTTCCAGGATCCGATGATGACGCTGAACCCGGTGTTGCGCATCGATACGCAAATGATGGAAGCAGTGCGCGCGCATCAGAATGTGAGCCGCATGGTGGCGCATGAAATGTCGCGCGAAGCGCTGGCGCGGGTCGGTATTGCCTCCCCAGACGAACGGTTGCAAGCGTATCCTCATCAATTCTCTGGCGGCATGCGGCAGCGGGTTGCTATTGCGATCGCCTTGCTGAACAAGCCGGACTTGATCATTTGCGACGAACCGACCACAGCGCTGGACGTGACAATACAAGGGCAGATCCTGTATGAGATGCAGAAGCTGTGCAGGGAATCCGGCACAGCGTTGATCTGGATTACGCACGATCTGTCGGTGGTAGCCGGACTAGCGGACACGGTATCGGTGATGTACGTTGGCCGTATTGTCGAAAGCGGCACGGTGCAGCAAGTCCTGGAACGTCCGCGGCATCCTTACACACATGGGCTGATCTCGTCGGCGCCGTCGCGCAATCCACGCGGCCAGCCGCTGCAGCAGATTCCCGGCATGACGCCATCGCTGCTGAACTTGCCGGAAGGCTGTGCTTTCCGTACGCGCTGCGTCCATGCCACTGCTGAATGCCAGCAGACGCCGCAGTTGCGTGAGATTGAACAGCGCATGCTGCGTTGTTACCATCCAATGCGAGCTAGTGTTATGGAGGCTGCGCAATGAACCGGAATCTTGAAAACGAAGTAGTAACAAAGACGGCATCGCCGCCGCTGCTGGAATTGCAGGCCGTCAGCAAGCGCTTCGTCAAGGAGCTGGATAGCGCTGCAAAAATAGCTAATCTGTTCGGGGCCGGCGCACGGCAAGAAGTAGTGCATGCAGTTGATGACGTCAGCCTGAGCATCAGTCGTGGCGAGGTAGTGGGGCTGGTTGGCGAATCCGGCTGCGGCAAATCGACATTAGGAAGGATGGCGGTCGGTTTGCATCACCTTAGCGCAGGCGTTCGCTTGTGGAAAGGGCAGTCGCTGGAACAGCTTGACGCGTCTGAAAGGCGCAAGAAACAATTGACGATCCAAATGATTTTCCAGGATCCCTATGCTTCCCTGAATCCGCGCATGCGTGTGCAAGACATTGTCGGCGAAGCGCCGCGAGTGCATGGCATGGTGGGCGCCTCGCAGCAGTGTGAATACGTCGAAAGCCTGTTGCAACGGGTAGGATTGGACGGCAGCATGCTGCGCCGCTTTCCGCATCAGTTTTCTGGCGGCCAGCGCGCACGTGTGGGGATTGCGCGAGCGCTGGCGGTCAAGCCGGAATTCCTGGTGTGCGATGAGGCCGTCGCGGCGCTGGACGTGTCGATCCAGGCGCAGGTGCTGAATCTGTTCATGAAGCTGCGCGATGAACTCGACCTGACTTACTTGTTCATTAGTCACGACCTTGGCGTGGTCCGGCATTTGTCGGACCGGGTGGTTATCATGTATCTTGGCCGTATCGTGGAATTGGCCGCGACGGATACGATTTTTTCCCGCGCCAATCATCCGTATACCCAGGCTTTGCTGGCGTCGGCGCCCAATCTGGAAGTCAGGAGAACCGAATTTTTTGCGGTGAAGGGAGAAATTCCGTCGCCGCTGCATCCGCCCTCCGGTTGTCACTTTCATCCGCGCTGCCCGCATGCAATGCCGCGCTGTAAAGTAGAGAAGCCGGAGTTAAAAGAAATCAGCAACAACCATTTTTCCGCCTGCCATCTGAATGATGGTTAGCGTAGAGGACACTAATTATGAACATACCGCCTGCAACCCAGTTGACACCATCAGCCGATGTCATGGCAATGATAGAACGCCTGATCGCGTTCCAGACCGTATCGCGTGATTCCAACCTGGGATTGATCGAATGGACCCGCGACTACCTGGCCGGATTCGGTGTCAAGTCGCGCCTGACTTACGACGCCAGCGGCAAGAAAGCCAATCTGTTTGCGACACTCGGTGAAGGCTCCAAGCCGGGCTTGATCTTGTCTGGCCATACCGACGTCGTGCCAGTCGAAGGCCAGGCTTGGGATAGCGATCCGTTCAAGGCCACCATCAAGGAAGGTTTGCTGTACGGCCGCGGCTCGGCTGATATGAAGAGCTATATCGCCACTGCGCTGGCGCTGACGCCGAAATTTCTGGCCGCCAAGATGGATGCGCCGCTGCACTTTGCCTTGTCGTATGACGAAGAAGTCGGCTGCATCGGCGTGCAAGGGCTGATCAAGGATTTACAGGAACTGGGATTGAAGCCGGCGGCTTGCATTGTCGGCGAACCGACCTCGATGCAGCCGATTATCGCGCACAAGGGGACACATCGTTTCCGCTGCTGCATCCGCGGCCGCGAAGCGCATTCCAGCTACACCACCATGGGCGTCAATTCGATCGAATATGCGGCGCGCATCATTGTCTATATCCGGCAGATGGCCGACCGCTTTGCCCAGCTGGAAACGCGCGACTACGGTTTTACTGTCCCCTACACCACGATGCAGACCGGCATCATCCATGGCGGCCTAGCTGCCAATATCGTACCCAAGGATTGCAAGTTTGAATTTGAAGCGCGCACCATGCCGGGTATCGATGTTGAACGTCTGTATAAGGAAATCCAGGCTTTTGCTGCGACCCTGTTACCGGAAATGCAAAGGGTGGAACCGAACGCTGCCATCGATTTTGAATGGCTGGCTTCCGCCCCGGGACTCAACATGCAGGAGAACGATGCAGTGGTTCAGTTAGCGAAGGCGCTGGCGCGCAACCAGGCGCATGGCGCAGTCTCCTACGGTACAGAAGCCGGCTTGTTCCAGCGCGCTGGTATTCCCACCGTGGTTTGCGGCCCGGGCAGCATCGAACAGGCGCACCGGCCGAACGAGTTCGTGGCGCTGGAACAGGTGGCGCAGTGTGAAGCGTTCATGCTGCGACTGATGGATCCGGGCATGCAGTTGCAGACTGGCGCATAGGAAAAAAATGGCGGTAGCGATCTAAATGCCATCCTGTCTGGCCGGATTTTGCTAAAGTAACGGATTGAAGCGCTCTGGTTCTAATGACATTATGACTACTTCCACCGTTCGTGCCGCGTGCCCGCATGACTGCCCTGATACCTGTGCTCTGTTGGTGACGGTCACCGATGGCGTCGCCACCGAAGTGCGCGGCGATCCTGACCATCCGACCACGGCTGGCGTCTTGTGCACTAAAGTCTCACGTTACACCGAACGCACTTATCACAAGGACCGTTTGCTGTATCCGCTCAAGCGGGTTGGTAAAAAGGGAGAAGGCAAGTTTGTCCAGATCAGCTGGGATGAAGCGATCGGCACCATCGCAGAGCGGCTGGCCGACATAGCTGCACGCAATCCGCAAGCAATCCTGCCCTACAGTTACGCCGGCACCATGGGCCTGGTGCAGGGCGAATCCATGTCGATGCGGTTTTTCAATCGCATAGGCGCTTCATTGCTGGACCGCACCATCTGTGCGTCGGCAGGCGGCACCGGCTACAAATACACAATAGGCGCCAGAATTGGCATGGACCTGGAACAGCTCCAGAACGCCAAGCTGATCTTGATCTGGGGTGGCAATCCGATCGCATCGAATCTGCATTTCTGGATGCGCGCACAAGAAGCCAAGCGCAACGGCGCCCGGCTGATTGCCATCGATCCTTACCGTTCGCTCACCGCCGACAAATGCCATCAACATATTGCGCTGTTGCCGGGAACCGATTCTGCACTGGCGCTCGGCATGATGCATGTGCTGATTGCTGAAGATTTGCTGGACCATGATTACATCGCCCGCCACACGTTCGGTTTTGAGCAGCTAAAGCAACAGGTGCTGGAGTGGACGCCGCAAAAGACCGCAGAAGTGTGCGGTATCAGCGCCGACGAAGTGAGCGAGCTTGCGCGTGTCTATGGTACTGCTGCGTTGCGCGGCGAGGGCGCGGCGATCCGAGTCAATTATGGACTGCAGCGAGTGCATGGCGGCGGCATGGCGGTGCGAAATATCACCTGCTTGCCAGCACTGGTGGGTGCCTGGCGTCAGGCCGCCGGTGGCGTTCAACTGTCGTTATCGGACAGCTTCCCAAAGAATAATCATGTTTTGCAACGTCCCGATTTTTTGACCAGGCAAGGCATGGCGCCGCGCACTATCAACATGAGTACCATCGGTGACGACTTGCTGCGTGAATCTTCACCCGAATTCGGTCCGAAAATCGAAGCCGTGATCGTCTATAACTCGAACCCGGTGGCGATTGCACCGGAATCAGGCGCTGTCGCACGAGGCTTTGCACGCGAGGATCTGTTCACCGTAGTGCTGGAGCATTTTCAGACCGATACGGCCGACTACGCCGATATCGTACTGCCCGCCACCACGCAATTGGAACATGTCGATGCGCATTCGGCCTACGGCCATCTGTACATGCTGGCCAATAACGCGGCGATTACGCCATTAGGCGAAGCCAAGCCGAATACCGAGATTTTCCGTTTGCTGGCGGAGCGCATGGGTTTCGATGACGCTTGCTTCCGCGAGAGCGACGACGAGATCGCTGCCCAGGCATTCGACCGCAACAATGTGCGCGCCGTCCATTTCGATTGGGATTCGTTGAAGAAAAACGGCTGGCAAAAACTGAGCCTGTCGGATGCGCCGTTTGCTGACGGTGGTTTCCCGACGCCATCCGGCAAATGCGAGTTCTACAGCGCGCAAATGCTAAAGGATGGGCTGGATCCTTTGCCGACTTATATTGCACCCTATGAATCGCGCGCCAGCAATCCGGATTTGGCGAAAAAATATCCACTGGGGATGATTTCACCGCCCGCGCGCAACTTCCTCAATTCCAGCTTCGTGAATGTCAAAAGTCTGCGCGATACCGAAGGCGAACCACACCTTGACATGCATCCGGCGGACGCCTTGCAGCGTGGTCTGGTCAGTGGCGATACGGTGCGCATCTACAATGACCGCGGTAGCTTCAACGCCAAGCTTCGCGTGACCGACAAGGCAAGAACCGGTTTGGTGGTGGGCTTGTCGATCTGGTGGAAAAAAATGGCCAGCGATGGCAAGAACGCCAACGAGGTGACTAGCCAGCGTCTGACCGATATGGGACGCGCACCGACCTTCTACGATGTGCTGGTGGAGGTGGAAAAGGCCGATATCGGCACTCTTGCCGGAATTAGCGCCAACGCATGAGCGCGCGCCGGCTGATCCCGTTGCTGGCCTTGGTGCTGATCTCCGGGTGTGCACAGCTGGCATATTACGGGCAGGCGGCCAACGGTCAGTTTTCCTTGCTGGACCGGGCTCATCCGATCGACGACTGGCTGGCCGATCCGAGTGTCGACGCCGGCCTCAAAGCCAAGCTAAAGCGCACCAAGCAAATGCGGCGCTTTGCTGTCAGCGAGTTGGGTCTGCCGGATAATCGCAGCTATACGGAGTACGCCGATCTGCAACGTCCCTTTGCCTTGTGGAACGTAGTGGCGGCGCCGGCGCTGTCGCTGGAACCCAAGCAATGGTGTTTCCCGGTAGCTGGTTGCGTTAACTACCGCGGTTATTTCAGCAAGGGCGCAGCGCAGAGATTTGCCGCCGAAATGCGTGCGCAAGGCTACGATGTCCAGGTCAGCGGCGTACCGGCTTATTCAACGCTTGGCTGGTTTAACGACCCGCTGCTGTCGACTTTTATTAAATATCCTGATGGCGAGCTGGCGCGCTTGATTTTCCATGAGCTGGCGCATCAGACTGTCTATGCCAAAGACGATACCCAATTCAATGAATCGTTCGCCACCACCGTGGAGCAAGCCGGCGTGGAGCGTTGGCTGCAAGCAGTCGGCGATCAGAAAATGCGCGATGCCTACGTCCAGTTTGAAGGGCGCAAGGAAGATTTCCTGGCGTTGTTGCTCAAGTACCGTGAACAGCTGGCCAGCAACTATGACAGCGAACTCAGCGATGCGCAGAAGCTGCAACGGAAGGCGGAGATCTTTGTCGCCTTGCAGGCGGACTATCGACGGCTCAAGGCAAGCTGGGGCGGCTACACCGGTTATGATCGCTGGTTTGCCGAGCCGCTGTCGAACGCGCATCTGGCGCTGGTAGCGACCTATTACGACCTGGTGCCGGGTTTCAAGGCTCTGCTGGCACAACAGCAGACGCTGCCGAAGTTTTATATCGCGGTGGCCAAGCTTGCCGCACTCAGTAAGGAAGAAAGACACCGACAGTTGAGCGAGCTGGCGAAAGCGCCGCCGGCGGCAGATCGTAAGCAGGGGCGTTAGCTGGTCCGTACGTGTCATCGTATTGTGCCGGGCGATTGGTTACAATGACAAGATGACCTTCAATACCGACCTGCATCGCAGCACGTTGACATTGCCCGGACGCCTCGCGCGTGGCGGTGGCGCCGCGCTTGAGATGAGCGTGCTCGACGCCGGCCCGGAATATGGCCGCGGAACGAGAAGCCAGCAACCGACCATGGTGTTCATCCACGGCTTTGGCGGCCGCGCTGCTTACTGGGAGTACCAGCTGGAACAGTTCCAGGCCGACTATCGGGTGATCGCGCTTGACCTGCGCGGCCATGGCTATACCGATGCGCCGACCGAGGCCGATGGCGCGCGCTATGACGTACCGGAACTGGTGGCCGATATCGCCGCCGCGCTGGATTTGCTCGACTTGCCGCCAAAGTTCATCCTGGTTTGCCATTCATTCGGTGGCGCGCTGTCTTCCTACTTTCTCAAGCAGTTTCCCGAGCGCGTGTCGGCGCTGATCATGATCGCCTCGGCGGCGCGTTTCCGGTTGCGCTGGGCCGGCAGAACCCTATTGCGCATGCCGCCGCCGATTTTTGGCATGGTGCGTAAGCTGATGCCGTACTTTGGCATTACTGCCGCCCGCATTTATCCACCGCCGCATGTGGTGTATCTGCAAAACAAAAATGCCTTGCTCCCTTGGGACGGCAGCGACTATCTGCGCGCCGTCAAAGTGCCTGCGCTGGTGATCCTTGGCCACCGCGATATCCTGTTCGATGAAGCGGCCTATAAAGAAGTGGCCAGCCTGATCCCGGGCGCCGAGGAAGTGATCGTGCCGGTCTCCGCGCACCAGGTGATGGTGGAACGGCCGGACGCCGTCAATCGTGCGATCGAACGTTTTCTGCAGATGCAATCCGATCCGGCGGAGCAAGCCGAGCGTCGCATCCGGCAAAAGGCCGAGCGGCGCGCCGCACGCAAGCAACTGGAGAGCGAACGGCCGTGGCTGAAATTCTACGATGCCCGCACGCCTTACCGCATCAAGTTGCCGACTGTAGCCTTGCCGCGTTTGCTGGAAGCCACTGCACGGCGCTTTGGCAAGACCACGGCACTCTCATACCGTGGCGGCAAGATCGACTGGCGTGAACTGGACCGCCAGGCCAATCGCTTTGCCCATGGCTTGATTGAAATGCGGGTCAAACCTGGGGAACGGATCTTGCTGGCCTTGCCGAATATCCCGTCGCTGGTGATTGCCTATTTCGGTATTCTCAAAGCCGGCGCGGTTGCGGTGCTGAGCGATGCAGCGACGCCGGCCGAAATTTTGCTGACGCGCATCGCAGATGCGGCTGCGGTGATGCTGGTGACGACCACCAATCGCTATGACGAATTGCGCGACGTGTTGCAAAGCGATCGCCGCGCAGCCGGCTTGCGGCGGGTGATATTCGCTTCGATGATCGATCACATGGGCTGGCGGGAAAAGCTCAAGTTCGCCGCCCTGCATCATGTCCAGGAGGGGCATTGGCTGCCATGGTTCCGGCAGGATAAGCAGCATCGCAAGCAAGAGCGGCGCTATCTGAAATTCAAGCAGGTTTTGGGACGCGGCGCGATCTATCCGGTCGAGCTGGTGCAAGACGTCAACGACATTGCGGTAGTGGTCTACACCTATGGCGCTACCGGTACGCCGCTGCCAGTGGCGCTCTCGCACCGCAATCTGGCGACTAATGCTTTGCAGTTGCGTCACTGGCTGCCGGAATCGCGGCCGGGCGACGAACGCTTTCTGGCGCAGCAGCCTTTGTCTAGCGCATATGGCCTGACCGGTGTGTTGCACCTTGGCGTTTATCTGGGCGCAACGCTGATCCTGTTGCCCGGGGCGGAGCTGGAGCCCTTGCTAAAGACAGTGAAAAAAATGCGGCCGACCTATTTCCCGACCACCCCGCGTATGGTGCGCGAGTTGGCGCACACGCCGGGTGTAAGGCGCTACGGCCTGGCGTCGATACGCGTATGCGCCGTCAGCGGTTCGCCGCTGGCGCAGGAAATCCGCGAAGAATTTGAAAAACTGACGCGTGGCCGCCTGGTTGAAGCCTATGGCCTGACTGAAGCGTCGCCAGCCGTTTTGGCGATGCCGCTGTCGGCCCGCCGCAATCCAGGCGTGGTTGGCGTGCCGTTGCCAGATACCGAAGTGAAAGTGGTCGATCTTGATAGCGGCGAAACCTTGCCTGCCGATACCCTTGGCGAGTTGTGGGTGCGCGGCCCGCAGCTGTTCGCCGGCTATGATCAGGGCTACGCCAACGCAACCGGCGCCGGACCTAGCGCCACAGCCTTGAATCTGATTGCCAAAAAAATAAGCAAGGAGCGTCTGCATGAAGGCTGGTTTGCGACAGGCGACGTCGCCAGCATTGATGAAGATGGTTTTGTTTCTATTATCGACCGCAAGAGTAATATGTTGGTACGGGGTGGCCAGCGGGTGTTTCCTCGGCAGATTGAAGAGGTCTTGTTCGAGCACCCGGCGGTAGCTGTGGCGCACGTGAAATGGAGTCCGGACGAGGAGGGCGTGAAGCACCTGCGGGCAGAGATTTTGTTGCACCACAACATGAAGCTCAGTGTCGATGATTTGCTCAAATATGCATCAAAACGCTTGCATGCCGACGCTTTGCCCGATAGCATCGCGATAGAACAAAAAAACACAACCGTGCTTTTTTAGCGGACAGAGTGCTTACCAAATCCCCTATCGGCGTGTTTTCTTCATTCCAAGTGAAACAAGCCAAAAACAATGCATTTATAACAAGCAGAGACTAAAGGCAGAACATGGATAAATTTTGGCTCAAGTCGTATCCTGAAGGCGTCGCCACTGAGATCGACTACACCCAGTACCAGTCGCTGGTGCAATTGCTGGAAGAGGCGTTTCAGAAATATGCGGCGCGCAATGCCTATGCCTGCATGGGTAAATACCTGACTTACGCCGAAGTCGATCAGTTGTCGCGCAAAGTCGGCGCCTGGCTGCAAGCCAAGGGCCTGCAAAAGGGTGCGCGAGTCGCCATCATGATGCCGAACGTATTGCAATATCCGGTGGCGATCGCCGCCATTTTGCGTGCCGGTTATATCGTGGTGAACGTGAATCCGCTGTACACGCCGCGTGAGCTCGAGCACCAGCTGAACGATTCCGGCGCAGAAGCCATCTTCATCCTTGAAAATTTCGCCACGACCTTGCAGCAAGTGGTGGCGCGCACCAAGATCAAGCAGGTCGTGGTTGCCAGCATGGGCGACCTGATGGGCGTCAAAGGCTTGCTGGTCAACCTGGTGGTGCGGCATGTCAAGAAAATGGTGCCGGGCTTTTCCCTGCCTGGCTCGACGCCTTTCAATAGCGTGGTCTCGCAAGGTGCTTCGATGCAATTGGGCGCAGTCACGCTGGGCCAGGAAGATGTCGCGTTCCTGCAATATACCGGCGGCACTACCGGCGTCTCCAAAGGCGCGACTCTGACGCATCGCAATGTCGTGGCCAACGTGTTGCAGGCTGAAGCATGGCTGTCGCCTGGTCTTGCCAAAGGACCGAAGGTCGAGCAACTGGCATTCGTATGCGCCTTGCCGCTGTACCATATTTTTGCGCTGACAGTATGTGGTTTGCTGGGTATGCGCGAAGGCGCGTTGAACCTGCTGATTCCGAATCCGCGCGACATCGCAGGCCTGATCAAGGAAATGTCGAAGTACCAGATCAATACTTTCCCGGCTGTGAATACCTTGTATAACGCGCTGCTGCACCATCCAGATTTCGCCAAGCTGGATTTCTCCGGTTATCGGGTGTGCGTCGGTGGCGGCATGGCAGTGCAAAAAGCAGTTGCCGACAAATGGAAAGAAGTGACCGGATGCCCGATCATAGAAGGTTACGGCTTGTCCGAAACTTCGCCAATCGCCAGCGCCAATCCATGCACGATCACCGAATACAGCGGCACTATCGGCTTGCCGTTGCCGTCGACCGAGATCGCCATCCTGGACGACGCAGGCAATCCGGTGCCGCTGGGCCAGCCGGGCGAAATCGCGATTCGCGGCCCGCAAGTGATGCGCGGCTACTGGAACCGCGACGATGAAACCGCCAAGGTCATGACCGCAGACGGTTTCTTCAAGTCCGGCGATATCGGTGTCATGGATGAACGTGGCTACACCAAGATTGTCGACCGCAAGAAAGACATGATCCTGGTCTCCGGCTTCAACGTCTATCCGAACGAAGTCGAAGGCGTCGTGGTGCAGCACCCCGGCGTTCTGGAATGCGCCTGCGTCGGCGTGCCGGACGAGCATGCGGGCGAAGTCGTGAAGATTTTCGTGGTGCGCAAGGATCCGTCGCTGACGGCAGAACAGTTGATGGCTTATTGCCGTGAGCAGTTGACCGGCTACAAGCGGCCGAAGTACATTGAGTTCCGCACCGATCTGCCGAAGACTAATGTCGGCAAGATCTTGCGCCGCGAATTGCGCGATGAAAAGCCCGCGGAGCAGAAGCAAGCTGCCTGAAACAGGATGTCTGAAAACAGTAGCATCTTGCCGGATGCCGCCGTTGTGAAGTGAATACCCCGGATATGCCATAAGCGTATCCGGGGTTTGTTTTTTTTACGGTGATTTTATCCAGCTATGTATCACCACTCGGCAAAGCTGCCGTCCTTGTGACGCCAGATAGGATTACGCCAGCGATGACCGATAGCGGCCCGTTCCTTGACATATTCTTCGTTGATTTCAATGCCCAGGCCCGGTCCTTGCGGAATCGTGACATAGCCCTTGTCATAGGCGAATACTTCCGGCTGCTTCACATAGTCGAGCAGATCGTTGCTCTCGTTATAGTGAATGCCCAGACTTTGCTCCTGGATGAACGCGTTATACGACACCGCGTCGACTTGCAGGCAGGCCGCTAGCGCGATCGGCCCGAGCGGGCAATGTAGTGCCACCGCGACGTCGTAAGCTTCCGCCATGGTGGCGATCTTGCGGGTTTCGGTGATGCCGCCGGCGTGCGACACATCCGGCTGGATGATATCGACATAGCCTTCGCTCAGGACGCGCTTGAAATCCCAGCGCGAATACAAGCGCTCGCCCAGCGCAATCGGCGTGCTGGTCAAGGGCGCGAGTTCCTTCAGCGCTTCGTAGTTTTCGCTGAGCACCGGTTCCTCGATGAACATCAGCTTGTACGGATCCAGTTCCTTGATCAGGATCTTCGCCATAGGCTTATGCACCCGGCCATGGAAATCGACGCCGATGCCGATATGCGGACCGACCGCCTCGCGCACTGCGGCGACGTTGGCCAATGTCGCTTCGATTTTTTCATATGAATCGACGAACTGCAATTCTTCGGTGCCGTTCATCTTCACTGCAGTAAAGCCGCGCGCCACGGCATCTTTGGCCGCCGCCGCGGTATCGGCCGGCCGGTCGCCGCCGATCCAGGAATAAACGCGGATGCTGTCACGCACCGGGCCGCCCAGCAACTGGCTGACGGAAACGCCGAGCGCCTTGCCTTTGATATCCCACAAAGCCTGGTCGATACCGGCCAGCGCACTCATATGAATGGCGCCGCCGCGATAAAAGCCACCGCGATACAGCACTGTCCAATGGTCTTCGATATGGCGCGGATCCTTGCCAATCAGGTAGTCGGACAATTCTTCTACCGCAGCAACGACGCTATGCACACGGCCTTCCACCACCGGCTCGCCCCATCCGACCACACCCTCATCGGTTTCTATCTTCAGAAAGCACCAACGCGGCGGTACGATGTAAGTGGTGAGTTTGGTGATTTTCATTAAATGGGTCTCCTGGTTACAGGCGGCGGGTCGGCCCGCGCCTGGTCAACTATTATTTGCTGCGTTGCTCTTGTACCGCGCACCATGCAGCAACAAATTTGTTGGCATGCTGGCCCACTTGTTCTGCACTCAGGTCCGGCTTGTACAAGGCCGATCCCAAGCCAAATCCGGAAGCGCCGGCGTCAATGAATGCCGCCAGGTTTTCCGGCGTGATGCCGCCCACCGGCAGCAAGGCGATTTCGTGCGGGATGACCGCACGCCATGCCTTGACCACGTGTGCACCCAGCTGCTCGGCCGGGAACATTTTCAAGACGTCGGCGCCGGCCGCCAGTGCGGCAAACGCTTCGGTGACCGTGGCGACACCGGGCGCGCACGCCATGCCAGCCTGCTTGGCGGCAGCGATCACCAGCGGATCGCTATGCGGCATTACGATGATTTCACCGCCCGCGCGTTTGACTGCCGCCACCTGATCTGTGGTCAAGACGGTGCCTGCGCCCACCAAGCAGTCTGCCGGCAGGGTGGTGCGCAAGGTGCGGATGCTGTCGTAAGGTTCGGGCGAGTTGAGCGGTACCTCAATGATCCTGAAGCCGGCTTCATACAGCTTGAGGCCGATGGCCGCCACCTCAAGCGGTTTGACGCCGCGCAGTATGGCGATCAGTCCGCACTGCTTCAATGCGTTTTTCAACATGATGGATTCCTGATAGAGGCCCGCATTAATTGGTGCGCTCAGTGTGCGGTAGCAAACCTGCGCTGAGAGCAAGTTGCCACAATCCGCGCTCGGTGGCTTGCTGCACTATCTCAATGCCGGCAAAGCCATAGGCGTGCAACCCGTTTGCATAGCGTTGGCATAATCCGTCTTCGCCAACCAGCATGACGCGGTCTGGCAGGCGCCCCTGATTCTGCAACAGCGTTTTCAAGGCCGCGATTTCGTGGCCGATCAGCAGCCCAGATAAATATTCGCGCTGGCCAGCGCCATCGAGTACGCCGGTCAAGCCCAGCGTACGGGTGCTGAATATGGTCGACAGCACGCCCGCTGCGCCAGCGGCAGTGCCTGCGACTTGCAGGCCGCGCTCGAAGCCATGCCAGACGCTGGCCACTTCTGGCGCGGCGGCTTCCATGCCGCGCCCGAGAATGGTGTGCCCGCACAGTGCTGCATACACCTCGCCGGTCATGAAGGTATCGAAATGGGTCAGCTCGCTTTGCGCTGTCGTATGTTGTACGTGCACCCATTTCGAATGGGTGCCCGGCAGGCCGATCAGGATATGTTCAGCGTGCCCGGTTGCGTTGTCACCACTCAGCGACAGCGCGCCGATTACCTGGGTCTCTTCGCCTCGCATGACGTTCGGCAGCAAAGAATTTTCAATCAGGCCGGGCACGATATGGATTGCTTGGCCATGGCGGTTGCACACGACGTTCAGGTTGCTGCCGATATGGGCGACTGCAATCGGCACTTCCAGATAAGCCGCTTCGGACCAACCTTGGCGGCTGCCGACCATGCCGGCGGCGATCACGGGCGTACCTGGTTCAGCCAGCAGCCAGTCGCCGCAAGCTTGTTCGAAAGCAGCTTCAAAACCGGCGTTGGGTTCAGTGCCGGCCGGCGGCAACTGCATGACGCCCCAAGGCAGCGCCCGCAACTCAAGTCGCTTGCCGTCGGCGCCCAGGCGGTAGGCGCGCAGCGAGGAAGTACCCCAATCGAGTGCTATCAGGCGGGTTTGCTGCAGTGGCTTAGTCATCGGTTTCGCAGATTCTGGAGTTGTTGGGATTGCTGTCATAGGATCGCCTGAAGCATCGCCTGATTTTTGCCTCTTACCGGTGACTATGCAGGCAATCCGTAGCTGCGTACTTTATGCTGATAGTCATCCCCTGTCAATATATGATACTATGTCCCAATATATGGGATTTATTGATTTGAAAGACGCGTGATGCGACAAACTCCAGACTCGCTTGATAACGCCGGCAACGCAGATGACGCCGTCGCTGCAGCGCCCACCGGGACCCAGACCTTGACGCGTGGACTGGCGGTGCTACAGGCGGTAGCCGGCGGCGCGCGCGACCTGAAAGACATCGCGCAACTGCTCGGCACGACGCGTAGTACTACACACCGGTTGGCCAACTGCCTGGTGCAGGAGCGCTTCCTGCGTTTTACGCCCAGCATCGGCTATGCACTGGGGCCGAAACTGATTGAACTGGGATTCCAGGCGCGCGATGAAGTTTCGCTGAGCGTGGTGGCTCGGCCTTATCTGGAGCGCTTGGCTGAACAGTCCGGCGATACGATTCACCTGGCTTTGCAAGATGCCGACGACGTACTCTATCTGGACAAGATTCCCGGCAAGAAGGGTTTGGAAATGCGTTCGCGGGTGGGGCATCGCATGCCTATCGCCACCACCGGCGTCGGCAAGGCGCTGATGCTGGGAATGAGCGAGGACGAATGGAAAAACCTGTACCAGAAGCGCAGCTCGGCTACCAGCGTCGATACTTCCCGCTTGCTGCCGAAGCGCAGCTGGGCCGAGTTTCGCGAGCAGATGCGCGAGTACGCTAAAGGCGGCTACGCTTTCGACCTGGAAGACAATGAACCGTCGATACGTTGTGTGGCGGCGCCGATCTACGACGCCAGCCACGCCATCGTCGCCGCCATCAGTGTCTCCAGCACGTTGCCTTACATGCCGCTTGAGCGGATGCAGTCACTGATTGCAGTGGTGCAGGCCGCGGCTGCCGGGATTTCAGGCGAATTGGGTGCGCATCAGGCCCCGGCGAGAAAGTAAGAGGCTGTTGCGAACACAGATGGCTAGGCGCTCCGACGAAGACAGTACGAGTAGTACGGCTAGGAGGGTGTAGCAGGGGTTTCAGGCGACACTGTCGTCTGCCTGCGGAACGCCCCGGGCTTGCAAGTCCGGGCGCGCCCTGCAAGGGCAACAACGCCAGGTGCGTTTGCAACAGCCTCTAAGTAGAAAATAGACAGAAACCAATCAAGGCGTGAGCTGAGGTAGCTTGCGCGGCTTGCGCTGGTCGTCGGTAGCGACATAGGTCAGCGTCGCTTCGGTCACTTTGACGATCTCCGTTTGCAGCCGGTTACGTTCCGCATAGACTTCGACGTTGACCGTGATCGAGGTATTGCCGACCTTGACGATCTCGGCGTAAAAAGACAGCAGGTCGCCGACAAATACCGGTTGCTTGAACAAGAAGGAGTTCACCGCAATGGTGGCGACGCGGCCATTGGCGCGGCGCGTGGCCGGCAGCGAGCCGGCGATGTCGACTTGTGCCATGATCCAACCGCCAAAGACGTCGCCGTGGACATTGGCGTCGGCCGGCATCGGCATCACGCGCAGTTGCGGCATGGCGCCAAGTGGTAATTGATTGTCGATTTGATCAGCCATCTTTTATTTTCCCCGAGAGCTACAATAGTCTGTTATGCCCGTAGCTTAAACCATTTATACCCAGGACTTACGCAAAACTGCCCTGACCGCGTTGCATCTCCTGGCCGACCATTCGTACTGTCTTCGTCGATGCGTCTTGCCAGAACGATTTTGCGTAAGTCCCTATACATAAAGATTGTCACCCTATGCGCCACCATTCCGCCCCACAGCCAGACGCCGCTGCCACCGCTACCAGCGGCGCCCAGCCCAAGCGCAGCGATTGGGCCACGCTCAAGACCTTGCTGCCCTATCTCTGGACCTATAAATGGCGGGTCTCGCTGGCATTGTTGTTCATGCTGGGCGCCAAGCTGGCCAATGTCGGCGTGCCGTTGGTCTTGAAGAAGCTGGTCGACAGCATGACCGTCACCGCCACGCATCCGCTGGCGTTGCTGGTGCTGCCATTGGGGATACTGGTGGCTTACGGCGCGCTACGCCTGAGCACCACCTTGTTCACCGAACTGCGCGAATTCGTCTTTGCCCGCGTCACCCAGCGCGCGGTGCGCACCATCGCCTTGCAGGTTTTCCGTCACCTGCATTCGCTGTCCTTGCGTTTCCATTTGAACCGACAGACCGGCGGCATGACGCGCGATATCGAACGCGGTACGCGCGGAATATCTTCTCTGGTGTCGTACGCCTTGTTCAGCATCTTGCCGACCCTGATTGAAATCTCTCTGGTGCTGGGCTACCTAGTGCTGCATTACGATATCTGGTTCGCCGGCATCACGGTAGTGGCGCTGGTCAGCTACATTGGTTTTACGGTGACGGTAACCGAATGGCGCACTCATTTCCGGCGCACCATGAACACACTGGATTCGAGCGCCAACACCAAAGCCATCGATTCGCTGATCAACTACGAGACCGTCAAGTATTTCGGCAATGAGGAATACGAAGCGCGACGCTACGACGACGGTCTAATGCGCTACGAAACGGCAGCGGTCAAATCGCAGACTTCGCTATCGCTGCTCAACACCGGGCAATCGCTGATCATCGCCATCGCGGTGACCCTGATTTTATGGCGTGCGACGCAGGGTGTAATCGACGGCAAGATGACTTTGGGCGACCTGGTACTGGTCAACTCTTTCATGATCCAACTGTACATCCCGCTGAATTTCCTCGGCGTGATTTACCGTGAAATCAAGCAGAGCCTGGCTGATATGGAAAGGCTGTTTCATTTGCTCGATGAGAATCGCGAAATCGCCGATGCGGAAGACGCACGGCCGCTGTTGACCGGTGGAGCGCAAGTACGTTTTTCACACGTCGATTTCAGCTACGAAAGCAAACGCCAGATTCTGTTCGATGTCGATTTCACGATAGCAGCAGGCACCACCACCGCCGTGGTCGGCCATAGCGGCTCCGGCAAGTCGACGTTGTCGCGTCTGCTGTTCCGCTTCTACGATATCAACAGCGGCCGCATCACCATCGACGGCCAGGATCTGCGCGACATTACGCAAGCCTCGTTGCGCCAGGCCATCGGCATCGTGCCGCAAGATACGGTGCTGTTCAACGACAGCATCGAGTACAACATTGCTTACGGCAAACCAGGCGCGAGCAAGGAAGAAATTATCGCAGTGGCCAAGGCTGCGCACATCCACGACTTCATCGAGTCGCTGCCGGATGGCTATAACTCGATGGTCGGCGAGCGCGGCCTGAAATTGTCCGGCGGCGAAAAACAGCGTGTCGCTATCGCCCGCACCTTGCTGAAGAATCCGGCTGTGCTGATATTCGATGAGGCGACTTCTGCGCTGGATTCGAAATCGGAGCAAGCAATCCAAGCGCAGCTCAAGGAAATCGCCAGGGACCGCACCACGCTCGTCATTGCGCACCGGCTATCGACGATTGCCGACGCCGCGCAGATCCTGGTGCTCGACCACGGTTGCATTATCGAACGCGGCACGCATGCGCAATTGCTGGCCGCAGACGGCGCTTATGCGCAAATGTGGTTGCGCCAGCAAGCGCATCCGGAGGAGGTGGGAATCGCATCGCCGTCGTCGCCGGACACCGATGGCTACGCTGAAAATGTGATTCGGATGGTGTAGCAGAGTGGGGTGAGAAAGAGTATCAGAACTACTCGGCACGTACATTGTTCTCTGTGATTTAAACGTTTTATCTAGTCTGTTGGGGACAGAGTAATTCGTCGCGCTGCGGCGACTCTTAAAGCCTACGCCGGCCGCCTCTTTCCCGAAAATATTTTTATCTCGAAATGCCGACTCGCGTTACGATAGCGGCATGGAAAGCAAATGGTTAGAAGACTTCATTTCGTTGGCGGAGACGCATAGTTTCAGCCGTTCGGCAGAATTGCGTCACGTCACGCAGCCGGCGTTTTCGCGCCGGATTCAATCGCTGGAGGCATGGCTGGGCGCCGACCTGATTGACCGCACTTCCTATCCGACGCGTCTGACGGCGGCAGGCGAAGTCTTTTACGAGCAGGCGCTGGAGATGCTCGGCCAGATCAACAACGCCCGCGCGCTGATGCGCGGCAAGCGGCCAACGGCCTTGAGTACGGTCGATTTCGCGGTGCCGCACACCTTGTCGCTGACCTACGTGCCGCGCTGGATTCGTGTGCTGGAAGAGGGGTTCGGCCCGCTCAATACGCGCTTGCTGGCGCTGAACGTACACGATGCGGTGATGGCGATGGTTGACGGCGGTTGTGATCTGCTGCTGTGCTACCACCATCCGCGCCAGCCGGTGCAACTCGATACCGGCCGCTACGACCTGATCACCCTTGGCAGCGAAGTGCTGCGTGCCTACGCCCATTGCAACAAGGCGGGCGAGCCCGATTATCGCTTTCCCGGCAGCGCGACCGCGCCTTTGCCGTTCCTCTCGTACACCAGCAATGCTTATCTCGGGCGTATGGTGGAACTGATCCTGGCCGACGCCAAAAAGCCGTTGTATCTTGAAAAACGCTATGAAACCGATATGGCGGAAGGCTTGAAAATGATGGCGCTGGAAGGCCATGGTGTGGCGTTCTTGCCGGAGTCCGCAGTGACGCGCGAGGTCAAGTTGAAGCAGCTGGCCAGCGTCGACCTGGGGGCGCCGGAATGGGAGGCGACGATGGAAATCCGTTTGTATCGCGAGCGCCCGACAGTGCAAAGACCAGGCAAGCCAGTGGTTGCACGCTTGTGGGCCTATCTGTTGCAACAGCAGGAGCTGGCGGCCAGGAACGCCAAGCGTAAAACCCCGATTCCGGCTATTTCCAGCCAGCGCTAGCGGCGTTGAGGGAGCAAGGAGTGACCATGCTTTCGGCATGGAAATTGCATAATAGATAATCATGCAAAAATTGCATAGTTACATGCGCACAAAGCATTGGCAATGCCCCATGCCGTTGTCCTACGATTCGCCACTAGATCGATTTCGCCCCTGCTGCAATCTTTCATACGGGGGCCGGTCTGCTACTTCCAGGAGCGCGCAAACGTATGACTATCAAGCACGAAGTTCCATCCTATCTCTCGCAACATGGCATCGGCCCATGGGGCGACTATCTCGAACAAATCGACCGCGTTACCCCTTATCTCGGCAACCTGGCCCGCTGGGTTGAAACCATGAAGCGTCCGAAGCGGATGCTGATCGTCGACGTCCCGATCGAACGTGACGACGGCACCATTGCCCACTTCGAAGGCTACCGGGTCCAGCACAATACATCGCGCGGCCCAGGCAAGGGCGGCGTACGTTTTCACCAGGACGTGACCCTGTCGGAAGTGATGGCGCTGTCGGCCTGGATGACGGTCAAGAACGCCGCTGTCAACGTGCCGTACGGCGGCGCCAAGGGCGGCATCCGGGTTGATCCGAAGACTCTGTCGCAAGGCGAGCTGCAACGCATGACGCGTCGCTACACCAGCGAGATTGGCATCATCATCGGCCCGAATAAAGACATTCCGGCGCCGGACGTCAACACCAACGAACAGATCATGGCATGGATGATGGATACCTATTCCATGAACCAGGGCAGCACGGCTTCAGGCGTGGTGACCGGCAAGCCGATTTCCCTGGGCGGAAGCCTGGGACGGCGCGAAGCCACTGGTCGCGGCGTATTCGTGGTTGGTTGCGAAGCAGCGGTCAAGCGCGGCCTGGATATCCATGGCGCCAAGATCGCGGTGCAGGGTTTCGGTAATGTCGGCAGCATTGCGGCGCGTTTGTTTTCGGAAGCCGGCGCCAAAGTGGTAGCGGTGCAAGATCATAAAACTACCATCGTGCGCGACAGCGGCCTGGACGTGGCGGCGTTGCAAGCCCACGTGCAGGAAACCGGCAGCGTTGCCGGTTTCAGCGGCGGCGATGAAGTCAGCGACCGTGCGCAGTTTTGGGCGGTGGATTGCGATATTTTGGTGCCTGCAGCGCTGGAACAGCAAATCACTGTTGAAAACGCCGGCAAGATCCGCGCCAAGATCATTCTCGAAGGCGCGAATGGTCCGACCAGCCCCGCAGCCGACGACATCCTGCATGAAAAAGGCGTGTTGATCGTTCCTGACGTGATCGCCAATGCCGGTGGCGTGACCGTGAGTTATTTCGAATGGGTACAGGACTTTTCCAGCTTTTTCTGGACCGAAGACGAAATCAATTTGCGCCTCACCCGCATCATGCGCGAAGCGTTCACAGCGGTTTGGCAATTGGCTGAGGAGAAGAAGGTCTCACTGCGTACCGCGGCGTTTATCGTTGCATGTACGCGGGTATTGCAGGCGCGCGAAATGCGCGGTTTGTATCCTTGATTGATGTCGCGCTAACTTGAAGTTATAGTCGAAATATTTTTGTACAAACGCAAACGGCAGCCGCCGTTTGCGTTTGTGGTATCTGGCCCCGGTAAAATTCGGGGCGTTTGCTTATCTAAGAGCGATGAAAGGCAATCGCCGCGGGCAGCTAAGCAGCTGGCTTGAATATTGCATGTTTAGCATATTCAGGACATAAAAATAGTTCGACAACATTAGCGCATATCAACGGGAGAACAGTGTGGACATCAGGGAATGTAGTGGCAGCGGCGTAACCGCGTGGCGTAAAAATGGCTTGGGCGTAGCATTGATCTTCAGCCTCGGTTTGAGTGCAATGACGGCGCATGCGGAAGACGTGCTAGCCAGGATCCGCGATAGCAAGACCATTACAATCGCGTACAGAGAGGCATCTTTTCCCTTCTCTTTTCTGGACCAGGATAAAAAACCGGTGGGCTACGCGATTGACCTGTGCTTGAAAATAGCAGATGCGGTAAAGCAACAATTAAAGTTGCCGCAATTGAATATCGCCTATGTACCGGTGACTTCGTCCAACCGTATCGATGTGATTTCGGGTGGAAAAGCGGATCTGGAATGCGGTTCGACCACGAATAACGCGGAGCGGCGCAAGAAGGTAGACTTCACCATTGCGCACTTCATGGCGTCGTCGCGCATGATCGTCAGGGTCGACGACAAGATCAAGAACTGGCCGGATCTGCGCGATAAAAGAGTGGTGACGACCAAAGGCACGACTAGCGTCAAATCGCTGGAAGACCGCGGCCAGGTCCGTTCGCTCAACATGACGGTGCTGGAAGGACACGACCACAACGAGTCGTTCAAGATGGTGGAAGACAAGAAGGCGGACGCTTTTGTGATGGATGACGTGCTGCTGTATGGCTTGAAAGCAACTGCCAAGGATCCGGCCGCTTATGCGATTGTCGGCGATCCTTTGACAACAGAGCCTTACGCTATCATGCTGCCGAAGGGCGATCCGGCATACAAAGCGCTAGTGGATCGCGAAATGGGCCGCATCATTCATGATGGCGAGATCTACAAGCTGTATTCAAAGTGGTTCCTGAGTGCGATACCGGCAAAAAATAATCTTACGTTGAACATGCCTATGGGCTATCTTTTTAGAGAGTCGTTGCGCTTCCCGTCAGATCATGTCGGAAATTAAGCCATAGCGCGCAGCGTGCCAAGTTGTAGCAAGAAGACAAGAACAAGAAAATCGATCGTTATTGACATTTTGTACAGGCGGGGAGGCCGGCATTTTTTGGAGGAGAGCTAAAAATAAACAATAAGCATAGGTATAAGTCTGCTGCGGCTGCAGTGAGTTTGTTAAACTATACAGATAATTTTTTAACGGGAGTTGCTATGATGTCATCGAAATTGGTCGTTGCTTTGGTTGGCCTGGGAGTGCTGGTTAGCTCCGTGCAAGCGCAAGAACTGACCGGAACACTCAAAAAAATCAAAGATACCGGCACCATTACCCTGGGTGTGCGCGATTCTTCCATTCCTTTTGCTTACCTGGATGACAAGCAATCGTATCAAGGCTATTCGATCGACCTGTGCCTGAAGGCCGCCACTGCGATTCAAAAGCAGCTGGGCATGACAGCACTGAACGTCAAGATGGTGCCAGTGACATCGGCTACCCGCGTTCCGCTGATCGCCAACGGCACAATCGACCTGTCCTGCGATTCCGCCACCAACAATGCTGATCGTCAAAAAGTTGTTTCTTTTGCCCCGACCATGTTCGTCACGGCAAACCGTATCCTGGCCAAGAAATCGTCCAACATCAAGACGCTGGATGATCTGAAGGGCAAGACGATCGTTTCGACTTCCGGCACGTCGAACCTGAAGCAGATCACGATCCTCAATGGCGAGCGCAACCTCGGCATGAACATCCTGGCTGCCAAGGACCACGCTGAAGCGTTCCTGATGGTTGAAACCGGCCGTGCAGTGGCGTTCGTGATGGATGACATCCTGTTGGCTTCGCTGGCAGCAAGCTCGCGTGCGCCTAACGACTATGCAATCACTACCGAAGCGCTGTCGGTTGAGCCATACGGCATCATCGAGCGCAAGGACGATCCTGCTTTCAAGGCAGCAGTCGACGGTGCGCTGACCAGCCTCTACAAATCGGGCGCGGTCAACGACATCTACGCAAAATGGTTCTTGAAGCCGATTCCTCCTAAAGGCGTCAACCTGAATGTGCCGATGAGCCCGCAATTGAAGGCGGCATTTGCCCATCCGACCGACTCCAGCGATCCGGCTGTGTACGCTGTCGTGCCAGAAGCGCAAAAACAATCGTTGAAGAAAAAATAAGATTGGCGATCTGAAGAAATGAAAGGGAGGCGTAAGCCTCCCCTTTTGTTTCTGGAATCAATTTGCTGCATTGCACAATTTTCATTGTCATATGCGCCGGATGGCAGTAGTTCCGGCGCACATTCAAGTGGTTTCAAGCAGTAGCGGCAGTGAGTTAGAGAGTGAGAGGGGACTTAATATGCATTACAACTGGAACTGGGGTATCTTCTGGCAAGAGTCTCCCGACGGTGTCAGCACTTACATGGACACCTTGCTGGCCGGTTTGAAATGGACGCTTGCGTTGTCTATTTCAGCCTGGATCATGGCGCTGGTCATCGGTACGGTGATCGGTACGATTCGCACCATGCCGAACAAGTGGGCAGTACGCCTGGCCAACGGCTACGTCGAACTATTTCGTAACATCCCATTAATCGTTCAGATGTTCCTCTGGTATTTCGTGATGCCGGAAATTGTACCTGCGAGCATTGGCAACTGGCTCAAAAGCCTGCCGAATGCGTCGTTCATTACCGCCTTCCTGGCGCTTGGTTTCTTTACGTCGTCGCGGATTGCCGTACAGGTCTCCGCTGGCATTAATGCACTGCCCCGTGGCCAAAAGCTGGCGGGTACTGCACTTGGTCTGACGTTGCCACAAACATATCGCTACGTATTGCTGCCGATGTCGTTCCGGATCATCATTCCGTCCCTGACCAACGAATTTGCAGCGATCATCAAGAACAGCTCGGTCGCATTGACCATCGGCCTGGTGGAACTGACTGCGGCGACTTATTCAATGCGTGAATTTACGTTCCAGACTTTCGAATCCCTGACTGGCGCTACAGTGATCTATGTGCTCATTTCGGGTATCGCCTTGTTGCTGGCCCGCTGGCTTGAAAAAGCCATTGCGATTCCAGGATTTATTGCCTCTGGCAGTGCGAACACAGGAGGCCATTAATCATGTTTTCGAATTTCGATTTTGACGTCATCCAGCGTTCCTGGTTCTACCTGTTCACCACCGGCATGAAGTTCACGCTGACACTGACACTGGTGGCGATGGTCGGCGGTATCTTGTTTGGCACCGTGCTGGCGATGATGCGTTTGTCGCACAGCAAGACCATCTCGCTGATCGCCACCAGCTATGTCAACCTGATCCGCTCGGTGCCGCTGGTGCTGGTGATTTTCTGGTTCTACTTCCTGGTGCCGTATATCGGCGCCTGGATCATCGGCGCGAAGGAACCGGTGCAGGTCGGCGCGTTTTCATCTGCGTTGATTACCTTCATCCTGTTTGAAGCAGCTTACTATTGCGAAATCATGCGTTCGGGGATCCAGTCGATTCCACGCGGCCAGGTTTCTGCCGGCTACGCGCTCGGCATGAACTACTGGCAGATGATGGGCAATGTGGTGCTGCCGCAAGCGTTCCGCAACATGATCCCGATCTTGCTGACGCAAACCATCGTGCTGTTCCAGGACGTCTCGCTGGTCTACGTGCTGGGCTCGGTACCGGACTTCGTTACCGTTGCCTCGAAGATCGCGCAGCGTGACGGCCGTCTGGTGGAAATGTATATGTTTGTCGCCGTGGTGTACTTCGTGATGAGCTTCGGTTTGTCGACGCTGGTCAAGAAGCTGCAGCACAAGGTTGCGATTATTCGATAAAGGACGGCAGCCTGTCCGTTGACGGGTAGGCTGCCACCTGCAAAACAGAATTCAGGAATTAGGAGAAATACTCATGATTAAGTTAGATAACGTCAGCAAATGGTACGGTCAGTTTCAAGTCTTGACCGATTGCACCACGCAAGTGGCCAAGGGCGACGTGGTCGTCGTGTGCGGACCGTCGGGTTCAGGTAAATCAACGCTGATCAAAACTGTCAACGGCCTCGAACCGTTTCAAAAGGGCGTGATCACGGTCGACGGCGTCTCGGTCGGCGATCCGAAAACCAACCTGTCGAAACTGCGTGCGCGCATCGGCATGGTGTTCCAGAATTTCGAACTGTTCCCGCACATGTCGATCCGTGAAAACCTGACTATCGGCCAGGTCAAGGTGCTCGGCCGTAGCCAGGATGAAGCGAACGAAAAGGGGTTGAAATACCTGGACCGCGTTGGCCTGATCGCACAGAAGGACAAGTTCCCAGGCCAGTTGTCGGGCGGCCAGCAGCAACGCGTGGCGATTGCCCGTGCGTTGTCGATGGATCCGATCGCAATGCTGTTCGACGAGCCGACTTCGGCCCTCGATCCGGAAATGATCAACGAAGTGCTGGACGTAATGGTCGGCCTGGCGCAAGAAGGCATGACCATGATGGTGGTTACACATGAAATGGGTTTCGCCAAGAAGGTCGCCAACCGCGTAGTGTTCATGGATAAAGGCCTGGTAGTAGAAGACTGCCGCAAGGAAGAGTTCTTCGGTGCGCCGCGCTCCGATCGCGCGCGTGACTTCCTGGCGAAGATCATTCACTGACCATCCGGATTTTTGCAGGATCAGAAGCCGTTCCGGATCAATACCGGGCGGCTTTTTTATTGCCCATCCGATCTTGGTTCGGAGCTGAGTCGTACAGGGAAAGCCAGGTCTTTCGCGGGGGTATTATCCCGGCTGCGGTAAAATGACGCCATCAAAACCTCCGCCGTACCATGCTCTCCGTCAAACCCTATCTGCGCAGTCTGAAACTCAATCCCGACATGGCGATTGACTACGATGCCTATCCTTTCAGCATTCCTGCGGTGCGGGAGCTGGAGCAGATCGAGTTTCATCCGGAGGTGACTTTCCTGGTGGGCGAGAATGGCGCAGGCAAATCGACCCTGATGGAAGCGATGGCGATTGCCTGGGGTTTCAACGCCGAAGGAGGCACCAGAAATGCGCGTTTCTCTACTGCCGATGCCCATTCCGAGTTGCACAGCTATCTGCGCACAGTGAAGAGTTTCAAACGGCCAAGGAATGGCTACTTCCTGCGCGCCGAGAGTTTTTTCAATCTGGCCACCTATGAAGAAGAATTGGAAGAGGGCGCTGGCCGGGTGCATCACTCCTATGGCGACAAGGGTTTGCACCGGCAATCGCATGGCGAGTCTTTCCTGGCGTTGCTGCAAAACAAATTCCAGCCTGATGGCTTTTACATGCTGGATGAACCCGAGGCCGCGCTTTCGCCCAACCGCCAACTGACGGCGCTGGCGATCATTCATAAGCTGGCGCAAGACCGCTGTCAGTTCATCATCGCCACGCATTCGCCGATTCTGCTTGCCTATCCGCATGCCAGGATCTATCTGCTGGACCAGAGCGGGCTGGCTGAAACCCGCTACGAAGACACCGAACACTATACGACTACCCGCCATTTCCTGAATAATCCGGCAGCCATGTTGGAGCAACTTTTTGCAGAAGAGAATGAAGATGACTGATACCTTGACCATTACCCGGCCCGACGACTGGCACTTGCACCTGCGCGACGGCGTCGCCATGGCGAGCGTGCTGCCGCACAGCGCGCGCCAGTTCGGCCGCGCCATCGTGATGCCTAACCTGAAGCCGCCGGTGACCACCACTGCACAGGCTGGGGCTTACCGCGAGCGCATCCTGGCGGCGCTGCCGTCTGATCTGGCGTTTGAACCCCTGATGACGCTGTACCTGACCAACAATACCCCGCCCGATGAAATCCGGCGCGCCAAGGACAGCGGCTTTGTGCATGCGGTAAAACTCTATCCGGCTGGCGCCACTACCAATTCGGATGCCGGTGTAACCGACTTGACCAAGTGCTACAAGACGCTGGAAACGATGCAGGAACTGGGCATGCCTTTCCTGGTGCATGGCGAAGTGACCGATCCGGCCATCGATATTTTCGATCGCGAAGCCGTTTTCATCGATCGCGTGATGCAGCCGTTGCGGCGCGACATGCCGGAGCTGAAAGTGGTGTTTGAGCACATCACCACCAAGGACGCGGCCCAGTACGTCGAGAGCGCTGACGGTCCGGTTGCCGCTACCGTCACGGCACATCATCTGCTGTACAACCGCAACGAAATCTTCAAGGGCGGGATTCGTCCGCATTATTACTGCCTGCCGGTATTGAAGCGCGAAGAACATCGCCAGGCGCTGGTGCGTGCGGTAACTTCCGGCAGCAAGCGCTTCTTCCTCGGTACCGACTCGGCGCCGCACCCCAAGGGTTTGAAAGAACACGCTTGCGGTTGCGCCGGCTGCTACACGGCCTTGCATGCGATGGAACTGTACGCACAAGCTTTCGACCAGGCCGGTGCGCTGGATCAGCTAGAAGCATTCGCCAGCTTTAACGGTCCGGCTTTCTATAACCTGCCGCGCAACCAAGGCAGCGTGACATTGAAACGCCAGCCCTGGACCTTGCCGGCCGAATTGCCTCTGGGCGAAACCACCGTGGTGCCCCTGAACGGTGGTGAAACAATCGATTGGCAGTTGATATAAAGTTATCAGGCCACCTCTCCGGTGGCCTGTCGCATCGACTTGGTGCGATTTTTGCATGCATGTACGGCAGGGATGGATAAAGGGGCTTCCATCCTGTCTAACCGTAACTCACTAAGTCATCTCCGGACGCGGGTTTCAAGCATGCAAAGTCTACGTATCGTTGTTGTCAATCCGGTCGCCATTGAGGGTGAAGACGACCCTGCGTTTGCGGTCCAGGCCGCGCGTGGCAAGGACTTGCGCATCGGTTTGCTGGAAGCCGGCTACAACATCGTCGCCTCGCTTCCGGCCGACCTTTATCTGCCTGAGAGAATTGCTCAGTTGCAACCTGACATGATCATCGTGGATGCCGAATCCAACGCCCGCGATGTACTGGAACACGTGGTGGTGGCAACCCGCGATGCGCGCCGTCCCATCGTCTTGTTTACCGAGGATGCAAAGACCTCCAGCATGGATGCCGCCATGGCCGCCGGAGTGTCCGCCTACATCGTGGCGGGTCTACAGACAGCGCGCATCAAGCCGGTACTGGATGTCGCTTTGGCGCGCTTCCGGCAAGAGCAGAAATCGCTTGCTGAGTTATCCGACACCAAGCTGAAACTGGCCGAGCGCAAAGTGCTGGAGCGGGCCAAAGGCTTGCTGATGGAGCACCATAAGCTGAGCGAGCAGGAGGCTTATCAAAAGCTGCGCCGGCTGGCAATGGACAAGAATCTGAAATTGTCCGAGGTGGCCCAACGCATTATCGACGCCGCCGATTTGCTGGGCTAAAACAAGCTGGCCAGATGGTCAGACATTCAACAGCAATGCCCGAAAATCGTGAGCACATTTGGTGCGACGCACAAAGCAAGTGCGCTTTCCGGGTGAGAAACGCGCGCTTTGTCGCAAAAAATCCTGGCACGTGGTTTGCATATAAACATTCAAGCGCCAACGATGGCGTCGCTGGAATCGGCTAACGGTGGTCCTTTCCACATAAGACAAAGGTGTCTTTCCACATGACTGGTGCATTGTGGAACGACGCCTTTTTTGTTTGCCGAAACCAAGGGGCCGTGCGATGGATGTAGAGAATGTGTTGCCGCAGGATGATCTGGATACAAGCCTGGCTGTCGATGGCAAGCGCCGCCAACTATTACAGACCGCGACACTCGCGGCAGGAGCCAGCATGTTGGGATTATCGAGCACTGCAACCGGAGCCTGGGCCGCCGGCTCGGACAAACCGGAAAAAACCGAAGTCAAGATCGGTTTCATTCCTCTCACCGACTGCGCCTCCGTCGTGATGGCGTCGCTGCTCGGCTTCGACAAGAAATACGGCATCAAGATCGTCCTCAGCAAGGAAGCTTCCTGGGCAGGCGTGCGCGACAAGTTGGCCAACGGCGAACTGGATGGCGCGCACGTGTTGTCTGGTTTGATCTACGGCGTGCAGATGGGCATCGGCGGACAAAAGAAAGACATGGCGATCCTGATGGGACTGAACAATAACGGCCAGGCGATCACTTTGTCGAAAAAACTGGCTGACAAGGGGGCGGTCGACGGCGCTTCGCTGGCCAAGCTGATGACCAGCGACAAGCGCGAATATACCTTCGCGCAGACTTTCCCGACTGGCACGCACGCCATGTGGCTGTATTACTGGCTGGCCGCCAACGGCGTTAATCCGCTCAAGGACGCCAAAGTTATCACCGTGCCGCCGCCGCAGATGGTGGCGAATATGCGGGTCGGTAACATGGATGGTTTCTGTGTTGGCGAGCCATGGGGCCACAGGGCGATTGTCGACGGCGTCGGCGTCACCGCCATCACCACGCAAGAGATCTGGAAAGACCATCCGGAAAAAGTACTAGGCGCCACCGCCGAGTTTGCCGCCAAGAATCCGAATACCTGCCGTGCACTGATTGCGGCGGTGCTGGAAGCCGGCAGGTGGATTGACGCCTCGCTCGCCAACAAGAACAAGATGGCTGAAGCGATTGCCGATAAATCCTATGTCAATACCAGCAAGGATGTGATCGACCAGCGAATCATGGGGCGTTACCAGAACGGCCTGGGCAAGACCTGGGACGACCCGAACTACATGAAATTCTACAACGACGGCCTGGTCAATTTCCCTTATCTGTCGGACGGCATGTGGTTCATGACGCAGCACCGGCGCTGGGGTTTGCTGAAGACCGATCCGGACTACCTGGCGGTGGCAAAGTCGGTCAGCCAGATCGCTCTCTACAAGGACGCCGCGGCGATGACGAATACGCCGGTGCCGAAGGATGTATTGCGTACCTCGAAGCTGATGGATGGCGTGGTGTGGGATGGCAAGAATCCGCAAGCCTATGCCGCGTCGTTCAAGATCCATGCATGACATGGTCCGGCAGTCGCCGGGCCATGGATTATCCGGGAGCGAATATGAATGCAATCATGGATACAACGGCGAATGCAAACCGCCAGGCGGCGATCATGGATAGCGCCGGGCATGAAGCGAAAGCACCGGTCGATACGGCCGCCGCGCCGCGGCCAATGCTGAAAACAATCAAGCGGCGCAGCAGCGCACCTTCCTGGCTGATGCAAATCATTGCGCCGCTGCTCGGACTGGCGTTCCTGGTGCTGGTCTGGCAGATCATTGCGATGAACAACAGACAGTTCCCGACGCCGCTGCTGACCTTGCAGGAAGCGTTCAAACTATTTTCAGATCCGTTCTACCGCACCAGTCCCAACGACCAGGGCATCGGCTGGAATATCCTGGCTTCGCTGCAGCGTGTCGGCGTCGGCTTCGGCCTGGCGGCTCTGGTCGGGATTCCACTCGGCTTCATGATCGGCCGCTTCGCATTCTTGTCGAGCATGTTCGGACCCATTATCAGTTTGCTGAAGCCCGTGTCGCCGCTGGCCTGGCTGCCGATTGGTTTGCTAGTGTTCAAGTCGGCCAACCCGGCGGCCATCTGGTCAATCTTCATCTGCTCGATCTGGCCGATGGTGATCAATACCGCGATCGGTGTGCAGAGAGTGCCGCAGGACTACATGAATGTAGCGCGGGTGCTGAACCTGTCGGAGTGGAAAATCATCACCAAGATTCTCTTCCCTTCGGTCCTGCCTTACATGCTGACCGGTGTACGGCTGGCGATCGGCACCGCATGGCTGGTCATCGTGGCGGCGGAAATGCTGACGGGGGGCGTCGGTATCGGCTTCTGGGTCTGGGATGAATGGAACAACCTGAACGTGCCACACATCATCATCGCGATTGTGGTGATCGGCGTGGTCGGTTTGCTGCTGGAGCAATTGCTGGTGGCATTGGCTAAGGCGTTTACTTACGAACAGGTTGCGAGCTAGCAATCACATCAGCGAGGAAGAGCATGGAACAGCGCGACGCTAGATTCATCGATATCCATCAGGCCGAGATGGTATTCAACACCCGCAAAGGCCCGTTTCATGCGCTGTGCGATATCAACCTGACAGTGCGCAAGGGCGAGTTTGTGACGCTGATCGGTCATTCGGGTTGCGGCAAGTCGACCTTGTTGAATCTCATTGCCGGTTTACTGATGCCGAGCGGGGGCGTATTGATTTGCGCGGGTCGTGAAATCGGTGGACCGTCGCCTGAGCGTGCGGTGGTGTTCCAGAATCATTCGCTGCTGCCGTGGCTGACCTGCCATGAAAACATCTACCTCGGCGTCGAACGCGTATTTGGCGCGACCGAAAACAGGAACGCCCTGAAGGAACGCACCAAGGCCGCGCTGGCGATGGTGGGTTTGACGGCGGCGGGAAAAAAACGCCCGCACGAAATTTCCGGCGGCATGAAGCAACGGGTCGGTATTGCGCGGGCGCTGGCAATGGAGCCAAAGGTGTTGCTGATGGATGAACCGTTCGGTGCACTGGATGCTTTGACGCGCGCCCATTTGCAGGACGAGTTGTTGAAGATTGTCGCCAAGACCGAATCGACGGTTGTGATGGTGACCCATGATGTCGACGAAGCAGTGCTGTTGTCGGACCGCATCGTGATGATGACGAATGGTCCAGCAGCCACTATCGGCGAGATTGTGCAAGTAAGGCTGGCGCGGCCACGGGAACGGGTGACGCTGGCGCAGGATCCGCTATATGCAGAATACCGTACCTCGGTGCTGGAATTCCTGTATCGAAAACAGACGCATCCGGTGGCGGCTTAGCGTGGAGGCAGATATGCAGCGACAAGGCAAAGTCATATTGGTTGGAGCGGGACCGGGCGATCCTGACCTGCTGACGCTGAAAGCAGTCAAGGCGATTGCCCGCGCCGACGTGCTGCTGGTGGACGATCTGGTCAATCCCGAGATCCTGCAGCATGCGCACGAGGGTGCGCGCATCATCCACGTTGGCAAGCGCGGCGGTTGCCAGTCGACCTCGCAAGAATTCATCCAGCGCCTGATGGTACTGGAGGCGCAAAACGGACAATGCGTGGTGCGCTTGAAGGGTGGCGATCCTTACCTGTTCGGCCGCGGTGGTGAAGAGCGCGCCTATCTGCGCGATGCCGGCGTGGCAGTCGATGTGGTGCCGGGCATTACCAGCGGCATGGCGGCTGCCGCCAGTATCGGCGTTGCAGCAACCCATCGCGACTATAGCCAGGGTGTGATTTTCGTCACTGGCCATGGCAAGAGCGATGCGGTGCAGCCGAACTGGCCTGCGCTGGTCGCGGCCGGGATGACTCTGGTGATCTATATGGGTGTTGCTCGCTGTCGGCAATTGCAGCGCAATCTGCCGGATGCCGGCATGGCCGGAAGCATGCCTGTCGCAGTGGTGCGATCGGCAACGCTGGCGTCGCAAGCGCAGTTGCTGACCTGTCTCGATCGGCTGCCGCAGGACCTGCAGGAGAGCGGTCTTGGTAGCCCCAGCATTATTGTTATCGGCGAAGTGGTCCGCTGTGCCGATGCATTGGCTGATATTGTGCCGGAAAAACTGCAGCAGGCGCCAATCTGAGCCTGGCATTGGCGCTTGGCTAAGCGCGATGTAAAATGCGCGGCAAATGACTACACCCGCCGCTCCCGATTCGTTCGACTCATCCGCATTGTTCCTGCGTGCAATTGACTGGTCGCAACCGTGGCTCGCGCCGTTTCGTGTTCTTGGCAGGCAGTTGAGCGCCGCCACAGATTGGAGGCAGGCGTTGAACGCGGTTGTGCAAGCGCGTTGTATTCATAATTACCAAGGCTTGCCGCTCAATTTTGTGGCGCAAGCCGAGCTACCCGCCGCAGTGGCTTACGAAGCATTTATCGGCAGTAGCGGCAAAGTGCCAACTCGTGACAATCTCCATGATTTCCTGAATGCCTTGATCTGGCTCTCTTTCCCGGCCATCAAGGCGCGCCTGAACGCATTGCAGGCCGCCGAGCTGGCGCGGGCCGGTACGTTGTCCGGCAGCAGCAAGCCGCGCGGCGCGACGCGCGATGCAGCCACTATCTTTGATGAGAATGCAGCTTTGCTGTTGGTGCGTGACAACGCTGCCGGGCAAGCGCTGACGACGGCTTTGCGCAACCATCAATGGACCGACGCATTTGTCGAACAACGAGCTGCGTTTGGCGTGGATGCCGAGGTCTGGTTGTTCGGCCATGCCTTGCTGGAAAAACTGGTGCGTCCGTACAAGGCGATTACCGCACATACCTTGGTGATCAGCGCGCCAGAGTTTTACTTTTCACTGGGCGAAGATGCCAAGCGCGGTTGGATCGACCAACAGATCGCCGCCGACCTGGCGCAGCACGGCTCTCTGGTCAGGCGTCTGACACCGTTGCCGGTACTCGGCGTGCCGGGATGGTGCGCCGGACAAGACGACGGTTTTTATGCAGATAGCGCGGTGTTTCGTCCAAAGCGCGTCAAATGACACCGATGACACCGGCCTGATAAAATTCAGGCCACTGACCTTTATAGACAATTCCCAGCATGCCATTCCTAGACAAAGCCATCGCCGATTTCGACAACGCCTTGCGCGTCATTACCGGGCAAGCCTCGGCATCGCGACCGAGCCCGGCTTTGCAGGCCTCTGACGGTGTGCTGGATGCGGGCGAGCAGCGCCATAGCGCCGGCCTGATGCGCATCAATCATGTCGGTGAAGTGTGCGCCCAGGCTTTGTATGATGCGCAAGGCCGTTTTGCGCAAGGCGAGCCGATCAAGCAGCAGTTTGCCGAAGCGGGCAGGGAAGAGGAAGACCATTTAGCCTGGACTGCGGAACGCTTGCGTGAACTGGGTTCGCATGTCAGCTTGCTCAATCCCTTGTGGTACGCTGGTTCCTACGCACTGGGGACGCTGGCGGCGCGGCTGGGCGACGTGCGCAGCCTGAGCTTTGTCTCGGAAACCGAACGCCAGGTGGAAAAGCACTTGAACAGCCATCTGGAGAAATTGCCGCTACAAGACGCCAAGTCGCGCGCTATCGTCGAGCAGATGCGTGACGACGAGATCGCCCATGGCGAGGCGGCGCGTACGCTTGGCGGGGCTGAAATGCCGTTGCCGGCGCAAAAGGCGATGCAGGCGATGTCGAAAGTGATGACGACGGTCGCCTATTACATCTGAATAGTCTGCAGCCGTCGATTGCTTAGGCGTTAGCTGGCATTTCCGCCAGGTCGTCGATGATCTCGAACGAATGGGTCATCTCGGCGGTTTTTTCCAGCATGATCGAGGCCGAGCAGTATTTCTCGTGCGACAACTTGATCGCACGCTCAACCAGATTTGGCTTGAGGTTGCGTCCGCGCACGGTGAAGTGGAAATGGATCTTGGTGAATACCTTGGGTTCTTTCTCGGCCCGCTCCGATTTCAGCGTGACGTCGCAGCCGCGCACATCCTGATGGCTTTTGCGCAAGATCAGCACCACGTCATAGGCGGTGCAGCCGCCGGTGCCGGCCAGTACCACTTCCATCGGCCGTGGTGCCAGGTCGCGGCCGCCGCCATCCGGGGCGCCATCCATCGTCAACAGGTGGCCGGAGCCGGTTTCTGCTAAAAAAGTCATGCCGGACAAGCCGGTCCAGCGTACTGTGCATTCCATAGGATCTCGCGGGCTGTTTGTGTGTCGCGATATTCTAACTGCTCTGGACGGATGTGGTTCAGGCGCGATTTTGTTGTCGCAGGGGAAATTCAGGCAGTATTATTGGTAAAATCCCTTATTTTTCTACCTTGCGACGCACAATTCCGTTTGCTAAGATGGTTTATCGATTGCTGGAGTTGATGTTGGGCAATCAATCGTGTCTCCTCCACCCCTCCACAGGAGTGGATTTAAACCCGATGCCTATGTGCAGATCGGGTTTTCTTTTGCCCGGAGTTGTTTCCCCGGCTGGCGCAATAACAACAATTCCTAGCGCAAGTGCCGATAATTTTCAATCAGTTTGACGCCAAGTCCTTGAAAAGGCTATAATTTACGGCTTTTCCGTTTGCTCAGGGAAAGATAACAAGGAAGAGTCTGTCGCTGATGCAGGGCGAAAATCCGGTCTAACAACCAGGTTTCCGATAGCGGTGGAACCACCATTTGAGCGAATTAAACTAGTTAGGAAGTCAACATGAAAACTTTTTCCGCTAAGGGCCATGAAGTCCAGCGTGATTGGTTCGTGATTGACGCGACGGACAAAGTCCTCGGACGTGTTGCCAGCGAAGTGGCACTCCGACTGCGCGGCAAACACAAACCGGAATTTACTCCACACGTTGATACCGGCGATTTCATCGTCGTCATCAATGCAGGCAAACTGCGCGTCACTGGCGCCAAGGCAACCGACAAGACATATTTCCGTCACTCCGGTTACCCAGGCGGCATCTACGAAACAAATTTCCAGAAAATGCAACAGCGTTTTCCAGGTCGTGCGCTGGAAAAAGCGGTCAAGGGCATGCTGCCTAAGGGTCCGCTTGGCTACGCCATGATCAAGAAGCTCAAAGTGTACGCAGATGGCAGCCATCCGCACACCGCGCAGCAACCTAAAGCACTTGAACTCTAAGGAATAGACATGATCGGTAACTACAATTACGGAACCGGCCGTCGCAAGAGTGCAGTGGCTCGCGTTTTCATCAAGTCCGGCTCTGGCCAGATCATCGTCAACGGCAAGCCAGCGAATGAATATTTTTCGCGCGAAACCGGTTTGATGGTGATTCGTCAACCACTGGAACTGACTAACCATGTCGAAACTTTCGACATCAAAGTCAATGTCAGCGGTGGCGGCGAGTCCGGCCAGGCTGGTGCAGTTCGCCACGGTATCACTCGTGCACTGATCGACTACGATGCAACTTTGAAATCGGAGCTGTCCAAAGCCGGCTTCGTTACACGTGATGCACGTGAAGTTGAACGTAAGAAGGTCGGTCTGCGCAAGGCACGTCGCGCAAAACAATTCTCCAAGCGCTAATCTACGCTTTCAGAATCATGAAAAGCCGCCAGGTTCGCGCCTGGCGGCTTTTTGTCTTTCGGCGTGCTTCAATTTCGCCAGGATAACATTGAGCGAGGCGATCGCCAGGGGCATTGCCATGTTCATAACGGCTAAATATTGCCTTGGTGAATGTTAACAAGCTCAAACAATTGGCTGATAAAATAGTCGGCCCTATGCTGTCGTACCTGAGAAACCTGCGGCCATGGATCGTACGATTTTCATATCAGGTTCAGGACGAATTTCAGGAACGAATTTCAAGAACGAGTTACAGGAAAATCATAAGCGGCTCAGTACGCTTCCAAGCAAGGAAATAAGATGATCAAAGTCGGGATTGTGGGTGGTACGGGTTATACCGGGGTCGAGTTGCTGCGTTTGCTGGCAACGCATCCACAGGTGCAGTTGCAAGCAGTGACTTCGCGCAAAGAGGATGGCATGCCGATTGCGGACATGTACCCATCGCTGCGCGGCCGCGTTTCCCTGGCATTCTCAGCGCCGGAAAAAGCCAATCTGACCGAATGCGATGTAGTGTTCTTCGCGACACCCCACGGCGTCGCCATGGCGCAGACGCCTGAGTTGCTGGCCGCCGGCGTCAAGGTGATTGACTTGGCCGCGGATTTCCGTCTGCAGGACACAGCGGTATTCGAGAAGTGGTACAAGATGCCGCACAGCTGTCCTGAACTGCTGAAGGAATCCGTCTACGGTTTGCCAGAGCTGAACCGCGCTGCGATCAAGGATGCGCGCATTATCGGCAATCCAGGCTGTTATCCGACTACCATGCAGCTCGGCTTGGCGCCCTTGCTGAAAGCCGATGTAGTGGATGCCTCGCACATCATCGCCGATTGCAAATCAGGCGTGTCCGGCGCTGGCCGCAAGGCCGAAGTGGCGATGCTGTTCTCAGAAGCCAGTGACAATTTCAAAGCGTACGGCGTCTCCGGCCATCGTCATTCGCCGGAAACCGTGGAGCAACTCGGCAAGCTCACGAAGCAGAAAGTCGGCTTGCTGTTTACGCCGCATCTGGTGCCGATGATACGCGGCATGCATTCGACTATCTATGCGCGCTTGACCAAGGATTTGGACAACGTTGCTTTGCAGGCGCTGTTTGAAGACGCTTACAAGAACGAGCCGTTTGTCGATGTGATGCCGTTCGGTGCGCATCCGGAAACCCGTTCTACCCGCAGCTCCAACATGTTGCGCATCGCGCTGCATCGGCCGAACGACGGCGATACCGTGGTGGTGCTGGTGGTGCAGGATAATCTGGTCAAAGGCTCTGCCGGCCAGGCGGTTCAATGCATGAACCTGATGTTCGGATTCGAAGAAACGACGGGTCTGATGCACGTGCCAGTGATGCCATGAGTCGCTCGATGACTGGCTGTGCGGCTGCTGGGTCGCGATGAAATACAAGCTGTGGGTCCGGCGCATGTCGATCTCTGCGCCGAAAATGACCGTCAAAAGTCATTTTCCCTGGCCGCTGAAGGCGCTTTTCCTGATCGTCGTATTAGGTTTTGGCGGCGCGATCGCCATGTGGGTATACGACATGGGCCGCAATTTTACTGGCCACGGTCCGGCTGTCAGCCGGCAGCAGCTGGCGGATTTGAATGACAAGGTGGCCGGTTTGACGGCAGAGCGGGATCGTTTTTCGAGCACCGTCAATGCAGCAGAAAGCCGGCTGAATATCGAGAAGGCGGCGCAAGAACAACTGGGCCAGCAGATCAAGGTACTGGAAACCGAAAATGCCAAGCTGAAAGAAGATCTGGCGTTTTTTGAGGGTTTGCTGCCGAATGCTACTGGTAATCAAGGCATTACCATCCAGCGTCTGACCGCCGAAATGCAGACGCCGACGCAGTTGCGTTATCGGATGCTGATCATGCAAGGCGGCAAGGCGCCTAATTTTGTCGGCGACGTGCAAATACTGGTAAGCGCCACGGTCGCGGGGAAAAGCACGGTGTTGACTTTCCCTGGCGCCAGCGCTTCGGTCGCCGATAAAGCTGCTTATAAGCTGGATTTCAAGTATTACCAGCGGGTAGAGGCCGAACTGACTTTGCCGGAAGGCGCCGTGGTCAAGGCGATTCAAGCCAAAGTCATGGAAAAAGGCCAGATGCGCGCGCAGCAAACTTCTAATTTGTAAAAAGGAAACATCATGTTCAATCGCAAGGCAAAGAGCACCATCGATAGCCTGATCGGCTCGTCGACCAGTATCCAGGGCGATGTCCACTTCAAGGGCGGGCTGCGGATCGACGGCCACGTCAAGGGCAACGTGGTAGCCGAAGTCGGGCAGACCAGCGTGCTGGTGATTTCCGAGAGCGCCAAGGTCGAGGGCGAGGTGCGGGTGGCGCATCTGGTAGTTAACGGCGAAATCTGCGGTAATGTTTTTTCGTCTGAATTGCTTGAATTGCAGCCGAAAGCCCGTATAACCGGTGATGTCAATTACAAAGCGCTGGAAATGCATAGCGGCGCTCTGGTCAGCGGGAAGCTGACCCATGACCAGAATGTGATCGAGCCGGTATTGAAGCTTGCCATGACGCAATCTGCCTGAAGTGTCGCATAGACAACCGCATGTGTGGTTTCAGGCTTTGCCTGCATGATTCCAGGCAAGCGCCTATAATGCAGTATTGTATGTATTCCCGCAGGAGCAAAAAATGAATGCTGTCGCTGAAATTCAAGATGTAGTCGCATCCCCGATCGTGTTTACCGATAGCGCGGCCGCCAAGGTTGCGCAACTGATTGAAGAAGAAGGCAATCCCGACCTGAAGTTGCGCGTATTCGTGCAGGGTGGCGGCTGCTCGGGCTTCCAGTACGGTTTCACTTTCGATGAAATCGTCAATGAAGACGACACCACAATGAGCAAGAACGGTGTGCAGTTGCTGATCGATTCGATGAGCTACCAGTACCTGGTTGGCGCCGAAATCGATTACAAGGACGATCTGGAAGGCGCGCAATTCGTGATCAAGAATCCGAATGCAACGACTACCTGCGGCTGCGGATCTTCTTTCTCGGCTTGATCGAGTTGGAAGGAGCTGGCCAGGCCTGACGTTTTGCGGTGATAAAAAAGACGCTGGGGAGAAATCCCGGAGCGTCTTTTTTTGCGCCTGTACGTTCTTGGTTTGGTTCATCAGGAGGGGTACAAGGCTCCCAAAATTCGTGGGCTGCGCGCCCCTGTCACTGCGGGCAGGTTGCCGGGTAAGCGCTGGTCGAAACGCATCGCCAGCCACGCAAAAGCCACTGCCTCGACGTGGTTGGGGGCAATCCCCAGTTTCTGGGTAGAGCACACTGTGGTGGCCGGCAGGCCGTTTTTTTGCAGCGCCTGGGTCAGTTGCGTCATCAGGTAGGAGTTATAGGCCCCACCGCCGCAGACATACACGGTTTGCACATCCTCAGCATGTCGTGCGATGGCATCGGCAATCGTGGTCGCGGTCAGCATCGCCAATGTTGCTTGCACATCGGCTGCGGACAGTTGTAGCGAGCCGCTCAACTGTTTAGCCAGCCAGGCTTCGTGGAACAGGTCGCGGCCGGTGCTTTTCGGTGGCGTGGCGGCAAAATAATCTTCCTTGCGCATTTGCGCCAGCAAGGCTGGCGAATACTGGCCGCTGGCGGCCCAGTGGCCGCTTTCGTCGTAATCCTTGCCATGATGGCGTTTGATCCACAAATCCATCAGGACGTTGCCTGGTCCGGTGTCAAAACCGATCACTTTGGGGCTTGCACCGGCGCTAGCCTGACTGTGCAAGACGCTGATGTTGGCGATGCCGCCGATATTCACCACCACCCGGGTTTGCGCCGGGTCGGCGAAAACCGCCTGATGGAATGCCGGCACCAGAGGCGCACCCTGGCCGCCGGCTGCAACGTCGCGGTTACGAAAATCGGCGATGACGTCAATACCGGTTAGTTCTGCCAGTAGTGACGGATTGTTAGTCTGGCGGGTAAAGCCGAGTTCGGGACGATGGCGGATAGTCTGGCCATGGACGCCGATGGCCCGGATCTGCGTCGCTTGCACGCCGGCTTCCACCAGCAGGCGTTCGACGCAGGCGGCGTAATGTTCGGTCAGGGTATTGGCGACCAGCGCTTCACGTTCGATTTCATTTTGACCGGCAGTCTGCAAGGCCATCAGCTCAGCGCGCAGTCCGGCCGAAAACGGTACATAGGCTGAGGCCAGGGTCACCACTGGCGCTTGCTCCTGGTGTGCAGGAAAGGTGGTGATGACGCCATCGACGCCATCCAGGCTGGTGCCGGACATCAGGCCGATGAAGAGCTTGCCGGGCAGATCTTTTTGGGGATGTAGTGTGGACATAATAAAACCGTTGTGAGATCGCCTGATTTTACTAGCGCTCCGACAACGGTTCTATGTTTATTCCTCATTCGACAACAGGACAAGCGTCCCGCACTGGCATAAAGCTTATTTTGCCGCCAGTTTGGTAGCCGGCGCCGCAGGCGTTGTTTCGCTGCCGCTCAGCAGGTTGAACCGGTGGGTAATGTCGGCGGCAACGGTCTTGAAGCGTTGCAGTTCGGCACCGGCCAGCGGCGTGGCGGTAGGCACCACCACCGACAGCGGATCGCGCGGCACATCGGCCACCCGGAATTCATAATGCAGGTGCGGTCCGGTTGCCCAGCCAGTCATGCCAACATAGCCGATAACGTCTCCCTGACTGACCTTGCTGCCCTTGCGCGAGGCTGGCGCGAAGCGGCTCATGTGGGCATACACCGTTGAATATTTGCTATCGTGTTTAATGATGACGACGTTGCCGTAGCCGCTTTCGACGCCGGCAAAGTCAATTGTGCCGTCTGCGGTAGCGTGGATAGGGGTACCTGTGGCAGCGGCAAAATCGACACCGGTGTGCTTTTTCCATTTCCCCAGGATCGGATGGATCCGCATCGAAAAGCCAGAAGAAATACGGGTAAAGGTCAGCGGCGATTTTAAAAATGCTTTTTTCAGCGATTTGCCATCGAAGCCGTAGTAGCCGCCACTGCCACCGGCTTCATCGAACCAGACCGCCTGGAACGGCTTGCCGCCGTTGACAAATTCACCAGCAAGGATGCGGCCGGCGCGCAGGAACTGGCCGTCTTGCCAAAAGGTTTCGTAGGCAACATTGAAGTGGTCGCCACGTTTTAGGTCTGAAGCAAAATTGATATTGGTGCCGAACATGGCGACGATCTGCGACGCCACGCTGTCAGGAATATCTGCGGCATCGGTAGCGGCAAACAGCGACGAGCGGATCACCCCGGTATGCATTTCGATGCGGCGTTCAACGGTCGGCGTTTCTTCTGCGACACTGAATTTGTCGCCGTCGCGCTTGATAAGCAAATTCTTGGGAGAATTATCGACGCCGCTGGCAATGGTCGCACGCAACATTTGCAATTCGCCATCATTGCTGGTCTGTGCTTGTACCGTTGTGCCCGGCTTGAGCCGCAACATGGCACGCGCACTGCTGTCGGATTTGATGAAGTTGGCTGCGGCGTCGTCATCCACGCCGAGCCGGGTCAACAAGGCTGCCAGTGTATCGCCGGCGCGCATTTTGTCTTCGGCAACATAGAGTTGCTGTTGTGCTTCAAGTTTCGCGATTTGCTCGCCCAGACTAGGCAATGCCAGCTCGGCGGAAATGGCTCTCACAGCAACTTCGTCCGGATCCGTTGTTATCGGAGAAACACCAGCCGCACCAAACGCAACCAGGGTCAGCACCACGGCAGAAGCGGAGATAATACGGGTTTTACGTGAGGAACTTGTAAAAGACGCACTGACCCGCGCTGGTATCTGCTGGAACAATGGCGTGATACTGGACCGAAGGTCGAGGAATTTATCTTTGATAGACATGCAATACGTTAAAATTTGCCGTTTGCTACCGATTCTTGTGCTGTTGTTGACTGAACGACTTGCGGCGGGATTAAAAAGGATCAAGGATTATACCCTACGTCGATATGGGACAAATCCGATTTATGTAACCCTATGTTTTCCTTCTAGCCGCAGGCGCGAGCGCCGTTTTTAGTCGCTGCTTTTAGCCACTTTTTTATAGACGTTTTTTTAGATTTCATTTCGCTGGATTTCCCTAATATGGCTCACGATTCTCAAAGCGCATCACCAAAAACCGCCGCAGCCGCGGCCGTTGAAAACACGCCCCTGGTCCTGTCTGACCGGACCCAGGAAGCATTGGCGATTACCAAGCGCGGCGTTGACGAACTGCTGATCGAAAGCGATTTTGCGCGCAAGCTGCAGCGCTCGGAGCAAAGCGGCAAACCATTGCGCATCAAACTGGGCCTGGACCCTACAGCGCCGGATTTGCACCTGGGCCATACCGTGGTGCTAAACAAGATGCGGCAATTGCAGGATCTTGGCCATAACGTGATTTTCCTGATCGGCGATTTCACCTCGATGATCGGCGATCCTTCCGGCCGCAATGTGACGCGGCCACCGCTGACGCGCGAGCAGATCGAAGAAAACGCCAAGACCTATTTCGCCCAGGCCAGCTTGGTGCTGGATCCGGCCCGCACCGAGATCCGTTACAACTCGGAATGGTCCGACAAGCTCGGCGCGCGCGGCATGATCCAGTTGTCGGCCAAGTACACCGTGGCGCGTATCTTGGAACGCGAAGATTTCACCAAACGCTTCAAGGCCGGTACGCCGATCTCGGTGCACGAATTGCTCTATCCGCTGATGCAGGGCTACGATTCAGTGGCGCTGGAATCGGATCTGGAACTGGGTGGCACCGACCAGAAATTCAACCTGCTGGTGGGGCGCGAGCTGCAAAAGGATTACGGCCAGGAGCCGCAGTGCATCTTGACCATGCCTTTGCTGGAAGGTCTTGACGGCGTCGAGAAGATGTCCAAGTCGAAAGGCAACTACATCGGCATCACCGAACCGGCCAACACCATGTTCGCCAAGGTCATGAGCATTTCCGACGTGATGATGTGGCGTTACTACGAGCTGCTGTCGTTCAAGTCGCTGGCGGAAATTGCCGGCTACAAGACACAGGTCGAGGGTGGCCAGAATCCGCGCGACGTCAAGGTTGCGCTGGCGCAGGAAATCGTCGCACGCTTCCATAACCGGCAATCGGCGGACGACGCCCTGAGCGATTTCAATAACCGCGCCAAAGGCGGCATTCCGGATGATATTCCTGAACTGACCTTGAGCGGCGCGCCGCTCGGTATTGGCCAGTTGCTGAAGCAAACCAACCTTTGCCCATCAACGTCGGAAGCCTTGCGTATGGTGGAGCAGGGCGGAGTCCGGATTGATGGTGCTGTGGTCAGCGACAAAGGCTTGAAAGTCGATGCGGCGACTTTCGTGATTCAAGTCGGCAAGCGCAAGTTTGCGCGGGTAACGTTGACCGCATGACGAGTCTGTCATGATCGGATTGTTGCAACGGGTCAGTCATGCCAGCGTTGTGGTTGATGGCCTCACGGTCGGTGCTATCGACGCGGGTTTGATGGTGCTGCTGTGCGCCGAACGCGGAGATAGTGAAAAGCAGGCTGATGCCTTGCTTGCCAAGCTGCTCGGTTATCGCGTGTTCAGCGACGATGCAGGCAAGATGAATCGCAGTGTGAGCGACATTGGCGGCGGTTTGCTGCTGGTGCCGCAATTCACGCTGGCGGCGGATACGCAATCGGGTACGCGGCCATCGTTTACACCTGCCGCCGCGCCGGAAGAAGGCCGCCGCTTGTTCGACTATTTTGTGCGGCAGGCCAGCGGTCGCCATGCATTGGTGCAAACTGGCCAGTTTGGCGCCGACATGAAAGTGTCGCTGACCAATGACGGCCCGGTGACATTCTGGCTGCAGGTAAAACCGCCGGCCTCCAAAGCGTAGGCGTTTTTTTTGCTGTAGTCTGGCAGATCTGAATTTATCGACGGGAGCTTACTGTGAAACTCTGGAGCAATTCTTTTAAGGACGGCGCGTATATTCCTGGCGAATTCGCTTTCGCCGTGGTCAGCCCCGAAACCCATATCGCTTTGTCGGCCAATCGCAATCCGCACCTGGCCTGGGAGCAACTTCCGGCCGCCACGCGATCGCTAGTGTTGGTATGTCACGATCCGGATGTGCCGTCGCGCGGCGACGATGTTAACCAGGAAGGCAAGACGGTGCCGGTGGATTTGCCGCGTGTCGATTTTTTCCATTGGCTGCTGCTGGACCTGCCGCCGACCACTTCCTTGATTGCTGCCGGAGCATTCAGCGACGGCATCACGCCGCGCGGCAAGCCCGGTCCGGAAGCACCGAACAGCCCGCTGCCGGGTATCCGCCAAGGCTTGAACGACTACACCGGCTGGTTCGCCAGCGATGCGGCGATGAGCGGCGACTACTTCGGTTACGACGGCCCTTGTCCGCCGTGGAACGATGAGATCGTGCATCGTTATATCTTCACCTTGTACGCATTGTCTATTCCGCGCCTGGCGGTGACCGGCAAGTTCACAGGTGCACAGGTGCAGGCCGCCATGCACGGTCATATCCTGGCGGAGGAGTCGATCGTCGGTCTTTATACTTTGAATCCGGCTTTATAAAGTTGGCCGGCCTTGCAGAAAATCTATGGCAACTACACAAATCTTATTGATACGCCACGGCGAAACAGACTGGAACCTGGAGCGTCGCCTGCAGGGTCATCTCGATATTGCACTGAACCAGGTGGGTGAACGCCAGGCGCAAGCATTGGCTCGTTGCCTGGATGGCGTCGCCCTCGACGCTATCTTCAGCAGCGATCTGCAACGTGCGCAGCAAACCGCTGTACCGTTGGCCGCCGCCCGTAATCTGCCGTTGCAACTCGACGCTGGTTTGCGTGAGCGTTGCTACGGTGCGCTGGAAGGCCTGCGTTATCCGGAGGCGGCGGAACGCTTTCCCGAGGCTTATGCTGCCCTGATGGGACGCGATGTCGATTTTCGTTATCCGGCCGGTGTGCATGTTGCAGAAACCATGCGTGAATTCTATCAACGGGCAGTACATGCATTGCTGGCGATACTGGCGTCCGCCGATCGGACGCGGATTGCCATCGTCACTCATGGCGGCGTACTCGATTGCATCTACCGCTACGCGAATTCACTGCCGCTGGAGCAGCCGCGCAACTGCGATATCTTCAATGCCAGCATCAATCGTCTGAGCTGGAATACCGAATGGGCGCAGCCACTGCGGGTGGATGGCTGGGCCGACGTCGCCCATCTGGACGAGCTGACGCTGGATGAAGTCGACCGTTAGCCTGGTGCATAAAATGGCGGGGGGGAAATATTGCAGTAGAAGCATGTAATATTTCCGTAGATCAACTATCAAAAACTGCTATAAATCTGTATAAGCTGCAGTGAAAACAGTTGCGATAAAGGCAGCGTGCTTGTGCTAATCTTGCTGACAAGAACTAAAACAACAGCGGGACCGCCAGCATGAAACTTAACCTCTTTCCCTCCTGGGCGCAGCGTGCTGCCGACTCCGAACAATTGGTGGAATCGGCCACGGGGAAAAGGGTTGCCCAGCCGGAGCCATCCTCGACGTTGAACGACGAGCAACTGGCGCTGGTCGGCGTCCTTCATCAGTTGCTGCAAACCTTGCCCCAGGCCTACAGCGGGCGCGATAGCGTCAAGCGGCTGTGTCAGATGATCTTGCCAGCCAGTCCGCATATACGGTTGGTATGGGTTGGTTTTTGCCAGGATGACTCGGAAGCAACGATCAAGCCGACAGCGATTGTCGGCAAGGCATTGGGGGAGTCGGATCAATGGCGGCTGACGAAGGATTGTTTTGATTACGTTGCGCCGTTTGCCCAGACCGCGGATTGGGAAGCTGGCCACGACAGCGATTTCCAGGCTTTGTTTGCGCCCTGGCAGGCGAATCCCGAGCGATGTTCCGTCAAGGCTGCGCTGGCCATTCCGTTACGCTCTGAAAAAGCCCGCATGCACGGCATGATGGTGTTTTATGCCGACAGCCAGGATTATTTTTCCGCAACCGGACTAGCCTCATTCCAGGCCTTCGGCCATGTCTGCGAAGTGATCTGGAAACAATCCAACCTGTCGCATCTGCTGACACGCCAGGCACAGCTTGATTCGCTGACCGGTTTGCTGACACGGCGCCGGATTGTCCATGTCTATGAAGAAGCGGTGGCGGCGACCGCGACGGATGAGTCGCCGCTGTCGATCCTGTACTGTCAGCTGGATGATTTTCACAAGATTAATGATCTTTATGGCTGGGCTGTGGCCGACAATATCCTGGCGGCCTTTGCCAAGGACACCGGCGGCCAGTTGCGCAAGGCCGATAGCGGCGGGCGCTGGAATGCGACCGAATTCCTGTATGTGTTGCCTGCGACCGACACGGTGGACGCGGATAATCTGGCGGCTGCATTTATCGGCCATTTCAAGAATCACCCGGTAAATATCGAGAACTGGTCGATCCGGCTTGCGCTCTCGGTAGGGGTGGCTACCTATGGCGCCGATGGCCGCGGGCTTGATGAGCTGATCCACTACGCGACGCAGCATCTGGTCAGTTCCAACACGGTGGCTGAAGACGAGCTCTAACTGCGGCACCGAGAATAACCCGCGTGCGGCGGCAATCGCGATAAAATGACGCCTTTCCCGCTGCAACGCATCTCGAGTTATCGATAGCGCCTTGAATTTTCCATGAACATTGGCCCCTATTTCCTGCGTAACAATGTTTTTGTGGCACCGATGGCAGGTGTCACGGACAGACCATTCCGGCAGCTCTGTAAAGAGTTGGGTGCCGGCTATGCCGTGTCGGAAATGGCCGCTTCCAATCCGCGTCTGTGGCAGACCGAGAAAACTTCGCGCCGTATCAATCACGACGGCGAGATGGAGCCAAGAGCGGTGCAGATCGCCGGCGCCGACCCGCTGATGCTGGCGGAATGTGCAAAATACAACGTCGACCACGGTGCCCAGATCATCGATATCAACATGGGATGTCCGGTCAAGAAGGTATGCAACAGCTGGTGCGGTTCGGCTTTGTTGCAAGACGAGCAATTGGTGGCGAAGATTCTGGAAGCGGTGGTCAAGGCGGCGGACGTGCCTGTGACGTTGAAGTTTCGCACCGGCTGGGATCGCCTCAACAAGAATGCCTTGAATATAGCCAGGCTGGCGGAAGCCAACGGCATCGCAATGCTGACCTTGCACGGACGCACCCGCGCTGACGGCTATAGCGGCGACGCTGAATACCAGACCATTGCCGCAGTCAAAGCGGCAGTGGGCATCCCGGTCGTCGCCAACGGCGATATCGCGACGCCGGAAAAGGCGCGCCAGGTGCTTGAATACACCAAGGCCGATGCCATCATGGTTGGCCGTGCAGCGCAGGGGCGGCCATGGATTTTCCGTGAGATCGATCATTACCTGCGCACCGGTGAATATTTGCCGGCGCCGCTGGTGGCTGAAGTGCAACAATTGATGGATGAACATTTGCGCGCTCACTACGGGTTTTACGGGGATTACCTGGGAGTCCGTACCGCGCGCAAACATATAGGCTGGTACGTAAGGGATTTGCCGGGCGGCGAGGCATTCCGGCAGCGTATGAACCTGCTGGAAGACTGTGGCCAGCAACTGGCAGCAGTAAATAGCTTCTTCGAATCGCAGTTTGCGTTTGGGGAGCGGTTACAATACGGGGTGGCCGAGCAGATGGCGGCCTGAATCAGATCAACAAGAAACAGGACTGGATGGGATTTAATCCGGATCTTGAAAAAGAATAGTAAAAAAGAATGAGTAAAGAAAGTATCCAAGACGTGGTAAAGCAAAGCCTTGAAAAATATTTCAAGGATTTGGGTGAACAGCCGCCGTCGAACGTGTACGACATGGTGATTTCCACGGTTGAAAAGCCGGTATTGGAAGCCGTGATCGCGCGCGCCGAGGGTAACCAGTCGCATGCCGCCGAAATGTTGGGCATCAATCGCAATACCCTGCGCAAGAAATTGCAGCAGCACGGCCTGTTGTAATAAAAATTTACGCTTTTGCATTGCCGGGTGTGTCGGTCATGCCGGTCACGCCCAGGCAGTAAAATGTGGCAAAGCTTGTTTAGTAATACGACCAGTAAATACGACCGCAGACTGTCATGCCCGTCACAGGGAACTGCGAGTCCCACCTGATTCAGTTATTTGTAGTCCATTCACCAAGTCCGCCTTCCCGTCATTCATCACCTTCCTGAGTTTTCACTATGATCAAACAAGCCCTCATTTCCGTATCCGACAAGACCGGGATACTCGATTTCGCAAAAGAGTTGTCGGCGCTTGGCGTGAATATTCTGTCGACCGGCGGCACCGCCAAGCTGCTTGCCGATAACGGCATCAAGGTCACGGAAGTGGCGGATTACACCGGTTTCCCGGAAATGCTGGATGGCCGCGTCAAGACCCTGCATCCGAAAGTCCATGGCGGTATCCTGGCGCGCCGCGACTTTCCTGAGCACATGGCGGCGCTGACGCAACACCAAATCCCGATGATCGACATGGTGGTGGTCAATCTCTACCCGTTCCAGCAGACCATTGCCAAGGAGCAGTGTTCGCTGGAAGACGCCATCGAGAACATCGACATCGGCGGCCCTGCCATGCTGCGTTCCTCGGCCAAGAACCATAAAGATGTCATCGTCCTGTGCGATCCTAGCGATTACGCGGCAGTGCTGGGCGAACTGAAGGCGAATCAGGGCGAGGTCGGCTACGGCACCAAATTTGCGCTGGCGAAGAAGGTCTTTGCCCACACCGCGCAATACGACGGCGCCATCACCAACTATTTCACTTCGCTGGGCGAAGACAAGCAACACGCCACCCGCAGCGCCTATCCGGCAACCCTGAACCTGCATTTCGAAAAAGTGCAGGAAATGCGCTACGGCGAAAACCCGCACCAGTCGGCGGCGTTCTATCGCGACACCCGCCATGTCGAAGGCGCGCTGGCCAACTACAAGCAATTGCAAGGCAAGGAATTGTCGTACAACAACATCGCCGATGCCGATGCAGCGTGGGAGTGCGTCAAGACCTTCAGCGACACCGCCTGCGTCATCATCAAGCATGCCAATCCTTGCGGTGTCGCCATCGGCGCGAATCCGCTGGAAGCCTATAGCAAGGCGCTGCAAACCGATCCGACCTCGGCTTTTGGCGGCATCATCGCCTTCAACCAGGAACTCGACGGCAATGCCGCCGAAGCGGTCGCCAAGCAATTCGTTGAAGTGATCATCGCACCATCGTTCACTGAGCAAGCCAAGCAGATTTTCGCTGCCAAACAGAATGTCCGCCTGCTGGAAATCCCGTTGGCACATGCGATCAATTTGCATGATTTCAAGCGCGTGGGCGGTGGTTTGCTGGTGCAATCGCCGGACGCACGCAATGTCGCTCTGGGCGAATTGAAAGTTGTCAGCAAGAAGCAGCCGACCCAGCAGCAATTGCAGGACCTGATGTTTGCCTGGCGCGTCGCCAAGTTCGTCAAATCGAATGCGATCGTGTTCTGTGGTAACGGCATGACGCTGGGTGTCGGCGCCGGCCAGATGAGCCGTGTCGATTCCGCCCGCATCGCGTCGATCAAGGCGCAAAACGCCGGCTTGTCGCTGGTTGGTTCGGCTGTGGCGTCTGATGCCTTCTTCCCGTTCCGTGACGGCCTGGATGTCGTTGTCGATGCCGGCGCAACCTGCGTAGTGCAGCCGGGCGGTTCGATGCGTGACCAGGAAGTGATCGATGCAGCGGATGAGCATGGCGTCGTCATGTTGCTAACCGGCACCCGTCATTTCCGTCATTAATTTTTGTCACTAAGTTGTTGAGCAGTGCTTCGCTGGTGCAGGCAACGGCGAAGCGCTCCAGAATATGAAAATCCTAGGCATCGACCCAGGTCTGCGGACCACCGGCTTCGGTATCATCGACAAACAGGGCAGCAAGCTCAGCTATGTCGCCTCGGGTACCATCAAGACGCCGGATGCCGACTTGCCGCAACGGCTGAAGGTGATATTGGCCAGTGTTTCCGAGGTCATCCGCACCTACACGCCGGATTGTTCGGCGATCGAGAAAGTCTTCGTCAACGTTAATCCACAATCGACACTATTGCTCGGGCAAGCCCGTGGTGCGGCCATTTGTGCGTTAGTGAGTGCAGACTTGCCGGTTGCTGAATATACCGCTTTGCAAATCAAGCAAGCAGTCGCCGGTCATGGCAAGGCGCAAAAACAGCAAGTCCAGGATATGGTGCAGCGGCTGTTGCAATTGCCCGGCTTGCCGGGTACCGATGCCGCCGATGCACTCGCCGTGGCTATCTGCCATGCGCACAGCGGTGATGCCTTGGCACATCTGAGCGCACTGGCGCCGGGGCTGGCCAAGAAAGGTTTGCGTGTACGAGGGGGACGATTGGTTGGCTAGGTCGCCGCCGCCGCGAAGAGCCGGATCAAATGGTTGTAGTTGTTTTATTGTCGTCGTGAAATATTTTTATATCGCATCATCCAAGCTATCCATTCCGCACTATCAAGCTGCCTACTCCCTTCTTTATCTGCGATTTGTACCATTTTGGATGTCCAACACTCTGTCCAATTGTGAACCTTTGTTTCGGCATGTTTGCTGCAAACACATGTGTATATCTCAGAGCTGACATTTACAACTTTCGCTAAGTCCTTCATTTATTTAGTAATTCAATGTAATGCATTCTTTGGGAATCTTTAAATAGTGGCGCTAAGTCATTGACTTTACTCGCATATTTTCCAATTGCTCGCTGCTAAATGGCTTGACCTAGAATAGTGCATCCTCTAAAGTGGGTGAAAGTGTGGAAAAGTGTTTTTTTGTGGGGCATTTTTACTGACTTGGAAAGAAATTTTTTCCAGAATTTAGCAAATTAACAGGAGCGTATGCGGTGTTTCAGGGGGCGTCAGCATTAAATCTCGATGCAAAAGGACGGATGGCTGTGCCATCCAAGCATCGTGACGCGCTGACGGTCCAGTGCGAGGGGCGGCTGACGCTTACCAAGCACCCGCACGGTTGCCTGTTGCTGTTCCCGCGCCCGGTCTGGGAAAGCCACCGCGAGCAAATCGCCGCGTGGCCGATGTCGGCGCGCGCCTGGCAGCGGATTTTCCTTGGCAACGCCTCGGATGTCGAACTCGACTCCGCCGGCCGGATCCTGGTTGCGCCGGAACTGCGCGCAGCCGTCGGTCTGACGCGCGACGTCATGTTGCTGGGCATGGGAAGCCATTTCGAGATTTGGGACGCGGCCAAACTGGCTGAGAGCGAGTCGCAGGCCGTTGCGACTGGCATGCCCGATGTGTTAAATAATTTTTCGTTCTGACAGGCCCGCCATGAGTGAACCAGTGGTGCCCGAGTTCCAGCACCGCACCGTGTTATTGGATGAGGCTGTCAGTGCGCTGGTGATCGAGGGCGCACGCGCCGACGGTATCTACGTCGACGGTACTTTCGGCCGCGGCGGCCATAGCCGCAAGATTTTGGAAAGCCTGAGCGAGCGTGGTCGTTTGATCGCCTTTGACAAGGACCCGCAAGCCATCGCCACGGCAAGCACGATCGCTGATCCACGTTTCGAGATTGTGCATGACAGTTTTGCGACGATGGCGCAGGCCTTGCAGGAAAGAGGAATAAAGCAAGTCGATGGGGTGTTGCTGGACCTTGGCATCTCATCGCCGCAAGTCGACGATGCCAGCCGGGGTTTCAGTTTTCGTGCTGACGGTCCGCTCGACATGCGGATGGATACGACGCGTGGCATATCAGCTGCAGAGTGGCTGGCCAGCGCGGATGAACAAACAATCGGAAAGGTGGTACGTGATTATGGGGAAGAACGGTTTGCTGTTCAGATTGCAAAGGCGATTGTTGCTGGCCGGACAATCGAGCCCATTACTGGCACACGACAGCTTGCCAAGATCGTGGCAAACGCCGTCAAGACCCGCGAGAAAGGCAAAGACCCGGCCACTCGTACCTTTCAGGCTATACGGATTTTCATCAATCAAGAGCTTGAAGAACTCGAGATAGTACTGGACCAGGCATTTCGGCAGTTGGGCCAGCAAGGGAGATTAGTCGTGATCAGCTTTCATTCGCTGGAAGACCGTATCGTCAAGCAGTTCCTGGCCTCCAAGGCCAAGCTGCCGCAGCCCGACCGTCGCCTGCCGATTCGTGCGGTTGATTTGCCGCAACCGGAATTGAAACTGATCTCACGGGTCAAGCCGTCCGATGCTGAAGTCGCTGACAACCCCCGTGCCCGTTCCGCGATCATGCGGGTCGGTGAACGTCTGGGCGCCAGCGGACCGCAAGCCGGGGGGCAAGCATGACCGGCCGCATCAATTTTGTCCTGGCCATGGCGCTGGTGCTGTGCGCGCTGGCGCTGGTCAATGCCCAATACCAGGCGCGCCAGTTGTTCATAGAGCTGGAACGGGTGGCAAGCCAGTCGCGCCAGCTCGATATCGAGTGGGCGCAATTGCAGCTCGACCAGTCGACGCTGGGCAAGAATTCACGCATTGAGGCTAGCGCCACGCACGACCTCAACATGGTGCCGCTGACGGCGGCCCGTACCCAATACCTGACGCTGGGGGACAAATGACGCGCAATCCGCCGCGCAGCTCCCACACCGGCCGCGTTGCGGCCGGCAAAGGCGTGCCGTTTTCGGCCAGCCCGGTGCTCAAGGTCAAGTTGCCGGTATGGCGTTCGCGGGTTGTGCTGTTCGCTATGTTTGCAGCTTTCCTGGCGTTGATCGTGCGAGCGCTGTGGTTGCAAGGCATTTCCACCGATTTCCTGCAAAAACAGGGCGCCTCTCGCTATGCGCGGACGCTGGAACTGCCGGCCACACGTGGCAAGATTACCGATCGCAACGGCCAGGTGCTGGCTTCGTCGGTGCCGGTCAAGGCAATCTGGGCGATTCCTGACGACGTCAAGGACGCCCCGAAAGAAAAATTGCAGGCGCTGGCGAAATTGCTCGAAATGAGCGACGCCGAGCTAAGTAAGAAACTTGATTCCGACCGTAATTTTGTCTATCTCAAGCGGCAAGTCGAGCAAGACGTGTCCGACAAGATCATCAAGCTCGGCATCGAGGGCATTGAAACCCGCAAGGAATACAAGCGCTTTTACCCTGAGGGTGAAGTGATGGCGCACGTAGTCGGTTTTACCAATGTGGAAGACGCCGGCCAGGACGGCATGGAGCTGTCGCAGCAAAAAAACCTGGCAGGCGCCACCGGCAGCCGGCGCGTGATCAAGGACCGGCTGGGCCGCATCGTCGAAGATATCGAGGCGGTCAAAGAGCCGCATGATGGCAAGGACCTGGTGTTGTCGATCGATAGCAAGATCCAGTACATCGCCTTCACTCAGCTCAAGGAAGCGGTCGAGAAATTCAAGGCCAAGGCCGGCGGTATTGTGGTGGTCGACGCCAAGAGCGGCGAAGTGCTAGCGCTGGCCAACCTGCCGAGCTACAACCCTAACGACCGCTCAGTCCTGACCGGTGCGCAATTGCGCAACCGCGTGATGACGGATACCTTCGAGCCAGGCTCGACCCTGAAACCGTTCACGATTGCCCTGGCGCTGGATACTAACCGGGTGCAAGCCACCACCACGTTCCAGGTGCCGGACAAGATGACCATCGGCACCGCTACTATCGGCGATTCGCATCCGCATGGCTTGCTGACCATGAGCGTGGCGCAGATTATCCAGAAATCGTCGAATCTTGGTACTGCGCAGATCGCGCTGAAGATGCCGGCTGAAGAAATGTGGGAAATGTTCACTACCGTCGGTCTCGGCCAGCAACCGAAGTTCGGTTTCCCCGGCGCCGTCGCCGGCCGCGTACGACCTTTCAAGTCCTGGCGGCCGATTGAGCAGGCGACCATGAGCTACGGTCACGGGATATCGGTATCGCTGATCCAGATGGCGCATGCCTATACGATCTTCGCTCGCAACGGCGATCTGATTCCGCTTTCGTTCCAGAAGGTTACCGAACCGCCGGTCGGCCAGCGTGTGGTCTCTGAAAAGACCGCGCTCACTATGCGCGCCATGCTGGAAAGAGTCACTGCTCCTGGCGGCACAGCGCCGAAAGCACAGGTGCCTGGTTATCGAGTCGGTGGCAAAACCGGTACGGCTTACAAGATTGAAGGCGGCAAGTACGTCAAAAAATATATCGCCGACTTTGTCGGTTTTGCACCAGCCTCCGATCCGCGCCTGATCATTGCCGTGATGGTGGATGAGCCGACGGTCGGTTCGCACTTTGGTGGCGATGTGGCGGCGCCGGTATTTGCGACAGTCGCCGCGAATGCCTTGCGGGCCCTGAACGTGCCGCCGGATTCCAGCGTGACGGACATCATTATCCCGACCGATGGTCCGCAGGAGGGTTTGTAATGACCTCCAAGGGAAAGCAATTACAAGACATCCAGCAATGGTTGAGCGGCGTTGCGCCGGCCGGCGCAGAGCTGGTGTCGGATTCGCGCAAAGTCAAGGCTGGCGACGTATTTTTCGCCTACCCAGGCGATGCCGCAGATGGCCGTGCCTATATTGCACAAGCGCTGAAAAATGGCGCTTCCGCAGTGCTGTACGAGAGCGAGAAATTCAGCTGGGACGCCGCATGGACTACAGCACATCTGGCGGTCAGCGGACTCAAGCACCTGTCAGGCCAGATTGCCGGCGCGTATTATCAGCAAGCCGACAAGGATATGCTGGTGGTGGCCGTCACCGGCACCAACGGCAAGACGTCCTGCAGCCAGTGGCTCGGACACGCTTTGTCGCACCTGGGGCAGGACACCGGTGTGATCGGTACGCTCGGGACCGGTATTTTTGCGCAAGGCGAGCGCGGCGAATTCGAGGAAACCGGCAACACCACGCCGGATGCGCTGCTGCTGCAACATACCTTGAGCGACATGCGCAAACAAGGCGTCACCGCGCTGGCCATCGAGGCGTCTTCGATCGGCCTGGAGCAGGGACGCTTGAACGGCATGCATGTCGACATCGCCTTGTTTACCAATTTCACCCGCGATCATCTGGATTATCACGGCGATGAGCAACATTACGAAGCCGCCAAGCGCATGTTGTTCGACTGGCCGGGTTTGCAGCAAGCTGTGATCAATCTTGATGACGACATGGGATTGCGCCTGATCAGCCATCTGCAGCAAAAGAAGCAGGCGATTCCCCTGATCGGCTATACCTGCGACGCATTGGATGCGCCGCCTGGCGTGGCCGTACTGCGTGCCTCGGCAATCCGCACCAGTGCCAGCGGCACCGTTTTTCACGTTGAATCGCCATTCGGTTCAGGGCAGGTCAAGACTCAGTTGGTGGGCCAATTCAATGTCAGTAATGCACTAGGTATCCTGGGTGTGTTGCTGGCGCATGGCATTGAATGGAAAACCGCGCTCTATGCGATTGAACTGTTGGTTGCCGTACCGGGTCGAATGCAGCAATTCGGCGGCCAAGACGCGCCGCTGATCGTGATCGATTATGCCCACACGCCAGATGCCTTGGAAAAGACCTTGAGTACCTTGCGACAGGTTGCGCAGCAACGCAATGGCGAACTGTGGTGCGTGTTCGGTTGCGGCGGCGATCGCGATCCCGGCAAGCGGCCGCAGATGGGGGCAGTGGCGGAACTGGCGGATCACGTCATCGTCACCAGCGACAATCCGCGCAGCGAAGAGCCTGCCGTCATCATCGGCCAGGTCCTTGCGGGAATGAAGGCGCCGCACGACGCGCAGGCCTTGGAAGATCGTGCTGCCGCGATCTTGTGGGCTGTACGTCATGCCGCCAGGGCGGATGTGGTGCTGCTGGCAGGAAAAGGACATGAAACATATCAGGAAATCAAAGGAAAGAAATTGCCGTTTTTAGACGCCGATCACACCGCTCTGGCGCTCGCAGCGCGGGCCACGATGAAGGGCGGTAGCTGATGCATACTTCATTGGCGCAACTACAATCCTGGTTGGGAGTGCCCGCGAGCGTGGGGGCCAGCGGCCAGACTGCGATTGACGGATTGTTCACCGACAGCCGCGCAGTGACCCCCGGTTCTGTGTTTGTCGCTCTGCGCGGCGAGCGTTTCGACGCCCACGATTTCCTGGATCAGGTCATCGCACAGGGCGCCGCCGCTGTGATAGTCGAGCGTGCTCCCGTCGCATTGGCTGTTCCTGCGCTAGTAGTTAAAGATACCCGTGAGGCCTTGGGCACGATAGGACAGCGCTGGCGCCAGCAATTCAAGCTGCCGCTGATCGCTGTCACCGGCAGCAATGGAAAAACCACAGTAAAAGAAATGATTGCCGCGATTCTGGTCGCGGCTTTTGGCGTTGACAAGTCGCTGGCTACGCGCGGCAATTTCAATAACGAAATTGGTGTGCCGCTGACCTTATTGCGGCTGGAAGGCATGCATCAGGCTGCCGTGATCGAGCTTGGCATGAACCATCCAGGCGAGATCGCCGTGTTGACTGCAATTGCCGAACCCACTGTCGCTCTCGTCAATAACGCCCAACGCGAACATCAGGAATTCATGGCCAGCGTCGAAGCTGTTGCTGAGGAAAACGGCAACGTGATCCGTGGCATGGCAAATAATGGCATCGCGGTGTTTCCGGCAGACGATCCTTACACTGATCTGTGGCGCAGCTACAGCGCAGGCAAGGGCGGCAGCATTACTTTCGGCCTGACACCTGAAGCTGATGTCCATTGCAGCTATAACAACGCCGCCAATGGCTTTGGTAGCGACTTGACGGTCAGTGTTCCGGATCAACCGGTATTCACTGTGCAACTGTTTGCCGCCGGCGAACACAACGTCCGCAACGCGCTGGCCGCTATCGCCTGCGCCTTGGCGATCGGCGTCGATGTCGCTGCCATCAAGCGCGGCCTGGAATCCTTCGCGCCGGTTAGCGGTCGTCTGCAACGCAAGCTGGCGACCGTGGCGACTTGCGCCGGCGCGCTGGTGATTGACGATACCTACAATGCCAATCCGGATTCTGTGCGGGCTGCTATCGATGTGCTGGCGCAGTCTGCCGCACCGCGTTTGCTGGTGCTGGGCGAGATGGGCGAGGTCGGCAACGAGGGAAGCACGTTTCATCAGGAAATTGGCGCTTACGCACAGCAACGGGGCATCACGAAACTATTCACGCTAGGCGACATGGCTGCCGAAGCCAGCACCGCTTTTGGCGCGCAAGCGCAACACTTTACCGACATCGCAGCGTTGCTAGCCGCGCTCGATGCCGATATGACACCGAATACGACCGTGCTGGTCAAAGGCTCGCGCTTCATGAAAATGGAGCGCGCCGTCCTGCACCTGGTTGGTACAACATCCGAGGGGACTCACTAACATGCTGCTATGGCTGGCACAAAATTTTCAGCAGGATTTCAGTTTCCTGCGCGTCTTCAATTTCATCACATTCCGTGCCGTGTTCGCGACCTTGACGGCATTGATGATTGGTTTGATCGCCGGTCCTGGCGTGATCCGTATGCTGGCGCGCCTGAAGGTCGGCCAAGCGGTGCGTACCGACGGTCCGCAAACGCATCTGATCAAATCCGGCACGCCGACCATGGGTGGCGTGCTGATCTTGATCGCCATCGGGATTTCAACGTTGCTATGGAGCGATCTCGGCAATCGTTTTGTCTGGATCGTACTGATCGTGACGCTCGGTTTCGGCACTATCGGCTGGGTCGATGACTATCGCAAGGTGGTCTACAAGGATCCGAACGGTATGCGCTCGCGAGAAAAATATTTCTGGCAATCGGTGATCGGCGTGGTCGCCGCAATCTACCTGGCGTTCTCAGTCTCGGCGCCGAACAACACCCAGGTCTGGGATTTGTTTGTGGCCTGGGTCGAATCCGGCTTCAGTCTGGATCTGCCGCCAAAGGCCGACCTGATCGTGCCGTTTTTCAAGACGGTCAGTTATCCATTGGGCGTGTGGGGCTTCATGGCGCTGACCTATTTTGTCATCGTCGGCACCAGTAACGCTGTCAACCTGACCGATGGTCTCGACGGCCTGGCGATCATGCCGACTGTGATGGTAGGCGCAGCGCTGGGATTGTTCGCTTATCTGACCGGTAACGTCACGTTCGCGAAATATCTGCTGATTCCGCATATCCCGGGCGCGGGCGAGCTGCTGATCTTCTGCGGCGCGATGGCGGGTGCAGGGCTTGCTTTCCTTTGGTACAACGCCTATCCGGCGCAAGTTTTCATGGGCGATGTCGGCGCCCTGGCCTTGGGCGGTGCGCTGGGAACTGTCGCCGTGATCGTGCGCCAGGAAATCGTGCTGTTCATTATGGGTGGTATTTTCGTGGTCGAAACTTTATCGGTCATGTTGCAAGTAATCTATTTCAAGTACACAAAGAAGCGCTTCGGCGTGGGTCGCCGCGTGCTGTTGATGGCGCCTCTGCACCATCACTACGAGCAAAAAGGCTGGAAAGAGACGCAGGTAGTAGTGCGTTTCTGGATCATCTCAATGATGTTGGTGTTGTTTGGACTTTCAACCCTGAAGTTAAGGTAGTGAGCAGCAGTAATGAACTATACGGGTAAACATGTTCTGGTATTAGGACTCGGCGAGTCGGGTCTGGCATCCGCTTTGTGGCTGGCACATTGCGGTGCAACCGTGCGCGTGGCAGACACACGCAGCGCACCGGAACGGCTGCCGCTGCTGTTGCAGGAAATTCCGGCGGTGGAGTTCGTCAGCTCCGGCGAAGAAGGTGGCTTTGCCGCCAGCCTGCTGGATGGCATCGACTTTGCCGTGACCAGCCCGGGTTTGGCGCCCGGCAAGGAGTTAAAAGACATCCTGTCCGCCGCCACCGATCGTGACATTCCGGTATGGGGTGAAATCGAGGTATTTGCACAAGCCCTGGCGGCACTACGCGAAAGCCACGCCTATACGCCAAAGGTGATTGCCATCACTGGTACCAACGGCAAGACCACGGTCACCAGCCTGACCGGCTTGCTATGCGAACGCGCCGGCCTGACGGTGCAGGTCGCCGGCAATATCAGCCCTGCAGCACTGGATGTCTTGCGCAGCGCGCTGGAACGCGAGGCTTTGCCGCAAGTTTGGGTACTGGAGTTGTCCAGTTTCCAGTTGCATGCAACGTGTGGTCTGCATGCCGACGCCGCAACGATTTTGAACATCACCCAGGATCACCTGGACTGGCATGGCGACATGACGTCGTACGTCGCTGACAAGGCGCGCATCTTCAGCGCCGAAACCGTACGTGTGCTGAATCGCGACGATCCTTTGACGATGCAGTTCAAGACAGGCAATAGCATCAGTTTCGGTTTTGATGAGCCCGATGAAGGTGATTGTTTCGGCCTGGTCAGCGACAACGGTATGCAGTGGTTGTCGGTTGCGGTGCCTGGTGACGAAGAAGAGAGAGTCGAAAAGCGGCGCAGCAAGAAAGAACAGCTGGCCTTGTTGCCGGTGACGGTAAAGCGTCTGATGCCGGCCGATGCCTTGCGTATCCGTGGCCGCCACAATGCGGCCAACGCGCTGGCGGCGCTGGCGCTGTGCCGTGCAATCGACTTGCCGTTTGCCCCCTTGTTGCATGGTTTGCGCGAGTATCACGGCGAGCCGCATCGAGTTGAACTGGTCACTACCATTGGTGGCGTCGAATATTACGATGACAGCAAAGGCACCAATGTTGGCGCCACGGTGGCCGCGTTGAATGGCATCGGCCGAGGTTGCGACGGCGACGGTAATGCCAGCCGCCTGATACTGATCGCAGGTGGCGACGGTAAGGGACAGGATTTTGCGCCTCTGGGCGCGCCGCTGGCCGCCTACGGTCGGGCGTTGCTGCTGATCGGCCGTGATGCGGCGGCAATTCGTGCAGCGGTTGAACACCAGGCCGGCGGCCTGGAAATTGTCGACTGTGAAACATTGGAACAGGCCGTCGTGCGCGCCGCCGAGCTGGCGCATGCTGGCGACGCCGTGCTGCTGTCACCAGCCTGCGCCAGTTTCGACATGTTCCGCAACTACGCGCACCGGGCACAAGTGTTTGTCGATGCCGTGCGTGAACTGGCCTTGTCGCGTGGCGAGGTCGGACTATGAAATTCGCCTTTCCATCATTTTCAGGCAAGCCGGCGGATAGCACTGTGAATAGTGCGCCGCCGCGGCCGCGTGCGCGTGACAGCCAAAGGCCCGGCGTCCAGCGTTCGAAAATGATGGAATACGACCAACCGCTGGTTTGGGTGGTCATCTTGCTGATGTTGTTTGGCCTGGTGATGGTGTATTCGGCCTCGATTGCCTTGCCGGACTCGCCCAAGTACGCCAACTATACGAATGCCCATTTCCTGGTGCGGCAAGCGATCTTCATCTGCGTTTCGCTAGTCGCCGGACTGGTGACTTTCCGCATTCCTATCGCTACCTGGCAGCGCTGGGCGCCGTATCTGTTCGTGGTTACTTTGATACTGCTGGCCATGGTGCTAGTGCCAGGCCTGGGACGCGGCGTCAATGGCGCCAAGCGCTGGCTGTCGTTCCGGGTTTTCAATTTGCAGCCGTCGGAACTGATGAAGCTGTTCATCGTCTTGTACGCGGCCAATTACACGGTGCGCAAGCAGGAAGTGATGCACAAGCTGACCAAGGGATTTTTGCCGATGACTGCCGCCGTCGGCCTGGTCGGCCTGCTGCTGATGCTGGAGCCAGATCTGGGCGCTCTCGGTGTGATCGTATGTATTGCTATGGGCATCTTGTTTTTGGGCGGAATCAACGGTGTCTGGTTCGGCGGCATCGGCGCCATGCTGGCCGGGATGTTTACGCTGGTGATCTGGCTCTCGCCATGGCGTCGCGAGCGGATTTTTGCCTATCTGAATCCTTGGGCGGAAGAAAATGCACTGGGCAAGGCATACCAGTTGTCGCATTCGTTGATTGCTTTTGGCCGTGGCGAACTGTTTGGGGTTGGTCTTGGCGCCAGCGTTGAAAAACTACACTACCTGCCGGAAGCGCATACCGACTTTTTGCTTGCTGTCATCGGCGAGGAACTTGGGTTTGCTGGTGTGCTGGTGGTGGTCATGCTGTTTTACTGGATTATCAAACGTTCGTTTGAAATCGGCCGCCAGGCGATCGCGATGGAGCAGACTTTCGCCGGCCTGACCGCCAAGGGCATCGGTATCTGGATCGGTGTGCAGACCTTCATCAACATGGGCGTCAACCTGGGTTTGTTGCCGACCAAGGGATTGACCTTGCCGTTGATGAGCTATGGCGGCTCCGGCGTGCTGATTAACTGTATCGGCCTGGCGATCCTGTTGCGCATCGATTACGAGAACCGGGTTCTCATGCGTGGAGGCCGGGCATGAGCGCAAGCAAAAAAAACCTGATGATCATGGCGGCGGGTACCGGCGGCCATATTTTCCCCGGTCTGGCAATTGCCGACACCATGCGTGCACGCGGCTGGCAAGTAAGCTGGCTGGGAACCACGCATGGCATGGAGACTGACCTTGTGCCGCAGCATGGTATCGAGATGGACAAGATCGTCTTCTCCGGTTTGCGCGGCAAAGGCTTGGCGCATACCGTGCGCGGCGTTTGGCGTATGTTGCTCAGTTTTCCGGCTTGCTTCCGGATATTGGGTCGACGCCAGGCCGATGTGGTGCTGGGAATGGGCGGCTATGTGACAGTGCCGGGCGGTGCGATGGCGCGTTTGCGTGGCGTACCGCTGGTGTTGGTGAATGCCGATGCGGCCTTGCTGTTGTCGAACAAGACCCTGACGCCGTTGGCCAAGCGGGTACTGTTCGGTTTCCCCGCAGATTTCGGCAAGGCGGCCAACAAGGCGCTGGTGACCGGTAATCCGGTGCGCAAGGAAATCATGGCGCTGCCTTTGCCGGCAGAGCGCTACAGCGGCCGCATCGGCCCGCTGCGTTTGCTGGTAGTTGGCGGCAGCCTTGGCGCGAAAGCGCTGAACGATTGCCTGCCGGCGGCGCTGGCCTTGATTCCCGCCGAACAGCGGCCGAGCGTTACGCACCAGTCCGGCAAGCAGCATATCGAGGCCTTACGGAGCGCCTATGCGGCAGCTGGCGTGTCGGCAGAAGTGGTGGCGTTTATCGACGACATGCCGCGCCGTTATGCCGACGCCGACCTGGTGATTTGTCGGGCCGGGGCGATCACGGTGTCGGAACTGACTGCAGCCGGCGTCGCTAGCGTACTGGTGCCATTGGTGGCTTCGACTACTTCGCATCAGCGCGACAATGCACGCTGGATGGCGACGCAAAGGGCGGCGATTCATTTGCCGCAAACAGACTTGAGCAAGGAGCGCCTGGCCGCGTTGTTGACGCGGATCTCGCGTCAGGACTGCCAAACGATGGCGCAGGCAGCATATGAAAACGGCCGGCGCGATGCGAATGAAGCCATCGCGCAGGTTCTTGAAGAATTGGCAGGTGCGCAGTGAGTAACTACTATGAAACATAAAGTAAAGAATATCCATTTCGTCGGAATTGGCGGCAGCGGCATGAGCGGCATCGCTGAAGTATTGCTGAATCTCGGCTACACGATTTCCGGCTCCGATCTCGGCGACAATGCGGCGACTCGCCGTCTGGCCGGTCTTGGCGCCAAGGTGAGCCGTGGCCACGCGGCAGCGCATATCGACCAGGCCCACGCCATCGTTACCTCGACCGCGGTGCAAGCCGATAATCCGGAAGTTGTCGCAGCGCGCGAAAAACATATTCCGATCGTCCCGCGCGCGGTCATGCTGGCGGAGTTGATGCGGCTCAAGCGCGGCATCGCGATTGCCGGCACCCATGGAAAAACCACTACCACCAGCCTGGTGGCGAGCGTACTGGCGCAGGGCGGGTTGGATCCGACCTTCGTCATCGGCGGCCGTCTGACCAGCGCTGGCGCCAACGCCAAGCTGGGTTCGGGCGACTTTATCGTGGCGGAGGCCGATGAGTCGGATGCGTCTTTCCTGAATCTGTCGCCGGTGATTGAGGTCATCACCAATATCGATGCCGATCATATGGATACCTATGATCATGATTTCAACAAGTTGAAGCAGGCTTTCGTCGAGTTCACCCAGCGTTTGCCATTTTATGGCGTAGCAGTGCTATGTATGGATGATGCCAATGTACGCGAAATCATGCCGCAGATTTCCAAGTTGATTACAACGTACGGCTTCCACGAAGACGCCGATGTACGGGCGATTGACGCCAAGGCGGTCGGCGGGCACATGCAGTTCACTGTGATTCAAAAGGGTTACGCGGCGATGCCGATCAGCCTGAATCAACCGGGCATGCACAACGTCCAGAACGCCTGCGCCGCGATTGCGATTGCGCGCGAACTAGGTGTTGCCGATAGCGCGATCCAGCAGGCCTTGACCGAGTTTAATGGCGTAGGACGACGTTTCACACGCTACGGCGAAATCAAATTGCAGGACGCCGAAGGCAAGCCTAAGGGAGAGTTTGCACTGGTCGATGACTACGGTCACCATCCGGTGGAAACCGCGGCAACGATCCAGGCAGCGCGTGGCGCTTATCCTGGCCGGCGGCTGGTGCTGGTATTCCAGCCGCATCGTTATACACGGACACGCGATCTGTTTGAAGATTTTGTAAAAGTATTGTCGACGGTCGACGTGCTGGTGCTGGCGGAAGTGTATGCCGCCGGCGAAGCGCCGATAGTCGCCGCCGACGGCCGCGCTTTGGCGCATGCCCTGCGGGTAGCCGGCATGGGCGAACTGGTATTCGTGGAGGATATCAACGACATGGCGGCGTCGATCATGAACATCGTGCGCGATGGCGACGTCGTGATGACCATGGGTGCGGGTTCGATTAGCGGCGTGCCGGGCAAGCTGGCGCAACTGGTAGAGCAATAGAAATGAGCAAAAAAATGACAGGTCATCAATTCGGAAAAGTCGGCGTGCTGTTCGGCGGCCGTTCGGCCGAGCGCGAAGTGTCCATCATGTCCGGTAACGGCGTATTGACGGCGTTGAAAAGCCGCGGTGTCGACGCTCATCCTTTCGATCCAGCTGAGCGTAGCCTGGCGGAACTTGCAGCGGAAAAATTCGACCGCGTATTTATCGCCTTGCATGGCCGCTACGGAGAAGACGGCACCTTGCAAGGGGCGTTGGAACAGCTTGGCATTCCGTATACGGGGCCGGGCGTCATGGCGTCGGCTATTGCAATGGATAAAGTAATGACCAAGCGCGTCTGGCACAGCCTGGCTTTGCCGACGCCGCGTTTCCTGGTGCTGGATGCGCATAGCGCGACCCGGGAAGATCTGCGTCAGGTGCCGGACGTATTGGGTCTGCCGCTGATGTTGAAAGCGCCGCATGAAGGCTCAACCATCGGTATCAGCAAGGTGGCGGGTTATTCCGACATGAATGACGGTTTTGCACTGTGCGCGAAATATGATGAGGTGGTATTGGCGGAAGAGTTTGTACGTGGGCGCGAATTGACGGTGCCGGTGCTCGGTAAGGGCCGTACTGCGCGGGCGCTGCCGATCGTTGAAATTCGTGCGCCTGACGGTAACTACGATTATCAGCATAAGTATTTTACCGACGATACCAAATATCTTTGTCCGGCGCCGCTGGATGATGCCTTGGCCCAGCGCATACAGTCGCTTGCGGTGCAGGCATTCAAGGCGATTGGTTGTGAAGGCTGGGCGCGGGTGGATTTCATGCTGCGCGATTCCGACAATGAGCCGTTCCTGCTGGAGATCAACACCTCACCCGGGATGACCGGACATTCGCTGGTGCCGATGGCGGCCAAGGCGGACGGTGTCAGCTACGAAGATCTGTGCCTTGAAATACTGGCTTCGGCAGCACTCGATCTGGCGCCCACTGCAGATTGGAAGCCGGTGTAACCGGCAAAGCAAGTAAAAAGATTTGAAGAAGTTATTTAGAGAATTATTTAACGAACCAAGCGATAAAGTCGAAAACCATGTGGCAAGACGTCAAAATGTTGAATGCAATCTCCGGCACCTTGCTAGGGTTGGTTGCGCTCGCATTGCTGGCGTCCGGCGTGTGGTGGCTGGCGCAGCGTCCTATGTTTACGCTGAAGACGATCCGGATTGAAGCTGCACCTCAAAGCGAACTGCGGCGCGTCAATCCCCTGATCGTTCGCGCTACGGCACTGCAGCGCATCAAGGGCAACTTCTTTACCGCCAATCTGGACACGGTACGCACAGCATTCGAATCGGTGCCGTGGGTGCGCAAGGCAGCGGTACGGCGTGAATGGCCGAATACGCTGATCGTGACAGTGGAAGAGCATCAGCCGCTGGCGACCTGGGATGACGACGGACGCTTGTTATCGGTGCGTGGCGATTTGTTCACCGCGAACCTGGACGAGGCAGAAGAGGATGGAGCATTGCTGCGTTTGTCCGGACCGGATGGCAGCGAGAAGGATGTGGTGGCGCGCCTGGCGGATTTTCGCCAGTGGTTTGCACCGCTGAAGTTAAACCCGGTGGAAGTGGCTTTATCGAGCCGCTATGCGTGGACCATCAAGCTGGACAACGGCATGATGGTAGAGCTGGGACGTGAACAAAACAAGACTACCTTGAAAGACCGGGTTACACGACTGGTGCAGATTTATCCGCAACTGCTGTCACGTTTGCAGAACCGGATCGAAGGTGTGGATATGCGGTATCCAAATGGCTTGGCGCTGAAGGCGAGCGGCTTGTCGGGCGGATTGGGAAGCAAGAAAAAATAAGCGAAACATTATGACAAAAGACGCAAAAAATTTGATCGTCGGTCTCGACATCGGCACCTCGAAGGTGGTGGCGGTGGTTGCCGAGGTATTGTCGGATGGGCGCCATGAAGTGATCGGCCTGGGCCAGGCGGAATCCAAGGGCTTGAAGAAGGGCGTGGTAGTCAATATCGAGGCCACAGTGGAATCGATCCAGCGTGCGCTGGAAGAAGCCGAACTGATGGCCGACTGCAAGATCCGCAACGTCTACACAGGCATCGCCGGCAGCCATATCCGCAGCTTCAATTCCAGCGGCATGGTGGCGATCAAGGACAAGGAAGTCAGCGCCGCCGACGTCTCGCGCGTTATTGAAACGGCGAAGGCGGTCAACATTCCTACCGACCAGCAATTGCTGCATACCGTACCGCAGGAATTTATTGTCGACAGCCAGGAAGATGTGCGTGAACCAATCGGCATGAGCGGCATCCGACTAGAGGTCAAGGTGCACATTGTTACCGGGGCGGTATCTGCGGTGCAGAACATCGTCAAGTGCATTCGCCGTTGCGGGCTGGAAGTGTCGGACCTGATCTTGCAGCCGATGGCATCGGCCGATGCGGTGTTAACGCCGGACGAGAAAGAATTGGGCGTGGTGCTGGTGGATATCGGCGGCGGCACCACCGACGTGGCGGTGTTCACCGAAGGGGCGATTCGCCATACCGCAGTGATCCCGATTGCAGGCGATCAGATTACTAACGACATTGCCATGGCGTTGCGGACGCCGACCAATGAAGCGGAAGAAATCAAGTTGCGCTACGGCGTCGCCAAGCAGATTCTGGCCGATCCGGGTGAAACGCTGGAAGTGCCCGGCCTCGGTGACCGCAATCCGCGCACCTTGTCGCGCCAGGCGCTGGCGGCGGTGATCGAGCCACGCGTCGAAGAGTTGTTCGCGCTGGTGCATCAGGTGGTGCGCGAGTCAGGCTATGAAGAAGTGCTGTCGAGCGGTGTGGTGCTGACCGGCGGCTCGGCCATGATGCCAGGCATGATCGAGTTGGCGGAAGACATCTTCCTCAAGCCGGCGCGCCTGGGGACGCCGGATTACCGCGGCCAGCTGGCCGACGTGGTGCGCAGCCCGCGCTATTCGACGGTGCTGGGCTTGCTGCTGGAAGCGAAAAAGCAATACCTGCGCGGCTATATCGTGACGCGTCAGGAAGGATCTGCGAAGGCGATTTGGCAGCGCATGAAAGAATGGTTTTTGGGTAATTTTTAATATTAACTTTAACGTTGTTTGTGCAATTGGCAGTTGTCAGTTGCTAGGCCTCACACAGCGTGATGCCTATTGACTGGATGCTGCATCTTTATGAGGAAATATCATGGAAATCGATATGCTTGACAATGCAACTTTGGGCACCGTGATTAAAGTCGTCGGCGTCGGCGGCGCCGGCGGCAATGCGGTCCAACATATGATCAACAAGGGTGTGTCGGGAGTGGAGTTCATCGCTGCCAACACGGATGCACAGGCGCTCAAGCAGTCGAAGGCGCATAACGTGATCCAGATCGGCGAGACCGGCCTGGGTGCTGGCATGAAGCCGTCGGTAGGGCGTCAGCTGGCAGAAGAATCACGTAACCGCATCGAAGATGCGCTGCGCGGCGCGCACATGGTGTTTATCGCTGCCGGAATGGGCGGCGGCACAGGTACCGGCGCCGCACCGGTGGTGGCGCAGATCGCGAAGGAACAGGGCGCGCTGACAGTGGCGGTGGTTTCCAAGCCGTTTTCATATGAAGGCCAGAAGTGCATGGATATCGCCGATGAAGGTCTGGAGGCTTTGTCCCTGCACGTTGATTCGCTGATCATTATTCTCAACGAAAAACTCGAAGAGATTTATGAAGACGACAGCATGATGGAGTGGTTGCAACACGCTGACGATGTGCTCAACAATGCCGTTGCCGGTATTGCTGAAATCATCAATGTGCCGGGCCATATCAACGTCGACTTCAATGACGTCAAGACCATCATGGGCGAACAAGGCAAGGCGATGATGGGTACGGCTACCGCATCCGGCGTGGATCGCGCACGTTTGGCGGCGGAGCAGGCAGTCGCCTCGCCGCTGCTGGACGGCATCGACCTCTCCGGCGCGCGCGGCGTATTGGTCAACGTTACCGCCAGCCGCAGTCTGAAGGGTAAGGAAATCAAGGAAGTCATGGCGACCGTACGCGCGTTTGCGGCACCGGATGCTTCGATTGCCCAAGGGATTGCATACGATGAAGCCATGGGCGACGATATCCGCGTTACCGTGGTCGCAACCGGCCTCGGCCGCACGCGTAAGGCCGTGCAACTGGTGCAAGCGCCAATGATGCGTACCGGCACCCACAACGAGCCGTTGATGCACGGTCAGCCGTCGGTTGGTCACGGCAGCTCGTCGTTCGAAGGCATGAAGGCGCCGGCGGTATGGCGTCGCGAGTCAGCTTCCGATACGGTGCGCGCCTTGGAAAAGAACGGCATGGAAACGTATGACATCCCGGCCTTCCTGCGTAAGCAAGCCGACTAAATAAGCTGACTGAGCAAGCCGGCCAAGCAGGGCACGCCGTGACCTGAGGTGTTGGCGGGTTCTTATACCCGCTATCACCGGCTGGGCTGTGCATGAATTTGCGGAACAAGGCATACTGCGGGTTCCACGCCGCGTCGCAAGGCGCGGCGTTTTCTTTTGTAGTATCTGTTAACATTCAACATTCGGTGCTTCCGAAAATCGGCGAACGACCCTTGTCGCGGCACGGGTTCGGAGGCCTCATCAACTAGACAAGGATTTATCATGACTATCAAGATCGGCGATCGCCTGCCAGAAGGCAAATTAGCAGAATTCATCGAAACCGAGACCGCAGGCTGCGCACTCGGACCAAATACATTCGCTGTCAGCGATTTGGTCAAGGGCAAGAAAATTGCCCTGTTTGCGGTTCCAGGCGCTTTCACGCCAACTTGCTCCGCTAAGCATCTGCCAGGCTACATCCAGCATGCAGCAGAATTCAAGGCCAAGGGCGTTGATGAAATCTGGGCGATTTCGGTTAACGATGCGTTCGTCATGGGCGCTTGGGGACGTGATCAGAAAGCCACCGGCATTGTGCGTTTGCTGGCTGACGGCAATGCCGATTTCGCCAAGGCGCTGGGCCTGGATGCTGATTTCAGCAAGTTTGGCATGGGTACCCGTTCGCAGCGTTTCTCTGCGCTGATCGAAGACGGCGTGGTCAAGCAATTGAACGTCGAACAAGGCGGCGCATTTGAAGTTTCCAATGCAGAAACGTTGCTCGCGCAGTTGGCATAAAACTGACGTTTGTCGTTAGTAGGCAAAGCGGCGCATATGCGCCGCTTTTCGTTTGAGCCGGGAGAGAAATGGAGGTATTCGATAGCCTGTCGATATGCCTTTGATAGAAAAAAATAGTTGGAAAACCCAAGCGTGTTTTTTCCCCCACACTAACTACACATCGTTACAGAATAATTATCAGTCAGATTTATAATGCCATCATGTTGAAACAACGCACCATTAAAAAAATTGTCAAGACGACAGGTATTGGCGTCCATTCCGGCACAAAAGTCGAGCTGACCTTGCGCCCGGCCGCTGTGGATACCGGCATCGTCTTCCGTCGTGTTGATCTTGATCCGGTCGTCGATTTCCCTGCGAAAGCCACCGAGGTCGGCGATACGCGCATGGCCTCGGTACTGGTCAAGGATGGCGCGCGGGTATCGACTATTGAGCATCTGATGTCAGCCTGCTCAGGACTGGGCATCGATAACCTGTATGTCGACGTGACTGCCGAAGAAATTCCGATCATGGACGGTTCTGCCTCATCCTTCGTGTTCCTGCTGCAGCAAGCCGGGCTGGAAGAGCAGGGGGCCGCCAAGAAATTTGTCCGCATCAAGAAATCAGTTGAAGTGCGTGAAGGCCTGGGTGATCGTGAAAAGTGGGCGCGATTGGACCCTTGCAATGGTTTCAAGCTCAAGTTTTTCATCGAATTCAACCATCCCGCGGTAGATGGCACCGGCCAGACGGCGGAAGTGGATTTCAGCATCGAGTCGTACGTAAAAGAAATCGCGCGTGCGCGTACTTTCGGTTTTATGCAGGATGTGGAAACTATGCGCGGCTTGGGACTGGCGCGTGGCGGTTCGCTGGAAAACGCTATCGTTATGGACGAATACCGGATCCTGAATAGCGACGGCCTGCGTTATGAAAACGAGTTTGTGCGTCACAAGATACTGGATGCCATCGGCGATCTGTACCTGATCGGCCATCCGCTGCTTGCCAGCTATACCGCCCATAAATCCGGCCATGGTTTGAATAACCAGCTGTTGCGTGCCTTGCTGGCGCAACCGGATGCCTATGAGGTGGTCAGCTTTGACGAGTTGACTGAAGCGCCGGGCGCGTATCAGCGGCAAGTCGGACAAGAGTGGGCGTTGAATTAAAGCAGGTTTTTAAAGCGTGTGCTTTTCCATCTGTTGTCCAGCTTCACCGCGTCAAATCCCTTCCATCCACGTTACGTACTGCTCACCTGCGGCTCATGCGCCTCCAGGTGGACAGTGCCGGTGCGTTGGTCGTAGTCTATGATTTCCGCATAACGCCCCCAGGAAATCAGCGTCGCGAACAAGCTCTCCGGCTGGTCGTAAGGCAGCAGGCTCGCCAGTTCTTCCAGGATGTCGTCCTCTTTTACCTTCGCCCCCGGATTTTCATTGAGGCGCGTCGTCAGCATCTGGAACAGGCGCAAACGCAAGATCTGTTTCCTGAATAGCGTTTTACGGGCGGCCATCGGCGCGGCCAGGAAATACCAGCCGAGCGTAGTCATGTTGACTTCATGCTTAGGCGTATCGACCAGATCCAGCATTTCGGCAGCCTTGACGATGGCAATCGTTTCGCCGAAGTCGGTGCCGATCCGGGTGCTCAGTTCGTAGATGTTGATGGTTTCCTGATTGTTCTGGAGAATTTCCAGTAAACCTACAATCCGACCGACCGGCACATTAGGAATCGGTTCGACGCGATTTGAGCTTGCATCTTGCGCCGCTGTTTGTACTTCCTGTTCTGGCGTTTTCTCGCCATCAACGCCAGTCTCGGCGAGTGCAACTTCAGCGCCTGGTTCATCCGGCAGCGCCAGCGCTGTAATCGCGTCGTGAATCTGGTTGACCAGAGCTGCAAATTCCTTCGACTTGACGTCCCGCGGATAGGGCAGCGGATTCTGAATCACATTCTTGATGCGGCCCGGATGCGAGGAAATGATCACGATGCGCGACGCCATGTAAGCCGCTTCGACGATATTGTGGGTCACGAAGAAAATACTCTTGATACCGGTCTCGCTGGCGTTATTCCAGAGGTCGACTACTTCGGCGCGCAGGTTCTCAGCGGTGAGCACGTCGAGCGCGCTGAATGCTTCATCCATACATAGCACTTCCGGTTTGGCGACGATCGCCCGGGCCAGTCCGACGCGTTGTCGCATACCGCCGGAGAGTTCCTTGGGGAAGGCGTTTTCGAAGCCTGATAGGCCGATCAACGTCAGGACCTTGTCGATTTCTTCCTGTTCCTGCTGAACGCTCAGGCGACGCTGGGTGAGTCCGACCTGGACATTCTGCTGTACGGTCAGCCAGGGATACAGGGCGAAGCTCTGGAACACGATGGACAGCTTGCGATTGATGCCCTCCAAGGCTTTACCGTGGCTGAGGACGGCGCCGTTGGTAGGATCGGTCAGCCCGGCAATCAGGCGCAAGATGGTCGATTTTCCGCTTCCCGACTGGCCTAGCAGCGCCAGCATTTCTCCCTCGCGCACGGCAAGACTGATGTCGTCGAGGATGGTGACGGGCTCGCCGCCACCAGTGGTATAGGCTTTCGACACATGCTGCAGTTCGATCAGGGGCGCGGCGTGCAAGGCGCTGCGGCCGGTGGCCGGGGATGCGGTGGAAACTGGGTTTGACATCGGTCAATTCCTTTGAGCGTTTAATCGAGCTTTAACTTAGCGAGCTTGAACTTAACGAGCTTGAACTTAATCGAGCTTGAATTTATGTTCTGCCAGCGCATACAGCCGGCGCCACAGTACGCGGTTGATGACCACCACGAACAACGACATCACCACGATGCTGAAATAAATAGCGGGCTTGTCGCCTTTCTCGGTGACGTGGGCGATGTAGGCGCCAAGGCCATCGGCCACCAGCTTGTTCTGGCCCCAGGAAGCAACCTCGGCCACGATGCTGGCATTCCAGGCGCCACCAGTAGCGGTGACTGCGCCGGTGACCCAGAACGGGAAAATCGCTGGAATGATCACCGTCTTCCACAAGCGCCACTTGCGCAAGCCGAAGATCTGCGCAGCTTCACGCAGGTCGGTCGGAATCGCCATGGCGCCGGCGATCACATTAAACAGGATATACCATTGGGTTCCCAACGCCATGAGCAGGATGCTGCCGATGTTGATGGGAATGTTCATCGTGATGAAAAACACCACGATGAATGGGAAAGTCATGTTCACCGGAAACGAGGCAGCGATTTGCGCCAGCGGCTGGGCGATGCGCGCGACCCGCGGCCGCAAGCCTATCCAGACGCCGATCGGGGTCCAGATCAGCGTCGCCACCACCATCATTGCCAGCACCCGCAGGAAGGTGAGGATGCCAAGCCAGACCACGTGCAGCATCTCGGCGCCGGTCATCTCGGTCTTGATTTCCCTGGCGACGCCAAACGCATCGATTACCAGCCAGGCAATGCCGGCAGCGATGGCCAGCCACAGCGCCACGCGCAAGACTTGCTTGAAGAGCGTCGGTGCGTTGCGGGTCACGCTGGTCGAGACATCGGACGCCACCATCGAGACGCGTTGGCTGACTCGGGCGAAAAAATGGCCAATGCGCTGGAACAGCCAGCCGACTACATTGGAACGTCGCAACAAATCCAGCATCCAGGATTGCGGGCTGTCTTTGGCCTCGGTATTTTCGAGTTTGAATTTTTCGGCCCAGGCGACCAGCGGCCGCCACACTAGCTGATCGATCAAGAGGATGGTCAGGATCATTGCGCCAATTGCATACAGCGCGGCGCGGGTGTTGCCGGCTTCGACTGCCGCCGCCATGTAAGATCCCAGGCCCGGCAGCTTGATATTCTTGTTCAGTACGGTAATCGCTTCGCTTTGCGCCACGAAAAACCAGCCGCCGCCGAAGCTCATCATCGAATTCCACATCAGGCCGATGGCCGAGGTCGGCAGCTCCAGCGTGGTAAAGCGCTGCCAGCGGTTGAGGCGGAAGATGGAGGCGGCTTCTGACAGTTCGGCGGGAATCGTCACGAGCGAGTGGTAGAAGCCGAAGGTCATGTTCCAGGCTTGCGCGGTGAACACCGCAAAAATGCTGGCGCATTCGACACCCAGGAGACTGCCGGGAAACAGGGCCAGGAACCCCGTCACCGTGATCGACAGGAAGCCCAGCACCGGCACCGATTGCAGGATATCCAGGATCGGCAGCATGACCTTGCGCGCGCGCGGGCTCTTGGCCGCAACATAGCCCCAGATGAATGTAAACAACAGCGAAGCGCCGAAGGCGATAAACATCCGCAACACGGTGCGCGCCGTGTAATAAGGGATCATGTCTACATCCAGCGACAATGGCGGAGGATGCAGTTCGTCGAAGTGCACGCGCATGTCGCCGCTGAGCGAGAACACCAGCCAGAACAGCAGCAGCATCGCCATCACGACCAAGATGTCGATCCAGCCAAAGCGCCAGCTGGTGCGTAGCTGGGGCGAAGTGATATCCGGATAAGAGCGTTTAGGCATGCGCAGGTATTCTTACAGGTTTTTATTCAGGCCAGCCAGTAAAGGCGCGAAGTGTATCGGCGGCATCATCGCACAAGGAAAGCCGTTCGCGGAAACCCCTGTCCTGGAACATCTCGGCGACTTCTGCCAGGATTTTCAAATGCTGGTCGGTGGCGTGTTCGGGTATCAGAATGACGATGATGTCCGATACCGGCTTTGCATCGGGAGCGTCAAACGGGATCGGCGTGCGCGGTCGTATGAACGCCAGCTTTGCCTGCGCCAATCCGTGAATGCGTGCATGTGGCACGGCAACCCCGGCGCCCAGTCCTGTCGAGCCCAGCATCTCGCGCGCCGACAATGCATCGACAACCTGATTGGCTGTCAGATCATGCTGGCCGCCGAGGAGTTGCCCGGTTGCCGCGAAAACCTGCTTCTTATGCGAAACGTCCAGGTCCAGCAGAATATTTTCGACTGCCAACAATTCGCCAATACTATTCATCAATCTGTCTATCGCGGTTCGAGGTTCAATGAGAGGCGGCAGGTATGCAAGGTAATGATTTGGTTTGAATGCCACCGTCGGCAGACGACAGCATATCCGTCTTGTTGGGCTGCAACAATCTTTTTGCGGTGGGATGGTTTGTTGCTTGTAGGTGGTTTGTTATTTGCCGCGATATGTTGCGCGGTCGCCGATACTCGAATCAAGTGGCGTGGCGGTTAAGCCGGCAGTCAAACTCATCGCTTTCCCTCAAGGCAAATATTGAAGAGGGCATTGCTGCTGGCGTATAATGCTTTTATTGCAATGTTTTGTGGTTCTGAGGAAAGAAGAATTTAGTCTTTAGCACTCTTGTTGCGATGACGCGCCACCATGGCAGCGATGGCGTTTTTCAGCGTCTCGTTCGCAGCGGAAGATGGAAGATCTTCCATCAATGCGGCAAACGCTAAAACGGCGTTGGATGAAAGTAATGCCTGCTTGACCACAGGCGGTTTCACGAGGTTTTGGCTTACTTGCACTTTGATTCGGATTGCATTAATCTGCCAATTTCCTGTTTGCAACTGGCTTTGCAGGCGTGGCAGTTGTTGCTTCAGTTTAGTTGCAAGAGCGGCATTGGGTGCTGACAAGACAAGTTGGCCTGCTTCACATTGCAATACTTCGCAAGCACTGAACATGGATGGTAATTCGGCGGCGCACTGTTTTTGCAATGCCGCCATGCGCGTGACAGCGGGCAGTAACGCCGCCATCCTGTCATTTCCCCGTAAAAAATCTGTGGCTTCCCGGGATGTTATGGTTTGAGGCCTGGAGCCGATTGCCGATGGCTGGTAAGAAGAAGTTGAGAGTCTACGCATGATAGTGAAACATTATCACACCTGTGAGCTGGCCAGTATGCCATCGGAGCCGCAATGCAAGTAATTCTGCTGCACCCGCGCTTTAATCGTGCAAAATCCATTACTTTGGGCGCCAAGCATCTGGCATTGATGGTCGCAGCCTTCCTGTTGTCGGTCATACTGGCAACCGTCTTGCTGTATTTCCTCACGGTCCATTATTCGCTCAGCGTACCTTTCGTCGGTAAAGCCGCAGTCGGCAGTACCGCTGGGGGCATGCCTGATAAAGACAAATACCTGAAAGAAAATCTGGCGGCGATGGCGATCAAACTAGGGGAAATGCAGGCACAGCTGATGCGCCTGGATGCGCTTGGTGAACGGGTTCAGGGGCTGGCGGGCGTGAAGCCGGAAGAGTTCAATTTCAAGGAGCCGCCGGGACGCGGCGGCGCGGAATCCAGCAGCCTCAGCGACCGACGGTCGCATGACATGAGCATGAGCGAGTTCCAGCAGGCGCTGGATGCCATGTCGCGTGACGTCGGTTATCGCGCCGACTATATGAATGTGGTCGAAACCGTGCTGATGAGCGACCGGATCAAATCCAAGCTGTTGCCGACCAACCAGCCGGTCAATGTCAGTTATAACTCATCGAGCTTTGGCTGGCGGCTCGATCCTTTTACCGGCCGCAGTGCGTTTCATGAAGGATTGGATTTTCCCGCATCGGTTGGCACGGCAATTGTAGCTGCTGCTGCGGGCGTGGTGATTGCGGCTGAATATCACCCGCAATACGGCAACATGCTCGATATTGATCATGGCAACGATATTATTACCCGTTATGCCCATGCCTCACGCCTGCTGGTCAAGGTGGGTGATATCGTGCAGCGCGGGCAGCATATCGCCGATATTGGCACCACCGGGCGCTCTACCGGGCCGCATTTGCACTTTGAGGTAAGAATCAAAGGCATCGCCCAGGATCCGCGCAAGTTCCTGAATGCCGGCACCGACTTGGCCAAGGTGGCAACATTGGCAGGGAAGTAATAGATATTGTTGTAATGGAAGTATGTTTGGGCGAAGAATAGCCGTAAGCCGTGCGAATGCTGCACAATTTGCGCAACTTGCTATTGTTTCCTGGCGCATAACCCCAATGTGTCGGGGACTGCGTGATAAAATTCTCCGATTATTTATTTAGCCACAGCCCGGTTTCGTACTCATTGCGTGTGCGTTCACAAGATGCCACAAGATGTGACGGAATGTCGCCGGCGCTCTTTTTTAGAATCCAAGCATGTCATTACTGACCCAGATTTTCGGTAGCCGCAACCAGCGCCTGCTCAAACAATATAAAAAAGTCGTCCGACAAATTAATGCACTTGAACCGGCATTTGAAAAACTGTCCGATGCTGAGCTGCAGGCTAAAACGCCGGAGCTGAAGCAGCGTATTGCTGGCGGCGAAAAGCTCGACGACCTGTTGCCAGAAGCTTTTGCGGTATGCCGCGAGGCCGGCAAGCGCGTCTTGAAGATGCGCCATTTCGACGTCCAGCTGATCGGCGGCATGGTACTACATTACGGCAAGATCGCCGAAATGGGCACAGGCGAAGGCAAGACGCTGATGGCGACCCTGCCGGCTTATCTGAACGCGCTGTCCGGCAAGGGCGTGCATGTGGTGACCGTCAATGATTACCTGGCGCAACGCGATGCCGAATGGATGGGACGCCTGTATGGCTGGCTTGGCCTGACTACCGGTGTCAACCTGTCGTCGGTTGAGCACGACGCCAAGCAAGTCGCCTACGGCGCAGACATCACCTACGGCACCAACAACGAATTCGGTTTTGATTACTTGCGTGACAACATGGTGTACGACGCTGCTGACCGCGTCCAGCGCACACTGAATTTCGCCATCGTCGATGAAGTTGACTCGATCCTGATCGACGAAGCCCGTACGCCGCTGATCATTTCAGGCCAGGCTGAAAACCACACAGACCTCTACTACAAGATCAATGAAGTGCCGCCGCTGCTGATCCAGCAAATTGGTGAAGAAACGCCGGACGGCAAGGGTAAGGTTGAAGTCCCGGGCGACTACACCAAGGATGAGAAGGCGCATCAGGTCCTGCTGACGGAAGCCGGCCATGAAAAGGCTGAGCAGATCCTGACCAACATGGGTTTGCTGGCAGAAGGCGCTTCGTTGTACGACGCCGCCAACATCAGCCTGATTCATCACCTGTACGCTGCACTGCGCGCGCATTCGCTGTATTTCAAGGACCAGCACTATGTCGTGCAGGGCGGCGAAATCGTCATCGTCGATGAATTCACCGGCCGCATGATGACCGGTCGCCGCTGGTCGGATGGCTTGCATCAGGCAGTGGAAGCGAAAGAAGGCGTCAAGATCCAGAACGAGAACCAGACCCTGGCCTCGATCACTTTCCAGAACTACTTCCGTATGTACGGCAAGCTGGCCGGTATGACCGGTACAGCCGATACCGAAGCTTACGAATTCCAGGAAATCTATGGCCTGGAAACCGTGGTGATTCCGCAAAACCGTCCGAACCAGCGTAAAGATCGCCAAGATCAGGTCTACAAGACTTCGCAGGAAAAATACAATGCGATGCTGAAGGATATCCAGGATTGCTACGAGCGTGGACAGCCGGTGCTGGTTGGTACGACTTCGATCGAAAACTCGGAGCTGCTGGCCGAAATCCTGAGCAAGGCCAAGCTGCCGCACAACGTGCTGAACGCCAAGCAGCATGCGCGTGAAGCGGAGATCATTGCACAGGCCGGCCGTCCTAAGGCGATCACCATCGCGACCAACATGGCCGGTCGCGGTACCGACATCGTGCTGGGCGGGAATGTCGAGAAGCAGATCCAGTTCATCGAAGCAGACGAAGCGCTGAGCGATACGGAAAAGCAGCTGCGCTCCGACAAGTTGCGTGATGAATGGCAATCGCTGCATGACCATGTGGTCCATGCGGGTGGCTTGCACATTATCGGTACTGAACGTCATGAGTCACGTCGCGTGGACAACCAGTTGCGCGGCCGCGCCGCCCGCCAGGGCGATCCAGGTTCTTCGCGTTTCTATCTGTCGCTGGATGACGCCTTGCTGCGCATTTTTGCCGGCGACCGAGTGCGCGCGATCATGGACCGTTTGAAGATGCCGGAAGGCGAACCAATCGAAGCGGGTATCGTATCGCGTTCGATTGAGTCGGCGCAGCGCAAGGTGGAAGCGCGCAACTTCGATATCCGTAAGCAATTGCTGGAGTACGACGACGTCGCCAATGACCAGCGTAAGGTGATTTATCAGCAGCGTAACGAATTGCTCGAATCACAAGGCGTTACCGAGACTGTCGCATCGTTGCGTGAAGGTGTGCTGGACGACACTTTCCGCACCCATGTACCGGCTGAATCGCTGGAAGAGCAATGGGATATCCCAGCGCTGGAAGCGACTTTGGCTAGTGAGTTGCATCTGGAAGTGCCGCTGGGCGAAATGCTGAAATCGGAACCGAACCTGACCGATGAAGAGTTGCTGGAGCGCGTACTGGCCACGGCGGAGAGTTCGTATGCCGCCAAGACCGAAATCGTTGGCAAGGAGTCGTTCGCCGGCTTCGAGCGTAGCGTCATGCTGCAAAGCGTCGACAGCCACTGGCGCGAACATCTGGCGGCGCTGGATCATCTGCGCCAAGGTATCCATCTGCGCGGTTACGCGCAGAAGAATCCGAAGCAGGAATACAAGCGCGAAGCATTTGAGCTGTTCGGCCAGATGCTGGACCTGATCAAGAATGAAGTGGTCAAGGTCGTGATGACGGTGCGTATCGAGAACCGTGAAGAAATCGCGGCAGCGGAAGAGGAAATGGCGCAATCGCATGTTGAAAACGTCCATTATCAACACGCTGATTTCGATCCTACTGCAGCACCGGAAGCATTGCTGGCGCCAACCGCGCATAACGATGCGTCGCAGCATCAGATTAGCGATGTGCCAAAGGTCGGCCGCAACGACCCTTGTCCTTGCGGCAGCGGCAAGAAGTACAAGCAGTGCCATGGCCAGCTGATGTAATCAGGATGACTGGCGCCGGCCAAGGCTGGCACTGATTAAACAAGGGCGGGGCGGAGAAGTCTCCGCCCTTTGCTTTTGTTGACGCAGATTGTACACATCCCCGCTATACGCCTTAGAATAGCCATCTGATTTCGCGCCAGGTTTTGTGCCCGCATTGTTCACGCAAAGAGTCGCCAGAATTATCATTCCCATTACCAACGTCAATATTTATATTTAGTTAAGGATTCTCATGGCCGTCAATTCCCCTGTTCCCGTCGCCGCCGACCTGCTGCCCGTTGCGGGTATTGAGCTTGGATATGCCGAAGCCGGCGTGCGCAAAGCGAATCGCAAGGATTTGCTGGTGATGAAATTGGTGCCTACCGCCACCGTGGCTGGGGTGTTCACCCAAAACCGCTTTTGCGCCGCGCCGGTCCAAGTCAGTAAAGCGCATCTGGCAGCTGCCGAGATTTCAGGCGAACCTATTCGTGCGTTGTTAATCAATACCGGCAATGCCAACGCCGGAACCGGCGAAGCCGGCCTTGCGGCTGCCAATGCGACTTGTGATGCGCTGGCGGAATTGCTGGGCTGCCATGCGGCGCAGATTTTGCCATTCTCGACCGGTGTGATTCTCGAACCGTTACCAGTGGAGCGGATCATTGCGGGCTTGCCGCTGGCGATCAAAAACCTGCAGGGCGATAACTGGTTCAATGCCGCTGAATCCATCATGACCACCGATACGCAACCTAAAGCGGCTTCGCGCAGTCTTGTCATCGCTGGTAAAACCGTGAATTTTTCCGGTATCAGCAAGGGTGCGGGCATGATCAAGCCGAACATGGCGACTATGCTGGGTTTCCTGGCGATCGATGCGAAAGTGGCGCAGCCGGTGTTGGAGAAAATGGTAAAGCAAGCGGCTGACCGCTCCTTCAACTGCATCACTATCGATGGCGATACCTCGACCAACGATTCCTTCATGCTGATCGCCACCGGCGCCGGCGAGTTGGAAGTGAACAGCGTCGACAGCCCGGAATACGCGGCGCTGGCGGCGGCGGTGACCGATATTTCGCAGCATCTGGCGCAGATGATCATCCGCGACGGCGAGGGCGCAACCAAGTTCATCACGGTGACTGTGGAGCAAGGGCAGGATGTCGCCGAGTGCCGCAAGATCGCGTACTCGATCGCGCATTCGCCATTGGTCAAGACAGCATTCTTTGCCTCCGATCCTAACTTGGGCCGGATTCTGGCGGCGATCGGCTATGCCGGCGTAGATGATCTGGATGTCAGCAAGCTGGACCTGTATCTGGATGACGTCCTGGTGGCCAAGAACGGCGGCCGCAATCCTGAATATCAGGAAGCGGATGGCCAGCGTGTAATGAAACAAAGCGAGATTACAGTGCGTGTGCAACTAGCGCGCGGAGACGTGGCGGCGACCATCTGGACTTGCGATCTGTCGCATGATTATGTGTCGATTAATGCCGATTATCGCTCCTGATCGGCCATGAAATAGTAGTGATACCGGCTGTCGTCAGATTTGTTCTGACGGCAGCTGCGCTTGAGCGGGTAAAGCCTCGACAAATAATATTCATCTACTATCATTGTGCTTTGCGTCAAAATGGTAATCAATGATTGTTGTCTCTTTCGATTACCGCATTTCTGATTTTTTGAGCCATGACCCAACTAGACCAGTTCCTGATCCGCGCCGAGGCCCTGCTGGGCCGTCTTGAGTCCATCCTGCCGCGTGCCGATGCCGCGCCAGACTGGGAGGCCGCAACCGCATTCCGCTGGCGTCATCGCGGCGGAGCCGCTGGCGGCTATCTGCAGGCCGTGGGTCATATTTCAAATATCGCCTTGTCGGACTTGCATAATATCGAGATACAGAAACAGCAGATCGATCAGAATACCCGTCAGTTCGTCGACGGCCGGCCGGCCAATAACGTACTGCTGACCGGCGCCCGCGGCACCGGCAAGTCATCCTTGATCAAGGCTTGCCTGAATCAATATGCCCCGCAGGGCTTGCGACTGATCGAGGTCGATAAGGATGATCTGGCAGCATTGCCTGATATTGTCGACCTGGTGGCGGCGCGTCCTGAGCGTTTCATTATATTTTGTGACGATCTCTCTTTTGAAGAAGGGGAAAGCGGCTATAAGGCGCTCAAGGTGGCGCTGGACGGCAGTATCGCTGCGCAATCGGACAATGTGCTGATTTATGCGACATCCAATCGCCGTCATTTGCTGCCGGAGCGGATGTCTGACAACGCTACCTACAAGACTACTGAAGACGGCGATCTGCATCCGGGTGAAACCGTCGAGGAAAAAATTTCACTTTCAGAACGCTTCGGCCTGTGGGTGTCGTTCTATCCATTCAAACAAGATGACTATCTGGATATTGTGGGCCACTGGCTTAGCCATTTTGGCTGCAATGTCGAGCAAATCGCCGAAGCGCGCGCTGATGCATTGCGTTGGGCGTTGCAACGTGCCTCACGCTCTGGCCGTGTTGCGTGGCAATTCGCACGTGATTACGCTGGCCGCATGACTAGCAACGATTAAACGGAAAGCCCGATTTAAACATGACAACAGAGCAAGTATCGCCAGTCAACGTAGCCGTTGGCATTTTGATGAAGCCCAATGGTGACGTCCTGCTGGGCCAGCGGCCAGCAGGCAAACCGATGGCCGGCTATTGGGAGTTTCCTGGGGGTAAAGTTGAATCCGGCGAGTCGATTTTCGATGCGCTGAAACGCGAGTTGCTGGAAGAGCTGGGGATAGAAATCCACTCTGCAGAACCGTGGTGCGGCATTGAACATCAATACGCGCATGCGCATGTGCGGTTGCATTTTTACATCAGCCGCGACTGGCGTGGTGAGCCACAAAGCCTGGAAGGGCAGGCTTTTTCGTGGCAGGGCAGCGTTGGCGTAGAGCCATTGCTGCCGGCAGCGATTCCTTTGATCGAGTGGCTGGACGAATTAAGGCGCGAAGCGTACTGAAACGTAGATAAGCGAGGCGCCGCCACGTATAAGCGGCTGGTTTAGGCGTCAGTTTTCTCGAAAGCTATCGCAAATTATTGCGGCAGCTTGCCATCATCGTCAATTTCATCCGGAGGATTGACTGCCGGAATAGCGTATTTCTCTTCTGCCCAGGCACCCAGGTCAATCTGTTTACAGCGTTCCGAACAAAACGGTCGGAATTTATTTGCTGCAATCCATTCAACTTTTACGCCGCAAGTCGGGCAATCGACGGTAGTAGTCATGCAATTCTGCTCAATAAAACGTTTAAAAGTTACACAAGGTTAGTTCAAACGGTACATCGCCTTCGTACGCCTTGGGCTTGAGGTCGCCGCCTTGCGAAGTGAAGCGCACCCATAACATATATTTATTAGCCGATATTTCAGGAATGGCTAGCAATTGCGGATCAATCACCAATCGCAGCATCTGGTAAGATTTTCCTTGCAGCATTTGCTGGTAACTACCGTTTTGTGCATCTATTTTTACCGAACTGCCGGTTTCTCGCAGCAATCGCAAGACAATGCTGATGGCGTCAAATAATGGGGCCAACGGTCCAAACCAGCCGATAATGTCGGCAAAACGCTGTTCTGCAGGATGCTGCTGCCAGGCGTAATAGGACGGCAGGTCGAATTCGCAGGCGCCGCCCGGAATGATAGTGCGGCCGCGAATGCTCATCAACCATTCGTTATCGCGGATATGCTGGCCGGTTTTGCCCTGGGTTGCCATCAGCGCGGTGCTGACACGGTCAATCTCCTGCAAGATGGCGTCCAGCATCTCCGGCGCCACATTTGGATTGGTCTTGAAGCCGAGTAGGGTTTGTCTTTGTCGTTCCAGTTCTTGCAGCAGATCCGATTTCAGGTCGGCGCGTCCAGCAACCTCCAGCATTTCAAAAATGGTGGACAGCGCGATATGGTGTTGTAGCGGACTTTCCTGTTGCACGAAAAAGCTGAATCTTTCGTGCAGGTCTTCCAGCCGCAACAGGGTGCGAATGCGCTCGTTGAAAGGATATTCGTAGACGATCAAAGTGACATCCCTTAAAAATTTGAGCCAGATAAGACATGATTCTGAACGATGCGAACAGAAATTACAAATACCCTTCTGTTTTTAACATTCTGGGATAGGCTTTTCGTTCTTGCACAAGGCTTTATACCATTTATAAGGAGCGGGCAAATGCTTCATATAAGGCATGCAGGCGTTCTACTTGCGGTAATAGTGCGGCGCGGTCGCCGTCGTTGACAATTACATCGTCTGCTGCCTGCAAACGCTGCTGCCTGGTAGCTTGCGTTGCCATGATGGCGCGTACTTGCGATTCGTCCAGTGCATTGCGTTGCATCACGCGTTGTACTTGAACTTGCTCGTCGCAATCAATCACTAGTATGCGCTCAACCCGTTGTTCCCAGCTGCCGGACTCAACCAACAGCGGCACTGCGAAGATCAGGTACGAACCTTCCACGTGTTCAGCCGCACTGGCGGTTTCGGCGCGAATCAACGGATGCAGTATGGCTTCCAATTGCTGTTTTGCTTGCGGATCGGAGAATACATGAGCGCGCATTCTGACCCTGTCCATCGCGCCGCTGGCGTCGATGAAGCTAGCGCCAAATTGTGCGGCAATCGCGGTCACGGCCATACCGCCGGCTGCTGTTAATTGGTGGGCGATGGCGTCGGTGTCGATAATTGCCGCACCGCGTTCTGCGAACATATCGGCGACCGTGGATTTGCCGCTACCGATACCGCCGGTCAGGCCGACGGTAAATCTCGGTTTAGCTGTCGCCGGCTGGCCGTCTTTACCATTGCGTTGGTCCATACGCTGTTAGGTAGCAAAACCGAAATAAGTTTCCAGAATTGTGTGGCCATAAAGTAGAGCCAGTACGCCGGCAGCCGCCAGATAGGGGCCAAACGGGATCGGATTGTCGCGTCCGCGGCGAGCAAAAATGATCAACGCGATGCCGACAATGGCGCCTACCAGCGATGAAAACAAGATAATAATGGGGAGCATTTTCCAGCCCAGCCATGCGCCCAGCGCCGCTAGCAGCTTGAAATCACCGTAGCCCATGCCTTCCTTGCCAGTCAGCAGTTTGAATGCCCAGTAAATCGTCCACAAGCTCAGATAGCCGGCAGCAGCGCCAATGACGGCCTCATTCAGCGGTACGAACAGGCCTGACAGATTGAGTAGCAAACCTAGCCATAACAAGGGTAGGGTCAGGTCATCGGGCAGCAACTGCGTATCGGCATCGATGAACGTCATTGCAATCAGCAGATAGGCAAAAACCAGAGTCGCCAAACCAACCCAGCCGCTGCCGAAATGCCAGATCAGCAGCGCAGACAAGGCACCGGTAAATGTTTCCACAATCGGATAGCGTGCGGAAATTGGCGTTTTGCAGGATGCGCATTTACCACGCAATGCCAAGTAGCTCAGCACCGGCACGTTTTCCAATGCGCCGATCTGGTGTTTGCATTGCGGACAGGCGGAACGCGGCACGATCAGGTTGTAGCGATCGGTATGCGGCAGCGGCTTGCCGCTTTCATGGGCCACATAATTATCCGATTCGCGCTGCATCATGATCGGCAAGCGATGAATCACTACATTCAGAAAACTGCCGATAAGCAAGCCAAAAACAGCTGCCAGAACGGTGGGAAGCAGGCTTCCCGCCGCCAGGAAAAAAATACCATCTTGCATCAGACCACCGAACCCAGTTTGAAAATTGGCAGATACATGGCGATTACCAAGCCGCCGATCAACACACCCAGGATTACCATGATCAGAGGTTCCATCAGGCTGGACAGGGATGCCACGGCATCGTCGACTTCTGCTTCATAGAAATCGGCAACCTTACCCAGCATCTGGTCCAGGGAGCCTGACTCTTCACCAATAGAGACCATCTGTGTCACCATATTCGGAAACACGTTGGCATTTTCCATTGCCGTGGTCAGGCTTGTGCCCGTGCTGACTTCGCTCTGAATCTTCTTGGTGGCATCAAGATACACGGCATTGCCTGATGCGCCGCCTACAGAGTCAAGCGACTCGACCAACGGCACACCGGCTGCAAACATGGTGGCTAGAGTGCGCGTCCACCGTGCAATCGTAGCTTTGCGTATCACCTCACCGAAGATTGGAGCTTTTAACAAGAGCTTATCCATGACGCGTTGCATTTTGAGCGAACGCCTCCAAGATTGGAAGAACAGATATAAGCCGGCAAATATGGTAGGGAAAATGATGTACCAGTTGCCCACCATGAAATCGGAGATCGCCATTACGAACAAGGTAGGTGCGGGCAAGTTGGCGCCGAAACTTGCAAATACCTGTTTGAACGCAGGTACCACCCAAATCATGATCACTGCGGTAACGACAAACGCCACCGCCAGGATTGATATGGGGTAGAACAGTGCAGACTTGATCTTACCTTTGATGGCGAGGGTTTTTTCTTTGTAGATCGCCAAGCGTTCCAGCAAGTCCTCAAGAATACCGGCTTGCTCGCCTGCTCCAACCAGATTGCAGAAGAGTGGATCGAAGTACAAGGGAAACTTGCGAAATGCCTGGCTCAGGCTGGTTCCTGTCTCCACATCGCCACGGATGTCATTGACGAGTTTTGATACCGACGGATTCGCGTGGCCTTTGGCTACAATATCGAAAGATTGCAAAAGCGGTACGCCCGCCTTCATCATGGTAGCCAGCTGACGGGTAAACAGGGAAATATCCTTGTCGGAAATTTTTTTCCCGCTACGAAAGGTCTTCTTTTTAACTTTGGTAACCAGGATACCTTGCCGACGCATGGTGACGTTGACCACAGTCTCGCTACCGGCACGCAGTTCTCCGCGGACTATTTTGCCCTTTTTGTCTTTGCCCTCCCAGACAAAAACCCACTCTTTTACCTGACGTGCGCTTGCAGCGCTGCGTGCGGCAGTTGCCATGAACTATTCCCCTAATTAGATATTGGTGCAACCAAGCACTTCTTCGAGGCTGGTCATCCCTTGTTTAACCTTCATCAGTCCCGACTGGCGCAATGTTTTGACACCCTCGCGCTTGGCTTGTGCTTCGATTTCCAGTGCGGTGCCATGCGCCAGAATAATGCGTTCTATTTCTTCGGTGATCGGCATGATCTGATAGATGCCGACCCGCCCCTTGTAGCCGGTGCCATTGCAGCGTTCGCAACCTACCGCCTTGTAGGGCATCCAGCTGCCATCTAGGTCGTCTTCGGTGTAGCCGGCTTCGACCAGGGTTTCTTCCTGGATCGTAATCGGCTGCTTGCAGCTGCACAGGCGGCGTGCCAGCCGCTGCGCAGTGATCAAGATTACCGAGGAGGCGATATTGAATGCCGGGACACCCATGTTCATCAGCCGTGTCAGTGTCGACGGTGCGTCGTTGGTATGCAGCGTGGAGAACACCATATGCCCGGTTTGTGCAGCCTTGATCGAGATGTCGGCTGTTTCCAGGTCGCGGATTTCACCGACCATGATGATGTCAGGATCCTGCCGCAGGAAGGCTTTCAACGCCACAGGGAAAGTCAGTCCGGCGCGGTCGTTGATATTGACCTGGTTGACGCCAGGCAAGTTGATTTCGGCGGGATCTTCGGCGGTGGAGATATTGATGCCGGGCTGATTCAGGATATTCAAGCAGGTATACAGCGACACGGTTTTACCGGAACCGGTAGGCCCGGTCACCAGTACCATGCCATAAGGGCGCTGGATGGCGTCCATCAGGATGGCTTTTTGATCCGGATCGTAACCCAGTGCGTCAATCCCCATCTGCGCCTGGCTAGGATCCAGGATACGCATTACGATCTTTTCGCCAAACAGGGTCGGCAAGGTGCTTACGCGGAAATCGATCGCCCGTGTTTTCGATACCACCAGCCGCATGCGTCCATCTTGCGGCACGCGCTTTTCCGAAATATCAAGTTTGGAAATAACCTTGATGCGGGATGCCAGTTTTTCCTTGATCGACAACGGCGGTTGTGCCATGTCACGCAACACGCCATCGACCCGGAAACGGATCCGGTAGAACTTTTCGAATGGTTCGAAATGCAAATCGGAAGCGCCTTGGTTGATAGCGTCGGTCAAGATTTTTTGCAGGAAACGGACCACGGGCGCGTCGTCAATATCAGCAGTGGCGTCGGCAACCGCGACCGCATCTTCTTCGACGAAATTGATTTCCTGGTCGTCGCCGACCATCTCATTCAAGCTTTGTTCAGTCGATTTCACCAGCTTCTGGATCTGCTTCAGCAGCACCGGATGCTCGACGATGATTGGCTCAACCGTCAGTTCGGTTTGAAACTTGATTTGGTCCAGCGCCTGGATATTGGTCGGGTCGGACAGCGCCACATAAATCTTGTTGCCGCGTTTCGCCAGTGCAAGGACGGAGTGAGTTTCCATCAGTTTGGCGTCGATTGCCTTTTCCGGCAGCGAACCCAGATTCAGTACATTCAGATCCAGTTGAGGATAGCCAAAAGTTTCTGCACAAAACAAGGCCAGCGCGCGGGCATCGAGGTGGCCGCTTTCCAGCAAGGCAGCGATAAACGGGGTTTGCGTATCACCGGCTTTCTTGTGCAAGGTTTCGACTTGCGCGGTGGATAGGCGTCCCGCCTGTAGCAATGCGCGGGCAAGCCCCGAGATCGGACCGGTGGTACTAACGTTGGGAAATACTGCTGCCATAGGGGGAATCAATACCAAAAGGTGTGCGGAACCATTACAACCGGCTTATGATGCCCTACGGGAAACTCACTTGTAAAGGTTTTGTGAATAAATGTGTCGCAAAAATTGCCGTTCAGCAGCTTTTATCGTTCTTGTAGTTTATTCGGCCGAATCAATTTAGCAACCTTGATGGCTTGGTTTTGCACTTGCACGATTTCTATGATGCATCCGGCAATTTTCAGGCTGACATTATTGTCTGGAATATCTTGCAGCCATTCCAGCAACAGGCCATTTAGCGTCTTGGGACCGTCCAGCGGGAAATTCAAGCCGAGGCGTTTATTGATGTCTCGCAGGCTTGTCGCGCCCTCCAGCAGGCACTGGCCTTGTGCATTCCAGGCAAAGCTGTCGGCACGGGCTGCTCCCGGTTTGGAGGTAGTGAATTCACCAATCATTTCTTCAATGATATCTTCCAGGGTGACCAGTCCCTGCACTTCGCCGTATTCGTCGACGATGATGCCAAGCCGCTCATGATTTTCCTGGAAGTATTGGAGCTGGGTGAACACATCCGTGTCTTCGGGGATGAAATAGGGCGTACTGAGCAACTGGCGGAAATGCTCGACTGTTAGTTCGGCTTCCTGATTCAGCAATACCATCGCTTTGCGTACGTGCAGGATGCCAACGATCTGGTTGATTTCACCCTCATAAACCGGCAATTTATTATGATAACAAGTTGTCAGCTGATGCTTGATGTCGTCCACCGAAGCTGCCAGATTCAGCGCTTCGACTTGCGCCCTGGGTGTCATGACGTCTTCTACTGAAATTTTCTCGAGGTCGAACAAATTCAGCAAAATGCTCTTGTGTTTTTGTGGCATGAAATTGCCGCCTTCGAGCACGATGGAGCGCAACTCTTCCGGTGAGACACGTTGTTCCTGCGCGTGTTTGCCTGTTTTGATGTGCAGCACTTTCAGGATTGTCGATACGAACAGATTGACAAACCAGATCAACGGCTTGGCCAGCCCCATCAGGGGCTTGAGCACGAAACTGGTCGGCAGAGCAATTCGTTCAGGGTAGGTTGCACCGATCACTTTTGGCGTAATCTCGGCAAATACGATCAGCAGGAAGGCAACCGCCGCGGTGGCAATGGTGATTACATTCTGATGATTGCCGAAGGTGGTAATGGCAATTGCCGTCACCAGCGCAGTGGCCAGGGCATTGACCAGCGTGTTGACGATCAGGATCAGCGACAGCAACTTGTCAGTACGGTCCAGCAGCCACAAGGTCGTGGCGGCAGACTTGCTGCCGCGCTTGGCCAGATGGCGCAGGCGATGCTTGTTGGCGGCCACCAGTGCGGTTTCCGACATTGCAAAAAAAGCCGACAGGAAGATGAGTATGACTAGTGCAAGAATCTGCACCCAGATGGGCACGGCATCCAAAGGGTCACCGTAAAGAAAAGGTTAAATTAAACCAATTGTTGTTGGTCGGGGTGAGAGGATTCGAACCTCCGGCCTCTACGTCCCGAACGTAGCGCTCTACCAGGCTAAGCTACACCCCGACATGAGCTGTTCAATAATTTGAACAGGTTTTTGGGGCTGCCAGCCGTTACGCGTAACAATGTAACGGAATTGCAGTCCCCCTGGTTACGTTTTCAGTGATTGCGATCTACTGCGAACGCTGATAATTGTAGCAAAGAATCTTTGAACTGACTATTTGGCAACCCGGCGATCGCTGCTGCTGCACGCTGCGCCGCTTTCTCCGCTTCGTGCCGCGTGTAGTTGAGGGCGCCGGAACTGGTAATGGCGGCCAGAATTTCATCGAAGTGCTGTTCGTCACCGTTTTCGATACAGCTGCGCACCAGCTGCCGCTGCTCTGGAGTCCCATGGCTCATCAAATAGATCAGCGGCAGTGTGGGCTTGCCTTCACGCAGATCGTCGCCGACATTCTTGCCGATATCGCTGGCGTTGCCGGAGTAGTCCAGTACGTCGTCGATCAGCTGGAACGCGGTGCCTAGCGAACGGCCATATTCCCCTGCGGCTTCAATCACGTCATCATCGGCGTCGGCAATCAGGACGCCGAGCTGTGCCGCCGCCTCGAACAGCTTGGCAGTCTTCGAACGTATCACTTGCAGATAGCTTTCTTCGGAGACGTCCGGGTTGTGCATGTTTAGCAATTGCAGCACTTCGCCTTCGGCGATGACGTTGGTGGCGTCGGCGACGATTTGCATCACACGTGCATTGTCGACCGCAACCATCATTTGAAAGGCGCGCGAGTACAGGAAGTCGCCAACCAGCACCGAGGCGGCGTTGCCAAACAGCGCATTGGCGGTCTGGCGGCCACGCCGCAAGGAGGATTCGTCCACCACGTCGTCATGTAACAACGTAGCGGTGTGGATGAATTCGATCACCGCTGCCAGTTCGTGGTGCTTGTCGCCTGTATAGCCGCAAGCACGGGCCATCAGCAATACCAGTACCGGCCGCAGACGCTTGCCGCCGGCGCTGATGATGTATTCGGCAATTTGATTCACGAGCGGCACTTCTGAGTGCAATTGCCTGCGAATCACCGCATTGACAGCGTCCATATCGGCCGCGATCGGGGACATCATGGATTGTGGGGATGAAGTGTTGGAAGCGGCTGACAAAATAAAACCTGTTGGAAATCAATTGTGCCGTGATTATACGATGACAAAAGGTCCTGGATTAGGTCCGCGCTGATTTTGTCGATGAGATGCGAATTTGGGCGGCACGCTGCGTTATGGAGCTACAGCAGCACCGCCTTGGTGGAATTGCCTAATTGCTATCCCTTGAGTTTGGCAAATGCAGCTGCCATGGCGCCATTGGCTGGCGCCGGCACGGATTGCCGTTGCTGATGCTGGGACAAGCGTTTGGCATCATTGCGGTCGGCGCGCTGTTCCGGCTTGGTGCCTGGCGCCGGTGCGTTGTCGCTCAGACGCATGGTCAGGGCAATGCGCTTGCGCTTCTCATCGACTTCCAGCACTTTGACTTTCACAACCTGGCCAGCCTTGACCACGGTATGCGGATCCTTGACGAAGGTATTGGACAACGCCGAAATATGCACCAAGCCATCCTGATGCACGCCGATGTCGACAAAAGCGCCGAACGCCGCCACATTGGTCACCACGCCTTCCAGGATCATATCGGGACGCAGGTCACGGATTTCCTCGACGCCGTCCTTGAAAGTAGCGGTGGTGAATTCCGGACGCGGGTCGCGGCCCGGCTTTTCCAGTTCCTTGAGGATGTCGGCGATGGTCGGTACGCCGAATTTTTCATCGGCGTATTTGGCTGGATTGAGCGAGGTCAGCAACTTATTGTCGCCGATCACGCCTTTGACGTCTTTTTTGATATCGGCCAGGATTTTTTCCACCAGCGGATAGGATTCCGGGTGCACTGCGGAGCTGTCCAGCGGATTGTCGCTGTTCATGATGCGCAGGAAGCCTGCGGCCTGTTCAAAGGTTTTTTCACCCAGTCGCGGCACTTCGCGCAAGGAGGCGCGCGAGGCAAACATGCCCTTCATGTCGCGATAGGTGACAATACTTTGGGCGACGCTGGCGTTGAGGCCGGAAACGCGTGCCAGCAACGGCGCCGATGCTGTGTTGACGTCGACCCCGACCGCATTCACGCAGTCTTCCACCACCGCGTCCAGCGAGCGCGCCAGCTGTGTCTGGCCGACATCATGTTGGTACTGGCCGACGCCGATCGATTTCGGGTCGATCTTGACCAGCTCCGCCAACGGATCCTGCAAACGTCGTGCAATCGATACTGCACCGCGCAGCGAGACGTCCATGTCGGGCAGTTCGCGTGAAGCGAATTCAGATGCTGAGTAGACCGACGCACCCGCTTCCGATACCACGATCTTGGTCAGTTTCAGTTCCGGCCGCAGCTTGATCAGGTCCTGCGCCAGCTTGTCGGTTTCGCGCGAAGCCGTGCCGTTGCCAATCGAAATCAGTGAAACCTTGTGCTTTTCGGCCAGTTGCGCAAGCGTGTGCAGCGAGCCGTCCCAGTCATTGCGCGGCTGGTGGGGATAAATTGCAGTAGTGTCGACCACCTTTCCGGTGGCATCGATCACCGCCACCTTAACGCCGGTGCGCAGGCCCGGGTCCAGGCCCATGGTGGCGCGTGGTCCGGCAGGCGCCGCCAGCAACAGTGCTTTCAGGTTGAGGGCAAAGACATTGATCGCTTCGACCTCGGCCTTTTCGCGCAGCTTGGTCATCAGCTCGGTTTCCAGGTGCATGAAAACCTTGACGCGCCAACTCCAGCGCACTGTATCGCTCAACCATTTGTCGGCGCTGCGGCTTTTGTTACTGATGCCGAAACGGGCGGCAATGCGGCCTTCGCAAGGATTGTGCGGTGCGTCCCACTTCGGCTTTTCTTCTTCTGTATCAAGGCGCAGCACTACGTTCAGGATTTCTTCGCGGCGGCCGCGGAACAATGCCAGAGCGCGATGCGACGGAATCGTGGCGATGGTTTCGGAGTAATCAAAGTAGTCGGCGAATTTTTCACCGGCATCCTGCTTGCCTTCCACCACTTTTGATTCGACTACGCCGTGCTCGTTGAGATATTCGCGCAACGCTTGCAATAGCGTGGCGTCTTCCGAAAAGCGTTCCATCAGGATTTGGCGTGCACCGTCGAGCGCCGCCTTGACGTCGGCGACGCCGGGATTGTCGCCGTTGTCTGTGCTGAAGGCAGGCTTGAGATATTTTTCCGCTTCCTGCTCCGGATTCAAGTTCGGGTCAGCCAGCAGCGCATCGGCCAATGCGGTCAAGCCTGCTTCAGCTGCGATTTGCGCCTTGGTGCGGCGCTTGAGTTTGTACGGCAGATACAGATCTTCCAGTCGCGTCTTATCTTCAGCCATGGTGATCGCCTGCAGCAATGCCGGCGTCATTTTTCCTTGTTCTTCGATTGAGGCCAGGATGGCGCCGCGGCGTACTTCCAATTCGCGCAGATAGCGCAAGCGTTCTTCCAGCAGGCGCAGCTGGATATCGTCGAGGCCACCGGTGGCTTCCTTGCGGTATCGCGCGATAAAAGGAACGGTAGCGCCTTCATCCAGCAGGGCGACGGCAGCGGCGACTTGGGCCGGCTTGGCGGCAAGTTCAAGGGCGAGGCGTTGTTCGATCGAAGGCAGCATGAGAATTCTTAAGAATGAAAATCAAGCGTTGGATCATACGCAATCCAGATAATTTCGCCAGTCTTGACAGTCCGAAAAGTAAGAGGGCCAGGGGAAATTGCAGCGTCAGAGTGGCCCGGATCATTGACATAGCGCCATTTTATATTTCTCAATGGTATTATTTATGCCGTCAGAACGCCGTTTTAGCAGCAGTCTGACCGGAAGTTGGCATAGATCGAGAGGAAAATGAAAAGGATTGTTAAATGATAATTTTTTTCTTGTTTGCTCATGGTTCAGCAAATATGCTTGTGGCCGTACGCGATGAGATGACAAGTTTGCGCTTGTCTTTCATCAAGGTAATCACACAGTAGTATTTCTTCAGGAGTGGAATATGCATCTTTCTAAACGTATGGGAGCGGAAGCGCTCGGTACATTCTGGCTGGTTCTTGGCGGTTGCGGCAGTGCGGTGCTGGCGGCGGCATTTCCTGGCGTTGGCATCGGCTTCCATGGCGTGGCGCTGGCGTTCGGCCTGACCGTGCTGACGATGGCATTCGCCATCGGCCATATTTCCGGTTGCCATCTGAATCCGGCCGTGACGTTGGGACTGGCGACCGCAGGTCGTTTTCCAAAAAGTGAAATCCTGCCTTACTGGATCGCACAGGTGGTTGGCGGCATTATTGCAGCCGGCATCTTGTATTTGATTGCTACCGGTAAGCCGGGCGCGGATATTGGCGGTTTTGCCGCCAACGGTTATGGCGAACATTCGCCTGGCTTGTATTCGATGAATGCAGCCTTGATTACGGAAGTCGTGATGACCTTCATGTTCCTGATCGTGATCCTGGGGGCCACCGACAAGCGCGCACCGGCCGGTTTCGCACCGATCGCCATCGGTTTGTGCCTGACCTTGATTCACCTGATCAGCATTCCTGTCACCAACACATCGGTCAATCCTGCACGTAGCACCAGCCAAGCCCTGTTTGTCGGCGGTTGGGCGCTGCAGCAGTTGTGGCTGTTCTGGCTGGCGCCGCTGGTTGGCGCCTTGATTGCGGGGGTTGTATACCCAGCAATCTGGGGTGAGAAGAACAACTGAGACAACTGATACAACTGATTTTTTATCGTTCCAGCTATGAAAAAGCGCGGCAATTTAATTGCCGCGCTTTTTTTATTTCCGCATTTGTCGCTATCTCGATTGCGATGCTAAGCTTTCCGGCGTGCTCCGCTAACCCGCTCGATGGCGGCAATATCTTGCCAGCTTTGCACTTCTTGGAATTGCCCGATATTCAGCAATCCACGAACCGCTGGCGCCTGATCGTAACCATGCTCCATCAACAGCCAACCGCCATCTTTCAAATAAGCGCCGGCACCGTCGACAATCTTGCGCAATGCGCTTAGTCCGTCGGCGTGATCGGTCAAGGCATCCTGCGGTTCAAAGCGCAAGTCGCCTTGCGTGAGATGCCGGTCTCCCACGACGATATAGGGTGGATTGGCGACGATGATATCGAACTGCCGTTCGCCGAGCGCACTATACCAGTCACTTTGCATTAGCTGGAATGGTGCGTGCCGCGGCTGCAAATGGCGTGCCGCGTTGCGGCTCGCAACCGCAAGAGCTGCAGCGCTGACATCCAGCGCGGTCACTTCCACGTCAGAACGGCTGTGCGCGATAGCAATGGCAATCGCGCCGGAACCGGTACCCAGATCCAGCACGCTAAGCTGCCGACTCGCATCGAGAGGCAAATGCTGCAAGGCCAGGTCAACCAGCAACTCGGTTTCAGGCCTCGGAATCAATACGTCTGCTGTGACTTCCAGTAACAAGCCATAAAATTCGCGCTGACCAATGATGTAAGCAATCGGTTCACCGCGCAGCCGCCGTTTGAACAAGGCTGACAATTGCTCGGCCTGCTGTGCATCGAGGTTGCGCTCATCTTGTGTAATCAGCTGTATGCGCGTCAACTGCAACGCATGCATCAACAGGATGCGGCTTTCCAGAGGCGCCAGCGGCGCTTTTTTCAAAATTGCCGCAATGCTGCTGCCGGCCTCTACGACAAATGTGTCTGAAATTTCTGTCATTTAAGGCTAGCCTTGAGCGTGAAATCAGTAACCGCCATTATCAGCGCTGCTGCGTTTGAACAAGGTCGCCACCAGAATTACGAGCAGCACCACAAATCCGAGCAACGACCATTGCGGTATCGACAGGCCCATGATCGGATCGTAAGCGGTGGTGCAAAGTGCAAAGGCGTCTACCTGGAACACCGATGGCAGCAAGGTCGCTGGCGGCAAAGCATTCATCGGACCTTCCAATGCATCGCGGCCACAAGAAATCGCCGGATGGGCGATGATCCACAGATGCCAGATGGCGGTGCCGGCGCCGCCCATTGCCGCAAGGATGCCGAGACCGGCGCCGGCTTTTTGGGCGCCCGACGGCAGGCTGGCGCAAATCAGGCAGATCAATGCGATCGCCGCGAAGGCATAGCGCTGGATTACGCACAGAGGGCAAGGCTGCATGCCCTCATAGTGCTGCAAATACAAGGCCGCGCCCAAGATGACCAGGCAGATAAAGGCTACCGCAAGCAAAATGGATTTAGATGTTTTCATTTTTAGTCGAAGAATAATGAGTCGAAGAATGCGCGCATGCCGTGCATCAGATAGCAGCCCTTGAGCTTGGTTCCAAACCAGACGCTAGCATATGCGATTATTCAGCAATCGGCTGCAGATGTATAAACCTGTTAAACCGCGTCGCCTAGCGCAGCCAGCAGATCGGCCTGATGTTCGGCAGCCAGCGCGTTGGTCAATTCCTCGAGATCGCCATCCATGATGAAATCGAGCTTATACAAGGTCAGATTGATACGATGGTCGGTCATCCGGCCCTGCGGGAAATTGTAGGTACGAATGCGTTCGCTGCGGTCGCCCGAGCCGATCAGGGATTTGCGGGTAGCAGCTTCCTTCGATTGCTGCTCTCGCAGTTGGCCGTCCTTGATGCGCGCCGCCAGTACTTTCAAGGCAGAAGCCTTGTTCTTGTGCTGGCTACGGTCATCCTGGCATTCGACCACGATTCCGGTCGGCATATGCGTGATGCGCACCGCGGAATCGGTCTTGTTGATGTGCTGGCCGCCGGCGCCTGAAGCGCGGTAGGTGTCAATACGGATATCGGCCGGATTGATGTCGACATCGCCGACCTCGTCTGCTTCCGGCATGATGGCGACGGTGCAAGCCGAGGTATGGATACGGCCCTGGGTTTCGGTAGCAGGTACTCGTTGCACGCGATGGCCGCCGGATTCGAATTTGAGTTTGGAGTAAGCGCCAAAGCCGAGCACACGCACAATTACTTCCTTGTAGCCGCCTATTTCCGAAGCTGATTCTGACACCATTTCGACTTGCCAGCGGTTGCGTTCGGCGAAGCGGCTGTACATGCGCAGCAGGTCGCCGGCGAACAGCGCCGATTCATCGCCACCGGTGCCGGCGCGGATTTCCAGGAAAATATTGCGTTCGTCGTTAGGATCTTTCGGCAACAGCATTTTTTGCAGATCGCCTTCCAGCTGTTCCATGCGGGTCTTGGCGGCAGTGATCTCATCCTGGGCGAATTCTTTCATGTCCGGATCTGACTGCATATCCTGCGCCGCTTCAATGTCGCCGTTGGCCTGCTGATAAGACTGGTACAGCTCCACCAGCGGTCCCAATTCCGCGTGCTCACGCGACAGCTTCCGATAGCTGTCCATGCTGGCGGTTGCGTCCTCCTGCATCAGCAGGTCGTTGACCTCCACCAGGCGGTTGGCGAGTTGATCGAGCTTGGCAAGCATTGATGGTTTCATGGCGTGTTTCAGTCAAAGGAAGGCAGGTTAAATCGTTACAAAGGGAAGTACGGGCAACACGGAGCACGGCGAAGCGTGTCCGCTAGCGGGATAGCGCAGGCGCGCTAACGTTTGGTGCGGAACAGTTGCGGTAGGAGAGCTGCCAGGCGTGCGCGTTCGTCGCCTTGGGCATTGTGCAAAGCTTGTTGCGGGCCGTGCATGAATTTGGCGGTCAGGCCCTTGGACAGGGCTTCCAGCACCACTTCGATATCTTCGCCCTTGGCCAGCATCTTGCGGGCGCGCTCCAGTTCCAGCCGCCGCATTGCTTCGCTCGACTCCTGCAGGTCCTGGATCACTGGCACGACAACCCGGTTATCCACCCAATGCATAAACGATTGCACGCGGGTCTCGATGATGGCTTCGGCTTGTGCTACTGCGGCCTGGCGGTTTTCCATGCCGGTTTGCACGATCGAACCCAGATCGTCGACGGTGTACAGGAAGATGTCGTCGAGTCTGCCGATTTCTGTCTCGATATCGCGCGGCACCGCCAGGTCCAGCATGAACATCGGTTTATGGCGACGCGCCTTGACCGCGCGCTCGACCATGCCGAGGCCGATGATCGGCAAGCTCGATGCGGTACAGGAAACGATAATATCGAATTTGCCCAATTGCGTTGGCAAATCGGCCAGCCGGATTGCCTGGCCATTGAAACGATGGGCCAGCAGTTCGGCACGTTCCAAGGTACGGTTGGCGACGGTCAGGGATTTCGGGTTCTGCGCCGCAAAATGGGTAGCGCACAGTTCGATCATCTCACCGGCGCCGATAAACAGCACATGCTGGCCGGCGACAGTATCGAAAATCCGTTCCGACATGCGCACCGCGGCAGCCGCCATCGAGACGCTATGGGCGCCGATTTCGGTAGTGCTGCGGACTTCTTTCGCGACGGCAAAGGTGCGTTGGAACAGTTGGTGCAGATAAGTGCCGAGGCCGCCAGCCGCTTCGGCGTGACGCACTGCATCCTTCATCTGTCCCAGGATCTGCGCTTCACCCAGCACCATCGAATCAAGCCCGGATGCGACTCTAAACGCATGCCGTACAGCATTGTCTTGCGGCAATGTGTACAAATGCGGCCGTAAATCGGCGTAAGGCAACTGGTGATAGTGGGCCAGAAAGTGCGCGGTAGAATCGATTGCGTTGTCGACGCCATGCTCCAGATTGCCCGCTGCATACAGTTCTGTACGGTTGCACGTCGACAAAATAGCTGCCTCGTCCGACATATTCACACCGGCGCCGCCGCTGAACCAGGCACGCGCGGCCATCACCGCCTGACCGATCTGGTCAGCCGGGAAAGCCACCTTTTCGCGTAGCGAAACCGGCGCGGTGGTGTGGTTGAGTCCGACAGTGAGCAAGTGCATAGGTGCGGTTACGGACGGGAAGGGTGCTTATATGACAATTGAGTTGGCAATTAAGACAGATACAAAGGTAAATCTCGTTAACCGATGATTATACTCTTAGTAGCCTCGATTCAATTGGCAGCCCGCCAATACCAGCTATGCCTGGCATCAATATGCACCGGATAGTTGTCGCTCTCAGTTGGTGGTGGCTGGCAAGGTAACAATGAAGGTACTACCTTCGCCCAACGTGCTTTCCAGCGAGATTTCACCAAAATGACGTTCGACGACGGTTTTTACAAATACCAAGCCAAGGCCGGTGCCATCCGAATGCGGCTGGCCGGGCGCGCTGACTCTTTGATAACGCTGGAACAGCTTTGCCTGGTCGTGCGGCGCAATCCCAAAGCCCTGGTCGCTGATGCGGCAAACCACCTGCGGCAGCAATTTAACGTATTTCAGACGCAGGGTACAGGTAATCCGGGTGTCCGGCAGGCTGTAGCTGATGGCGTTGGATATCAGGTTGCTGAGTGCGCGCGCCATCAGCGAACGGTCGATATGGGTCAGGAATTCCTGACCTTCGATGTCGGTGATCAGTTCGATTTTTTTGTTATTGGCCAGGCTCCACATTTCATCGACGGCGTCGTACAGTACATCTTGGAAATCTACTTCCTCCAGTCGGTATTCCGACGATTCGGCGCGCGCCAGCTGGACGAAATTGTCCGCCAAGCCCAGGGTTTTACGGGCAGCTTGCTCCAGGCGCGAGAAAAATTCCTTTTGTGGCAAGGCTGAAGAGGCGTTGCTTTGCAATTCCAGCAAAGCCAGGATCGACGCCTGCGGCGCGCGCATGTCGTGCGACAGGAAGCGCAAGGTTTCGTCGCGGCTGCGTTCGGCGGCGCGAATGATAGTGATGTCGACAATGCTGACGATCCAGCCCGTCAACACTTGGTGCGCCGAGTGGCAGGGCCCGCTTTTGATCAGCAGGTCGCGTCCTTGCTGGTCTTGTACCGAGGTGCCGCTGGTCAGCGTCGACACATGTTCCAGGTCGATCAAGTCCCACCAGCTGAAAGTATGATTGGCCGATGTATTGGTGGCTTGCGGCGTACTCATGTTGGAAAACAGGTAAGGCAGTAGCGCACCATCGATGTTACGGATGCCGGCGGCGGCGAAGTAGTCGCGCGCGAATTGATTGGAGACCAGCACATGGCCGTCGATGGTCGTGATCAGAGTGGCGTCCGGCAGGCTGTTGACGCTGTCGGAAATGAACTGGCGCAAATCGCGGACCCGGCGCGCAGCGACACGCATGGCGTTGATGCGTTGTTCCAGTAAGTCTTCTACCTGCTGCGGCGCGCGTTCGGTGTTGACTTCCGGCAGCAGATGCGGCTCTTGGTCGAGCAGCATGAACTCTTGCCCAAGGTAGGAAATCGCCGATTCGAGGCGGATCCAGTTCCATATCGGATGCGCAATCGCCATTGCGATCAGAGCGGCGGCGGGTGCAAGCCAGATGCCCAGCGTCAGCAGGAAATAGCTGACCGCCATCGTCAGCAGCATGAGCGAGAAGGTAATCAGTAACGAAATGCGCGGCGTCCACAGCAGGTAGCTGGAGAGCGCGATCAATACCGGAATGATGCTGAATAGCGCTGTTTGCAAAGGCCGTGCGATGCTGATCGTCTTATGGTCGAGCAGGCCGGCCAGGATATTGGCGTGGATTTCGATGCCAGGCATGACGCCGGAGGTTCCCGAGACGGGTGTCGGGAAAGTATCCGCCATACCCAGCGCGGTGGCGCCGATCAAGACATATTTGCCGGTAAAAAATTGATCGGGAACGTCCCCGCGCAGGACCGACGCATACGGCACTGAACGGAAATGGCCGCTGCCGCCGGCGAACGGGATCTGGATCTGATAGTCGCGCTGCCAACTGTCTGCCTTATGCGACGCGGCGTCCGCCGGTGTCGCGTCCAAACGGGCGCCGGGGAGGTTGCCGTTGGCATCAGTAATCTTTTGTCCAGCGACACCGGCCAGCGCTACTGAAAAATGCGGCCACCATTTGCCGTTCTGGCCTTCCTGCAAAAAGACGCTGCGTACGACGCCGTCCGAATCGAGCTCCAGATGGATATGGCCCAGGCCGCGCGCCGCATCCTGGAATTCCGGGGTCGGCAGCATTGCTTTAAGGCCGGGACCGGCGCTGGCGACCACGATCGGCAGCACGGTCAGCTTGCTGGCGGTCAGCGCCTTGGTGAGTGCGCGATCGTCGGCGCGTTGGCCGGGCTGCTCGGCCTCCGACATGATGACATCAAGCCCGATCGCCAGCGGATTGGCATGCATGATCCGGTTTAACAGTTTGGCGTGCAGGCTGCGCTCCCACGGCCAGCGGCCCAGTTTGCTGATGCTGTAGTCGTCAATGGCGACGATGATGATGTCGTCGCGTGCGGGACGTGAATCGGCGCGCATGAACTGGTCGTACAACGTAGTGTCGAGTCGTCCCAGGCCATTTACGTAGCCCATGCTGCCAGCCACAATCAGCATCAGAATCGTAATCGCCAGCCATTGGCGAAACGCCACCCGCTTGATGAGTGGGATCACCTGTTTGATCATGAATGGTGGGCGCGAGCGGGCATGGGGTTGTTAGTTTTAGTAGCCAGTTTGTGTATCACCGGCAGAGTTGCGTAGCGGCGAACCGTCGCTGGTGACCCAGCGGCTGCCGATATATACTTTTTGCGCGGGTGAAAACGGACTGACATAACCATCCGGATCAATCGCTTTGATACGGATGTAGTAGGTACCGCTGGCCGGGCGTGGCACATTGATTTCGGGTGTTTCGGTGTTCTGGGTCAGCAGCAGACTGGAAAAACCGGCGTCACGGCCAATCTCGACCACGAATTTCTGCCCTGGTTCACCGGTCCAACGGAACGACAGGTCGCCGTCAATCGCATCGGCAATTTTTGGAATTTGCAATGCAGCCAGCAAACTGAAAGCTTGTGGATCGCCGTAGGGGCCCTGGTCGCGGCCGCTGGCATTTTCGACAATGGTTGCCACGCGCCAGAAGTAGTCGCCCAGGGCCAGTTTGCCGGCGGTGAACTGGGGCGCGCTCAAGGCGGATTCGTCGATAATGAGATGGCTGAAGCCGGCATCGCTGGCGACCTGCAAATGATAGGCTTGCGCATTGCCGACTTCGGCCCAGCTAAACACTAAGTTCTCGCTGCGTGATTTGTTTTTCGGTTCGATTGAGATTGGCGGTTCCGGCCGTGCTTTCAATGTAAACGCGGCGATCAGCGGTTTGCCTTGCAAACCGCTCTGGTCCAGTGCGGTGATGCGCACGAAATACTTGCCGTCTTCAAGCCCGTCGATCTTAATTTCCGGATTGTCCGATTCGGCCTCGCTCACGATGTTGCCGACGCTGGCGTCGGTTGCAATTTGCGCGCGATAGCCGCGGGCACCGCTTACCGGATTGACGGTAAAGTGCAATGTCGGCCGTTCCTGCAATTGCGGATGTCCGGTCAATTCCGGTTGGGGCAACAGCGCCACCGCTTTTCCCACGCCCTGGGTGTTGGTAATATTGCCTTGGCCCGCATGCAATGTCAGCGTGGCAGGTTTGTTCTTCTTGGCGACCGCAACGCCACCGCTCAACACTTCGGTCAAGACCTTGCCGTCGACCAGGTCCACCCGGAAATCGGTGCCGCGCACGCCAGCAACCGCCAGCGGAGAATGGACTTCAAAGCGGCCTTTATTTTTTTCCAGAGGAGAGACTTTGGATTCAACCCGGCCCTTCAGCAGCGTAATCTCGGTGCGCGGACTCTTGGTATAGCGCGCGGTACGCAGTTTGCTCAGTTTTACCTGGCTGTTAGAGGGTATGGCGATATGCGATTGATCGGGCAGGCTCAGCGTCACAAAGCTGTTGCTGCCGGTATTGATGATAGCGCCTTCAGTCAGCGTGGTGCCGATATTTATATCGATAGGATGGCCATCGGCGCCGGTACCGTCGATATTGCCAGACATGGCCGCGACCTGGGCTGTGCTAGGTTCGTCGGGCAACAGCGATACCGGAATGATGATGGCGGTGCCGATCGGAATGGTGCGATCGTTGCCGATGCGATTGAGTTTGGCCAGCTGCACCCAGTTGCTCTTGCTACCGGTAAGCTGGTCTGCGATCACGCTCAATGTGTCGCCGAGTTGTGCACGGTACGTAATGGTTGCCGCGCCCACCTGGAGCGCGTCTGGATCAAGCGCTGGCGGGGCGGCAAATAACGACGAGGAAGGCGCCAACAGTAGCGCCAGGAAAGCCAGTTTTGTGAATGTGCTGCGCATATTTGTCTATCAGCGCAACCGCAACGCGCCTTATCCTGTTAGTTGTTCTAATCGATACCCATAACTATAAACCGGTGCGAGTCGATAGCCGTTTTCTGGTCGTAATTGTAACTTACTCCGTACTCGCGAGACGTGGGTATCCATGGTACGAGAAGGAATGTCAACGTCGCGCGACCACACTGCCTCGAGAATATAGGCGCGTGAGAGTGGGCGGCCTAGGTTGCGAAAAAACAACAACGCTAGATCAAATTCCTTCTGGGTAATTTCGATTGGCTTGCCGGCCAGGGTTAGTCGTCCTGAGCGCGTTTCAAACAGATAGTCGTTGAAGACGATTTGCTCGCTGGTGTTCTGGATCGGATACGCACGCCGCAGCAATGCTTGTACCCGAGCCACCAGTTCGCTACGCCGGATCGGCTTGATCATGTAATCGTCGGCGCCGGCGGCAAGGCCTTCCACGATGTCATCTTCGCCGGAACGGCTAGTGATGAACAGCACCGGAATGGTTTTGGGAAGTTTGTCTCTTACCCAACGCAATACCTCAGGCCCGCTCAGATCAGGAACCTGCCAATCCAGAACCAGCATGTCGTAGCTTTCCCGGCGCAGCTGGTTCAATATTTCTTTTCCGCTTTGAAACGGATGGCAAATGTGACCACTGGATGTGAGCACCTGGCAAACTAGATCGGTTTGGCTGGGATCGTCATCAAGGACAGCAATTCTCATATTTTAACTATGTTAGGTGTTGCCAGCGCTGGTGGCCGGTATCAGTGTTGTGGCGTGTACAAGGAGTATATTATTCTTATTGCCACATTGCTGTAGATAAATGTTCTATATATTTCCAGTGTCTTGCAATTGCCACAAATAAATAAAAACAGGAATGTCGGCTGAATTTAACAAAACATACGTCAACACTATAGCGGACGCCGGGTTTGTGGGGCGTAAGTTGCGATTGTCATACAGTGTACGACGGGATTTGTAAAATTCCACCTTTGGACCAGCAGGCAATCGCTAACGCCTGTTTGAGCAAGGGAGCAGAGCTAGTCGATGAGCGCTTGATAATTGTTCGGCGAACAGATTTGCCGAGCCGGGCACCGCTGGTGGCCCGCTCAGGCGTCAGGCAATACCACATTCACGTCCAGCACCTCGAGATTCCCCTGGCGATCCAGGGAAATCTTGATATCGTCAGCATTGACCTTGGTGTATTTGGAAATTACTTCGATCAGCTCTTTGTGCAGCGCCGGCAGGAAATCGTGGCCCGAACGGCCATTACGTTCGCGAGCAATGATGATCTGCAGGCGTTCCTTGGCGGCAGACGCAGTTTTGGGCTTGCTGTTAAACAAGAACGAGAGCAATGCCATCTTATTTTCCTCCGAAGATGCGATGCAGGAAACCCGGCTTTTCATAGGAGGTAAAGCGCAGGGCGACGTCTTCGCCGAGGAAGCGCGAGACCACGTCTTCATAGGCCAGGGCGACATCGCTGCCTTTGATGTGGATCGCCGGATTACCTTGATTAGAGGCGTGCAATACCGATTCCGACTCAGGAATAATGCCGATCAACGGGATGCGCAGGATATCCTGGACATCGGTGTACGACAGCATTTCGCCAGCTTCGACGCGCTTTGCCGAATAGCGGGTAATCAGCAGATGCTCCTTGACCGGTTCGCCGCCATTTTGCGCACGCCGCGACTTAGCCTGGATGATGCCGAGGATGCGGTCGGAATCTCGCACCGACGACACTTCCGGATTGGTGACGACAATCGCTTCATCGGCAAAGGTCAGCGCCATCACCGCGCCGCGTTCGATGCCTGCCGGAGAGTCGCAGATGATGTACTCGAAATCCATCTTGATCAGATCGTTGAGAACGGTCTCGACGCCTTCTTCTGTCAATGCATCTTTGTCACGGGTTTGCGATGCGGGCAAAATGAACAGGTTTTCGCAATGCTTGTCCTTGATCAGGGCCTGGGTCAGGGTGGCTTCCTTGTTGACGACATTGATCAGGTCGTACACCACGCGCCGCTCGCAGCCCATGATCAGATCAAGATTGCGCAGGCCGACGTCAAAGTCGAGCACAGCGGTTTTATGGCCGCGCATGGCCAAGCCCGACGCGAAACTGGCGCTGGAGGTGGTCTTGCCGACGCCGCCTTTGCCGGACGTAACAACGATGATTTTTGCCACGAAGAGCTCCTTGGATATGCGGATATAAGTAAATCTTTTAAGTTAATTGCGCGAAGCGGAATTGAGCGATAGTACGTCAATCCGGTCGCCGCTCAGTCGAATTTGTGCGGGCTGGCCCTTTTGTTCCGGCGGCAGGCCGTTTTCAAAAGTACGATAGACGCCAGCGATGGAAACCAGTTCCGCCTCCATGCTCGCCGCAAAAATCCGCGCCGAGGTATCGCCGCTTGCACCGGCTAGCGCCCGGCCGCGCAAAGGCGCGTAGACGTGGATGCTGCCGTCGGCGATGATTTCGGCGCCATTGTTAACTGTGGCTGTGATCACCAGGTCGGCGTCGCGTGCATAAATGCGTTGCCCGGCGCGTATTGGCGTATCGATGATCATGGTGCTGGCGGCGGCTTTGGCAGGTGCTGCCGCCGGTGCTGCTGGCGCTGCCGGCGGTGGAGGCGGCGCTGCTTCCTGGCGCGCCGCAACTACGTGATCGATGCTCAGTCCGCTGGCGATGATGCCGGCCTCCATTTCAGCCGGCGCATTACGCACTGCAACCGCATTCAAGCGATACTTTTTTAATAGTGAGATTAATTGCGACCAATCTATTGGGGGGTGATCCGGTCCCAGTGCGGCGACATCGATGACGGCAAATTCGTTGTCAAAGAAATCCGCAGTGCCTCCTGTCATCTCCTGCAAGGCTGCTTCCAGGGCCATCGGATCGGAATCATGCAAGATCGCCGATACGGCGACCACGGTTGCAATCTTTATTTCAATCGACTTGCGGGATTTGTTTTTGAGCATAAAGCAGTGAGATGTATGGGCAAACCAAGGCAGAAAGTTCTGGCGAATTGGTTTATAGAACGTTTAGGCGGCAATTGGTTCGTTTTAAAGGGATATAAAATATTGTCTTAATTAGTGATCTTACCAAATCTCGGGGGGATCACAAAAAAAGGATTGCCGTTTGTTGTTGCATTCCCTCATGTCACGGACGGCTTCGTCGAGCCGGATGCGAGGATTGCCCTCGCGTTTTCCCTTACTTCGCTCCACTTAAAATCGCACCGCAAATGCAAAAAGGGCTTAGCCGAAGCTAAGCCCTTTTTGTTATTTTGGTGGCCCGGGGCGGAATCGAACCACCGACACAAGGATTTTCAATCCTCTGCTCTACCGACTGAGCTACCAGGCCAAGGGACAGGAGTATAGCAAAACATTTTTGATCCGCAAAGCCCATTGTTGAATTTTTTTAAAAAAACTTCATTCGAGCCGTTTCGAATCGTTCCGATCCGCCTTTAGCGACCTTCGCTTCCCTTATTTATAGCGGCCTGCCAGCCTTGCGAGCGTAATAGCTATAATGGCGAGATGAAAGATATAGGATCAATGTCGAAAAGCGCAGGAGCATCGCCGATGGTGAAACATCAGTGCGATATTTGTATTGTCGGCAATGGCGCCGTTGGTAAAGCAGCGGCGCTTGGCCTGGCGCAAGCGGGCTTGCGCGTTATCTTGCTGGGGATGACAGCAACTGCTGCAGCGGCCACGCCAGATTCCTGGGATACGCGTGTGTATGCGTTGAACCATGTTGCACGTTCTCTCTTGTCGTCGATTAAAGTGTGGGATGCGCTGGATGCGGCGCGGGTCGCAGCAGTTGACGGCATGTCGATTAAAGGCGGGACCGATCGCAACACAGGAAGTCTCGCATTCGATGCCTACAGTGCGCGCGTCGACGCTCTGGCGTGGATCATCGAGGACAGGAATCTCAACCAGGCTCTGGATGCCGCCCTTAAATTTGCATCGAATCTGCGTGTAATCAACGGTCGCGTGCAGAGCATGCAAATCGATGCTGCCGCGGCGACTGTGCAGCTGGAATCAGGCGAGGCGATTAGTGCAGCATTGATTATCGGTGCTGATGGTGCGCAATCCTGGGTACGTAGCCAGTGTGGAATCGGGATCGATTACCGCTCGTATAAACAACGTGGCGTGGTCGCCAATTTTTCCTGCGAACGGCCGCACCATGGTATCGCGCATCAATGGTTTACCGAAACCGAAGGCATAGTCGCCTTGCTGCCGTTGCCTGGGCAGCGCGTTTCCCTGGTCTGGTCGGCGCCGGAAGCGTTGGCGCTGACACTATTAGAAGAGCCGTTGTCGCAACTGGCCGCTCGCTTGTCGCATCTGGCGGGCGACGAGCTGGGGGAATTGCAGCCGTTACAGCCGGAGCAGGTGCAAGCATTTCCGCTGTCCCTGCTCAAACCGCACGCTTTGGTGGCCCCACGGGTGGCGCTGATCGGCGATGCCGGCCACGTGGTGCATCCGCTGGCCGGACATGGCATGAACCTGGGTTTTGGCGATGTGGCCGCATTGATCCAGGTGTTGGCCGAGCGAGGCGCGCATCGCGATTGCGGCGATGAGCATCTGCTGGCGCGCTATGCCCGCTCGCGCAAGGAAGAAATATTGTTGATGCAAATGACTACCGATGGTCTGGAGCGCTTGTTTGGATTTGATTTCGGCCCTGCGCGCTTGTTGCGCAACATGGGTTTGAACTTGCTGGACAAGATACCAGTCTTAAAACGACAGCTGATGGCCCACGCTTTGGGTCGGACAACCGAATAACTGGAATTGAAATGAAGAAAACAAGTGTAATGTTGGCAGCCTTGCTGGGCCTGTGGGTAAGCGTTGCTGGTGCCGAAACCTTGCAAGAAGCGGCAGTAAAGAAATTGATCGAGCCGCGTCTGGGTGAGGGCGCCAAGGTCGATGAAGTAACCAGGACACCGTATTCCGGTCTGTTTGAAGTGCGTGTCGGCAACGACATTTTCTACACCGATGCTGCGGCCAAGTATGTGTTCGTCGGTCGTATCATGGATGCACAGTCGTCGCGCGACTTCACCCGCGAACGGGTCGATGAGTTGAGCAAGGTCAAGTTCGCGGATTTGCCGCTGGACCTGGCCATGAAGAAGGTCAAGGGCAATGGCAAGCGCGTGATCGCAGTGTTTGAAGATCCTAACTGCGGCTATTGCAAACGCTTCCACAAGACCACTTTGCAGGAAGTCGACAACGTCACTGTTTACACCTTCCTCTACAACATCCTGGCGGAAGACTCGTCGGTCAAGGCAAGAAACGTCTGGTGCAGTACAGACCGCAACAAAGCCTGGACTGACATGATGGTCGACGGTAAAGCCGCTGCTGCCGCGCCTGCATCTTGCCAGGCGCCTAACGATAAAGTTCTGGCATTGGGTCAGAAGTTGAACGTGACTGGCACGCCGACGATTATTTTTGCCGACGGTTCGCGTTCGCCTGGCTGGATCGATGCCAAGACCATGGAAGCGAAATTTTCCTCCCTGAAGTAATTTATTTCCCGTGGTACCGGCCAGGTTCTACGACATGCACGCTCTCCGTCATGAATCTCTCACAACATAGTGGCCAGATCGTCGGTCTGTTGCTGGCCGCCGGCCGGGGCCGGCGTTTTGATTCCACCGGCATGCAGAGCAAATTGCTGCAGAAATTGCCGACCGAGGGCGGTCAGATTGTATTGGCGCACGCGGCCGCCAACCTTGCTGCGGCGCTTCCCATCTGCGTCGTGTTACGGCCGGGTGTACCCGATCAGATAGCGCAAGTCGCGAAATATCCCTGGATCGAATGTGAAGCGGCCGACGACGGAATGGCGGCGTCGCTGGCCTATGGCGTGCAACAGACATCGGATGCCGCCGGGTGGATCATCGCCTTGGCTGACATGCCTTATGTGCAGAGTGCTACCTTCCAGGCATTGGCGTCTGCATTGCAGCAGGGCGCGGACATTGTGGTGCCGACTTATCAAGGGCGACGCGGTAACCCTGTCGGTTTTAGCCGTTTCCACCTGTCGCGTTTGCTTGCCTTGCGCGGCGATCAGGGCGGGCGTAGCTTGCTGCAGTCGTTTCCAGTGGTTGAGCTGGCGCTGGATGATCCCGGCATACATCAAGATATCGACACCGTCGCCGATATACGACAATCCTTGCCTTGAAGCCGGGAATCTGCCGGTGTTTTGTACGCCATGCTACCGAGGGGCGTCCGAATATGCGCAATCCCGCTACACTATCGTCTTTTTGCGCAGCTATTAAGGTAAGCGGCTCGTGTTTTGATGCGATCCGCCCGACGTTTCCCTGACGAACCTCCAGATGAATCCACATTTCCTGAACAAACGCATTATTCATTTACTCGGTTATGCCGGGCTGATCCCATTTGTGTTGTTGACGCTGGCGAGCTGGCTGGTCAGTGTTGACTGGTTGCGCGATTTCATCCGCGGCCAGCTGGCATATGGCATCGCCGCGCTGTCATTCCTGGGCGGGATACACTGGGGTGCGGTGGTGCTGCGCGCCAACCTGTCCGCGGATCACACCCGCAAGGCCTTGATCTGGGGCGTGGCGCCAACCATCATCGCCTGGTTCTCGACCATGGCCGGCGGTTTCGGTTTTGCCTTGCTGATCGCAGGATTCACCGCGGCCTACCAGGCCGACAAGCGCCTGTTTCCATGGTACGGTCTGCCGACCTGGTTTATTGAGCTGCGTTTCAAATTGACCTGCGTCGCTGTAGCGGCGTTGATGCTGACAGTAATTGCCGGTAATGTTCGTGGATAAAAGATGAAAAAAAGTACAAGTAAATTCGCCGTTAAATCCGCACGCAGCGGCCTGTCCTATAGCATCGTCGCCGTCGACCCGGCCGCGCATTTGTTTGCCGTGACGCTGACGATTATCGAGCCTGCCGCAGTCGGCCAGATCGTCGCCTTGCCGGCCTGGATCCCGGGCAGCTATATGATCCGCGAGTTCGCACGCAACATCGTACAGATCCGTGCCGAATCGAACGGCCGCAAGATAGTGCTCAAGAAAATCGACAAGCATTCGTGGCAAGCCGCACCGTGCGACGGTCCGTTGACCTTGCACTACCAGGTATATGCATGGGATCTGTCTGTGCGCATGGCGCATCTGGACCAGACCCGTGCCTTCTTCAACGGCGCCAGCGTATTCTTGCGCGTGGTCGGCCAGGAGAGTGTGATGCATGTCGTGGATATCCAGCGGCCGCAAGGCGAGGCTTATGAATCATGGCGGATCGCCACCGCGTTGCCGACGCTGAAAGCCAAGCGCGGATCGTTTGGCAGCTATGTCGCCGCCAATTACGACGAACTGATCGATCATCCGGTCGAAATGGGTACTTTCCAGCTGCTCAGTTTCAAGGCCCATGGCGTGCCGCATGAAATGGCGATAACTGGCAATGTGCCGAATCTCGATCTGGTGCGCCTCAGCGCCGACCTGAAAAAAATCTGCGAAACCCAGATTGCTTTCTTCGAGCCAGCCGGAAGCAAATTCGCCAAACGGGCGCCGATGGAGCGCTACGTGTTCATGACGCTGGCGGTGGGCGACGGTTACGGCGGCCTGGAGCATCGCGCGTCGACCGCCCTGATTTGCTCCCGGGCCGATTTGCCGGTCAAGGGCCAGGCTGAAATGAGCGACGGTTATCGCAACTTCCTCGGCCTCTGCAGCCATGAATATTTCCATACCTGGAACGTCAAGCGTATCAAGCCCGCGGCTTTTGCGCCTTACGATCTGCAGGTCGAAAACTATACGCCATTGCTGTGGCTGTTCGAAGGCTTCACCAGTTATTACGACGACCTGATGCTGTTGCGCAGCGGCCTGATTGATCAGCAGGCATATTTCAAGCTGATTGAAAAGACCGTCAATGGCGTGCTGCTTGGCAGCGGCCGCCATAAGCAAAGCGTGGCGGAATCCAGCTTCGACGCCTGGGTCAAATATTATCGCCAGGACGAGAATGCGCCAAATGCGATCGTCAGTTATTACACCAAGGGTTCGCTGGTGGCGCTGGCATTGGATCTGACCATCCGTAGCGAAACCAAGGGCAAGAAATCGCTGGACGATGTGATGCGCGCCCTGTGGCAAAGATATGGCCGCGATTTTTATGCTGACAATGCCTTGAGCGGCCGTGGCGTCAGCGAGGCTGCGGTCGAAGCGTTGTTTGACGAAGTGACGGGCCTCAAGCTAAAGCGTTTCTTCGACCGCTATGTTCGGGCAACCGATGATTTGCCACTGGCGAAATTGTTGGCGCCGACTGGCATCGTTGTCGCGGACCGGCGTAAGCCTGGCAAGCCATCGCTGGGTGTGCGCGCTGTCAACAGCGGTAACGATTGCAGACTGGCGAATGTATATGAAGGCGGCGCCGCGCATCGCGCCGGTTTGTCGGCCGGCGACGTGTTATTGGCAATTGACGGTATCCGGGTGCCGGCTAAGCTGGATACATTGCTGGCGCGTTACCGGGTAGGCGACACTATCACGGTCCACGCTTTCCGACGCGACGAATTGCTGGTTTTCAGCATCCGTCTGCTGGCCGACAGCGCGCCGCAAGTCAGTCTTGATGCAGAAGCCAAGCCGGCGCTTGGCACAGCGATGCGTAGCGCATGGCTGGCTGGACGCAACAGTCGTTAAGGTTGCGCCGCCAATAAAAAAACCGCGCAACGCGGTTTTTTTATTCCGCTTTCAAGCCGTTCCAGCGTGGCGTCAATGTGTGCTCGACCGCAAACAAGTCCAGCACCCGCCCCAGCGTATGGTCGACCATTTCAGCGATGCTCTGCGGTCGATGATAAAAGCCTGGCAGCGGCGGGAAGATGATGCCGCCCATTTCCGTGACGCTTGTCATGTTGCGCAGATGCGCCAGGTTGAACGGCGTTTCACGCACCATCAGGACCAGACGCCGGCGTTCCTTGAGAACCACATCGGCGGCGCGTGCAATCAGGTTATCCGACAGGCCGTGGGCCACCGAGGCCAGGGTTTTCATAGAGCAGGGGGCGATAATCATGCCGTCGGATTGAAACGAGCCACTGGCGATGGAGGCGCCGATGTCGCGTACGTTGTGCACCACGTGCGCCAGCGCCTCGACTTGCTTGCGGCGCATCTCCAGTTCCTGATGCAGGTTGAGTACGCCGGCATCGGAAATCATCAGATGGGATTCGACACCGGGCAGTTCTCGCAACAATTGCAGCAGCCGCACGCCGTAAATCACGCCGGTGGCGCCGGTGATGGCGACAATCAGGCGGCGTGGCGGCGTGCTGGCAGGAACCACTTGCTGGCTCAGGCCTTCAACAGGGTTTGCAGTTCGCCGGATTCAAACATTTCATTCATGATGTCTGAGCCGCCGACGAATTCACCGTGGACATACAGTTGCGGAATGGTAGGCCAGTTGGAGTAGTCCTTGATGCCTTGGCGCACGACCGGGTCTTCCAGGACATTGATAGTGACAATGTTTTCGGCGCCGCTGGTTTTCAACAACTGGATGGCGCGGCCGGAAAATCCGCATTGTGGAAACTGCGCGGTTCCTTTCATGAACAGCACCACTGGGTTGCTGGTCACGGTTTCCTTGATCCACGCTTGTACATCGCTCATGGCAATACCTTAAAAAAAGTTCAGAATATCGTCATTATATGAAAAAGGCCGCTGCGCTGCTGGTAAGTCTGTCCTGACAAGTCAGTCAATGGGGTAATTTGCACCGAGTTGCCATGAGGAAACGTGGAAGTGTGGCGAATTCCGCACTTGTCAAGAGTTTTTGACGAAAGTGCCAAGTCCATGTACAATCTCAGGTTCTCCCGATTCCGCCCAGCGATTTTATGCAGCACCGTCGCTGAATATGGTGTTTTAGGAAAGAATTTTTTTAACAGTCTTCAATCATTTCGATGAGGTTTCATATGTACGCGGTCATAAAAACCGGTGGCAAACAATATAAGATTGTTGCCGGCGAAAAACTTAAAATAGAACAGATACCTGCAGACATTGGCACCGAACTCACTATTGATCAAGTGCTTGCAGTTGGCGCTGGCGACACCATTAAGTTTGGTGCCCCATTGGTCGAAGGTGCTACGGTGTCGGTTAAGGTATTGGCGCAAGGTCGCCACGATAAAGTCAAGATCTTCAAAATGCGTCGTCGTAAGCATTACCAGAAGCATCAAGGCCATCGTCAAAATTACACCGAAATTCAAATCGTTTCGATCAACGCTTAATTTGCGTCGATCGGCTTAACCAGATACCAGGAGTTTTAAATGGCACATAAAAAAGGCGGCGGCACTACGCGCAACGGCCGTGACTCAGAGTCAAAGCGACTCGGCGTCAAGGTCTACGGTGGCCAAGCGATCAACGCTGGCGGCATCATTATTCGTCAACGCGGCACTAAGACGCATCCAGGCGAAAATGTTGGCATGGGCAAGGATCACACACTGTTCGCACTGATCGACGGCAAAGTACAATTCGTAACCAAGGGCGCTACACAGCGTAACTACGTTACTGTCGTAGCAGCTTAAGCAAGACCTAAGCACCGACATAAGCAGGGCTCCGGCCTTGCTACGAAAGGCTCTGCCGCTGGTAGAGCCTTTTTAGTTTCTGGTCGTAAAACAATGTTTTGCTGGCATCCAACGCGTGGCAACTCCATGGTTGCCGGCTGCGGTTTTGCCTGCCATTGTTGTCGTGATTGCAATGCTGGCTTCTACCTTCACTGCAACAGTGTGCAAAAATCGGTAGAGTTACCTGTGCATTTCAATAAGAATTTAACCTCCAACCTCATTAGGACCTTCGAATGAAGTTTATAGATGAAGCAAAAATCGAAGTCATTGCCGGCGATGGCGGCAATGGGGTTGCGAGTTTTTGCCGTGAAAAATTCCGCCCGTTTGGCGGCCCTGACGGTGGCGACGGTGGCGTAGGCGGTAGTATCTGGGCTGTTGCCGACCGTAACATCAACACTCTGGTCGATTATCGTTTCTCCAAGATGCATCGTGCTGGCCGCGGTGAAAACGGCCGCGGCTCGGATTGCTACGGCAAGGGCGCGGACGATATCAAGCTGCGCATGCCGGTCGGCACCCTGATCGTTGACGTCAACACCGGCGAAGCCATCGCCGATCTGACCGATCACGGCCAGGAAGTTTTGCTGGCCAAGGGCGGCGAGGGTGGTTGGGGAAATATCCACTTCAAGTCGTCGACCAATCGTGCACCGCGCCAGAAAAGCGACGGCAAGGAAGGCGAACGCCGCGAATTGCGGCTGGAGTTGAAGGTATTGGCCGATGTCGGCCTGCTGGGACAGCCGAATGCCGGTAAATCGACTTTCATTACCGCTGTGTCGAATGCCCGTCCGAAAATCGCCGATTATCCGTTTACCACGCTGCATCCGAATCTGGGTGTGGTCCGCGTCAGCCATGAAAAAAGCTTCGTCATCGCCGATATCCCGGGCCTGATCGAAGGCGCTGCGGAAGGCGCCGGACTGGGTATCCAGTTTCTGAAGCATTTGCAGCGCACCGGTTTGCTGTTGCACATCGTCGATCTAGCGCCGTTCGAAGACACGGTTGATCCGGTCAAGGAAGCCAAGGCGATCGTCAAGGAATTGAAAAAGTACGACCAGTCGCTGTTTGACAAGCCGCGCTGGCTGGTGCTGAACAAGATCGACGTGATTCCGGAAGGCGAGCGCGTCAAGCGCGTCAAGGATTTCATCAAGCGTTTCGGCTGGAAAGGCCCTGTATTCGAGATTTCCGCGCTGAACCGCGACGGTTGTCCTGAACTGGTCACCGAAATCTACGGTTACCTGGCGGAAAAGCGTCAGCAGGAAACCCGTTCGGAAGAGAAGCAGATGGTGGTGGAAGCGCAAACTATCCTGTCGATCGATCCGGACGATCCGCGTTTCAAGATACTGGACTAAACTTGTAGTTGGCGGCCGTTGTTGATGGGGGAGAAGTAAAGGCCCGCATCGATAACGGCCTTATTTTTTGTCCGTCGTCTTTGCTCATGCCAGCAAGATGGCCGCTATAGATAAAAATATGAATTCCGTCATTCAAAAAGCCAAGCGCATCATTATCAAAGTCGGATCCTCCCTGGTAACCAATGACGGCAAGGGGCTGGATGCCGGCGCCATCGCCAAATGGGCGACCCAGATCGCCGAGTTGCGGGCGATGGGCAAGGAAGTGGTATTGGTCAGTTCCGGCGCGGTGGCCGAAGGCATGCAGCGGCTCGGCTTCGACAAGCGGCCGACCAGCATCGATGAACTGCAGGCTTGCGCAGCAGTGGGCCAGATGGGCCTTGCCCAAATCTATGAAACCAGCTTTCGCGCCCACGATATCCGCACCGCCCAGGTTTTGCTGACGCACGCCGACCTGGCCGATCGTGAACGTTATCTGAATGCGCGCTCGACCTTGTTTACCCTGCTGCGTTTCGGTGTAGTGGCGATCATCAACGAGAACGATACGGTGGTAACAGATGAAATCAAGTTCGGCGACAACGACACTCTGGGTGCGCTGGTCGCCAACCTGATTGAGGGCGACGCCCTGATCATCCTGACCGATCAAAAAGGGTTGTACACGGCCGATCCGCGTAAAGATCCGAATGCCGAATTCGTGCATGAGGCGAAAGCTGGTGATCCGGCATTGGAAATCATGGCGGGCGACGCCGGCACCAGCATCGGTCGCGGCGGCATGATCACCAAGATCCTGGCAGCCAAGCGCGCCGCCAGCTCCGGTGCACACACAGTAATTGCCTGGGGCCGTGAAGATGCGGTGCTGACCAGGCTGGCAAGCGGAGAAGCCATCGGTACCCAACTGGTCGCGCAGACCGGACAGCTTACCGCGCGCAAGCAGTGGATGGCGGATCACCTGAAAACGGCAGGCAAGGTGATGCTGGATGCCGGCGCAGTGCAGAAATTGCGCAATGAAGGAAAATCCCTGTTGCCGATCGGCGTCACTGGGGTTTCCGGCGAATTTGGCCGTGGCGATGTCATCACCTGCACCGATGTCGACGGTCACGCCATTGCGCGCGGGATCAGCAATTACACCAGTTCGGAAGCGCGCCGTATCATGCGTCATCCTTCGGCGGAAATCCAGGCGATCCTGGGTTTTGTCGAGGAATCGGAGCTGATTCACCGCGACAATATGGTCTTGCTGTAATAACGACCTGATCAAGGCAAGGCAAGCAAAAACGGCTCCGCATAATGCAGGAGCCGTTTTTTATTTGTAGCCAATGTTAGCGGTCAGCTACCCGGTTTGATCGGGCGGTTCAGGCGAATCCTGTCGCGGATATCTCCCACCTTGCCGGCCACCATGCCGTCGTGACACACAAAGTCTTGGGCCAATGCTGCATGATGGCGGTTGCCCGCAGATTCGCTGATCCGCTTCCAGTCGTTCAGGCGCGCCCGGGACCAGCTGCCATCTTTCTGGCCGAATGCATACATCTTGCTTTCATAGGTTTCGCAGCGAATGCCTTCATAGCTGACGTTTTCCGCGCCGCCCTGGCTTTTGCTGACCAGCGTATAGCGCACCACGCCATCCTTGTCGGCCGAGATCGAATTGACGTCGATGAAGAAATTCATGGTGGCGGTCGGGCTGACATAGAACGACACCAGATTGGCGGCTTGCGGCGCTGGCGGCAACACAGCCTTGATTTCTTGCCAGGCTTTGCCGTCGTCGTCGTCGAAATCGGGGTTCAGTTTGTTGGCGCCACCTATATCAAATGTATCGGTAGCGTGTACGTACGTGGCGCAGCCCAGCAACAGCAGGCTGGCGGCCAGCAATTGCACGATTTTCTTTGCGCTGGCTGGAACAGGTAAAACTAAAGCCATGGAGATACTCACTTTTTTTCGGGTTCGGCAATAGCCGGTGTGGATTGCGTCGATGCACGCGGCCCATGGCCGGTGCGCAAATGACGGGCGTGATGCGGGGTATTTTGTAATGGCCGTGTCAGAAAACGTGATAATTCTTGCAATGCGCGTTGATAGACATCGCGCTTGAACTCAATCACGACATCCAGCGGCACCCAGTAGTCATGCCAGCGCCAGGCGTCGAATTCCGGATGTTCGGTCAGGCGCAGGTTGACGTCGCAGTCGCGTCCGGTCATGCGAAGCAGGAACCAGATCTGCTTTTGACCGCGATAATGCCCACGTACGTCACGCTTGATGAAATGATCAGGAACTTCATAGCGCAGCCAGTCGCGGGTGCGGCCGATGATCTTGACGTGTTCCGCTTTCAACCCGATTTCTTCCTCGAGTTCGCGAAACATAGCCTGCTCCGGGGTTTCCCCGTATTTGATACCGCCCTGTGGAAATTGCCACGAGTGTTCGCGCACGCGCTTGCCCCACCAGACTTCATTCTGGGTATTGAGCAAGATAATGCCGACGTTCGGGCGAAAGCCTTCACGGTCAAGCATGTTGTTACCTCAAAACTTTCTGCGGCCAGGCGTTCTCATGCCTGATTCCTTGCTTGCTGTCATCATTGCGGAACAAAGCTGCCGCCGTAGTCCGGCGAATGACTCTGTCCTCGCCCGATTAGGCGCGCAATATGCCCCGGCTAGCAGCAACAATAGCCAGAACATCAATCAAATGTGCAAAGAGTAGGCGCATCAGCCAGCTAATCCTTTAAAATTGAGTTGATTATAACCCTCTCTTTTTAAAAAGAATTCATCGTTATGCGCGCCTCTCGTTTTTTTATCTCCACGCTCAAAGAAGCTCCATCCGACGCTGAAATCGTCAGTCACAAACTGATGATGCGCGCCGGCATGATCAAGCGCATCAGTTCCGGTATTTACACCTATATGCCAATGGGCCTGCGCGTGATCCGTAAAGTCGAGAACATTGTGCGTGAGGAAATGAACCGTTCGGGAGCTGTTGAACTGCTGATGCCGGTGGTGCAGCCTGCCGAGCTGTGGCAGGAAACCGGGCGCTGGCAGAAATACGGCGCTGAGCTGATGCGCGTCAAGGACCGTCACGGCAGAGACTTCATCATCCAGCCGACTTCCGAGGAAGTGATTACTGACATCGCCCGTACCGAACTGCGTTCCTACCGTAAGCTGCCGGTCAATTTTTATCATATCCAGACCAAGTTCCGTGATGAGCGGCGGCCACGGTTCGGCCTGATGCGCGGCCGTGAGTTCACCATGAAAGATGCGTACTCATTTGATCGCGACCTGGATGGCCTGAAGCAGTCCTACAAGATCATGTATGACGCCTATGTCCGTATTTTTAACCGTTTTGGTTTGCAGTTCCGTGCAGTTGCCGCCGATAACGGCGCCATCGGCGGCACCGGATCGCATGAGTTCCATGTGATCGCGGCGACCGGCGAAGATGCCATCGTGTACTGCCCGAATTCGGATTACGCCGCCAATATGGAAGCCGCCGAATCCCTGCCGCTGATCCCGGCCCGCGCTGCCGCAACCCAAGCGCTGACCAAGACAGCGACGCCGGGTAAGGCTAAATGCGAGGCGGTGGCGGAATTGCTGCAACTGCCGTTGACGCAAACCATCAAGTCGATCGTGCTTGCAGTTGAAAAAGAAGCAACGGATAAGGAACCGGCCAGCAAGGCAATTTGGCTGCTGATGCTGCGCGGCGATCACGAACTCAATGAAATCAAGGCTAATAAGATTCCCGGCCTGGCAGGTTATCGTTTTGCTACGGAAGCAGAAATCGTCGAGTATTTCGGCACTCCGCCTGGCTATCTGGGACCCGTCAACACCAAGAAGCCGGTGACCGTAGTGGCCGACGTGACCGTCGCCAACATGCACGATTTCGTCAGCGGCGCCAATGAAGTCGATTTTCACTACACCGGCGTCAACTGGGGCCGCGACTTGCCTGAGCCGATGGTGTTCGATATCCGCAATGTGGTGGAAGGCGATCCGTCGCCCGACGGCAAGGGTGCGCTGGCGATCCTGCGCGGCATCGAAGTCGGCCACGTATTCCAGCTCGGCACCGCCTACTCGGAATCGATGAAGGCGACCTACCTGGATGAAAGCGGCAAGCCGCAGATGCTGCAAATGGGCTGCTACGGTATTGGCATTACCCGTATCCTGGGTGCTGCAATCGAGCAAAATTTCGACGATAAGGGCATCATCTGGCCGCTCTCCATTGCGCCGTTTGAAGTGGTGTTGTGCCCGATGGGCTATGACCGCAGCGAGGCGGTAAAAGCTGAAACCGACAAGCTGTACGAGGCATTGCTGGCTGCCGGCGTGGATGTCATCCTCGACGATCGGGGTGAACGTCCTGGCGCCATGTTTGCGGATTGGGAGCTGATCGGCGTGCCGCACCGGATCGTGGTGGGCGACCGCGGCCTCAAGGATGGCCAGATCGAATATCAGGGCCGGCGCGATACCGAAGCAACAACAGTGCCATTGGCTGAAATGCAAACTTTCATCCAAGCCAAGCTGGCTTCCTGAAGCTGATTGGTTTCCTAAATACAACAAAATAACGGCGCAACGGTTTCCTGCGCCGTTTTCTTTGTATACTTCACCAAAAATAAAAAGTGATTTTTAGGGAGTATCGATTGCGCTGGTTTCGTTGGATGAGCATGTTGTCCGTGTTGCTGCTGTTGAGCGGCATGGCGCATGCTGGAAATCAAAAAGAAGAAGAAATGGCGGATTCGGTACGCTTGGCCTTGTCACGCGCCATCAACGATGCACGGCCGCCCAAACCAAAATTCAATGATATCGACCAGCGTATCCAGTACCTGTACTGGCTGGGTGAAATGTCGGAGCGCCTGAAGAAGAAGTTACCGGACGCGCAGATGCGCATCGAGTTCCTGGAAACAGCCTGGTACGAGGCCAAGCGCGCCGGCCTAGATCCGGCCATGGTCTTGGGCCTGATCCAGGTCGAGTCGGCATTCCGCAAATATGCCTTGTCGAGCGTCAGCGCGCATGGCTACATGCAGGTCATGCCGTTCTGGAGCCGTGTGATCGGCGATGCCGATCGCAGCAAACTGTTCGATATGCAAACCAATTTGCGTTATGGCTGTTCTATTTTGCGTATGTATATCGATATGGAACAGGGCAATCTGTATCTCGCCCTTGGACGCTATAACGGCAGCCGTGGTCGGCCGGAGTATCCAAATGCCGTACTGGCTGCCTGGAAACGCTGGGAATACAAAGATGCGTCGCCATTGCATACCGTTTCCGCCCGTCAGTAAGTCTTTTCAAAACCAAGCGCGCTTTTGCTGTGCCTTGTTCTTGCAATAAACTTTTCGCCACCCTTTAAAGAATTATTCAAATAGCTGGTCCGTCAATGCGCGGGCCTGCAGTCTCTGGCTGCATTCCATATGCCGTCTTGCGCGTGTCTTGGCTTGACGCTCAGAGTATCCTTGCGCGCAGTTTTTCCCATCCAATTGAACCCGATCGTTCCGTCGTCATCAAGTTGTAACAAGTTGCAGTTACAGTTGTAACAAATTATTACAAATACTTACAAATTCTGATTGATAACACGGAGCGACGAATGAAATTCAGCATGTTGATTGCCGCTGCTACGGCATCGGTGGCGTTGGCGGGGTGCAACGGATCCAGCAATTCGATAGTGGATACACCGATTGAACGGCCGGAGGTCAAGCCGGCAGCAAAGAACGTCATCTTTTTCTTGGGCGACGGCATGGGCATCACCACCATGACCGCAGCACGCATCTACAAGGTGGGCGAGGACGGCGACCTGACCGTCGATACCTTGCCGGAAACCGGTTTTGTGACAACCTATTCGAACGACGCTCAGGTCACCGACAGCGCGCCATCGATGGCCGCCTACATGACAGGGGTCAAGGCTAATAATGAGGTGATCTCGATGTCGGCGAATACCAGCGCTCGGGACGCTAGCGGCAAGAGCTATGTCAGCGGCGCGGACAGTACTTGTCCGAGTGGCAACGGCACGCCGGCCGATACCTTGCTGGAAATCATGAAAGCCAAGGGCTACAGCACCGGTGTCGTCACTACTACGCGGATTACCCATGCCACGCCGGCAGCGACCTATTCGCATATTTGTCATCGCGACGGTGAAAACAATATTGCGGCGCAGCTGACGCCGAAGGGCGTCGGTTTCAACGGCAAGCTCACCAATGGCGTCGATGTCATTTTTGGCGGCGGCCGCCGGCATTTCCTGCCCAAGACCGATGCAGACAGCAAGCGCAGCGACAGCCGCGATCTGGTGGCTGAATTCAAGGCCGCGGGATATACCTATGCGGCAAATTTTGCTGATTTCGATAAGATCAGCAATTCCGCAACGAAAGTGGTGGGCCTGTTCAACAAGGACCATATGACTTACGACCTCGACCGCGATGCGACCAAGGAACCTAGCCTGGCGCAGATGACCGGCAAATCGATCGATCTATTGAACAGCAAGAAGACGGGTTTCTTCTTGATGGTGGAAGGCGGCCGTATCGATCATGCGCTGCACGCCACTAACGCCCGTCGCGCCTTGCAGGAAACCGTCGCGTTCGACGATGCAATCAAGGTTGCGCTGGACAAGATGCAGCAAGTCGATCCAGGCCTGAAGAACACCCTAGTGGTTGTCACCGCCGACCACGATCATTCGATCTTGTTGAACGGCTATGCCAAGCGTACCGGTAAGACTACTAGCAGCGAACCTGGCGTACTGGGCGTGGTGAAGAATGTCCTGACCGGCCAGCCTGAGCGTGACATCAATGGCAATCCATATACCGTGATTGGCTTTGGCAATGGTCCGAACCACCTAGCGGCACGCGGCGCGCTGTCTGATATGCAGGTGGCGGACAAAGACTATATGCAAGAGTCGGTGATTCCGACGGAAGCGGGCGGCGAAACGCACGGCGGCACCAATGTCTTTATCGGCGCACAAGGCATGGGTGCGGAAAACATTCGGGGCGTGCTCGACAACACCGAGGTATTCGGGCTGGTGAAGAAGGCCGTCGGCCTGTGAGGCC